>NZ_QOWC01000219.1 GCF_003574465.1 Methylobacterium crusticola
GGCCGCCTTCGGCCCGCGGGCGGCGCGGGGCCCGCGGCCCGAAGGCGCGGGCGCGCGGGCCGGCCCGCGCGCCTCACGCGGCGTCGTGGAAGATGATCCCGGTGGTGTAGCGCTCGCCCGAGCGCACCCGGCTGACCCCGTGGCGCAGGGTGACCCGGTAGGGGCCGCGCGCGCCCTGGACCGGGCGGTGGCGGACCGCGAAGATCACGCCCTCGCCCTGCCCGAGCGGCACCACCTCGGCCCGCGACTGCATGCGCGGGCGCTGCTCGGTCAGCACGAACTCGCCGCCCGTGAAGGCGCGGCCGGGCTCGGAGAGCAGGATCGCCACCTGGAGCGGGAAGACGTGCTCGCCGTAGAGGTCCTGGTGCAGGCAGTTGTAGTCCCCCGGCCCGTAGCGCAGCAGCAGCGGCGTCGGCCGCGCCTGCCCGGCCGCGTGGCAGCGCGCCAGGAACGCCGCGTGCTCGGCCGGGTAGCGCACGCCGATCCCCATCTGGTCGTTCCAGCGGTTGGCGAGGGGCGCCAGCCGGGCGTAGAGCGGGGCCCGCAGGGCCGCCACGGGACCCGGCAGCGGGTAGGCGTAGTACTTGTACTCGCCGCGCCCGAAGCCGTGCCGCGCCATCACGATCCGGCTGCGGAAGGGCGCCTCCTCGGCGTAGAGCGCCCGCAGGGCCGCGCAGGCCGCCCCGTCGAGGAGCGGCCCGGTGGCGGCGCAGCCGAACCCGTCGAGGTCCGCGGCGATCCGGTCCCAGTCCAGCCCGGCGACCGGGTCCGCCCCGCCCGCGGCATCGGCGGGCGCGGCGTCACCCGCCCCGGGGGCCCCCGCGGGTCGGCCGCTCACGGCGCGCTCCCCGGGGCGCCCTCGCGGGTCAGGAGCGCGCGCTTGCGGGCGACGCCCCAGCGGTAGCCCGACAGGGCGCCGTCCTGGCGCACCACCCGGTGGCAGGGGATCGCCACCGCGAGGGGGTTGGCGCCGCAGGCCAGCGCCACCGCCCGGGCGGACGAGGGCGCGCCGATCGCCCGGGCGATCTGCGCGTAGGTCGCGGTCGCCCCGGGCGGGATCGCCCGCAGGGCCTGCCAGACCCGCTGCTGGAAGGCGGTGCCGCCGATGTCGAGCGGCAGGGCGATGCGGCCCTCCCCGGGCGCCTCGACGAGGCCGACCGCCTGGGCGACCGTGGCCTCGAAGGCGGCGTCGCCGCCCGTCAGCTCGGCCCGGGGAAAGCGGTCCTGGAGGTCGCGCACCAGGGCGTCGGGATCGTCGCCGAGCAGGATCGCGCACACGCCCCGGTCGGTCGCCGCCACCAGGATGGCGCCGAGGGAGCAGGCGCCGACCGCGAAGCGGATCGCCGCGCCGCGGCCGCCGTCGCGGTAGGCGGTGGGGGTCATGCCGAGGCGCCCGTTCGACGAGGCGTAGAAGCGGCTCGCCGTGGCGTAGCCGGCCTCGTAGATGGCCTCCGTGACGGTCCCGGCCTCCCGCAGGCCGGTGGCGAGGCGGCCCGCCCGGTGGGCGTCCGCGTAGGCTTTCGGGGTCACGCCGGCGATCCTCCTGAAGACGCGGTGGAAGTGGAAGGGGCTCATGCCGGCCGCGCGGGCGAGCGCCTCGAGGGCCGGCAGGGTCTCGGCCTCCTCGATCAGCCGGCAGGCGCGGGCGACCGCGGCGGCCTGGCGCTCCTCCAGGGCGGGCTCGTTCGGCCGGCAGCGCCGGCAGGGGCGGAAGCCCGCCGCCTCGGCGGCCGCGCAGGTCGGGTGGAAGCTGACGTTCTCCCGCCGCGCCGGCCGCGCCGGGCAGCTCGGCCGGCAGTACACGCCGGTGGTGCGCACGGCGTACACGAAGGTGCCGTCCGCCTCCCGGTCGCGGCGGGCGAGCGCGGCGAAGCGCGCGGCGTCGTCCTGTGGCGCGCCGTCCCCCCGGGGCGCGCCGTCCCGCGGGAGGCCGCCCGGGGCCGGCGGGGTGTCGAAGTCCGGAACGCGCATGGGGTCTCCTGCCAACCTGGGCGACGCCGGCAACCCGCCGGCATCCCTCGAGGCCCCACTCTCGCGCGGTTTGCCGGCGCGCGGCACCCCGGCTCTTGCGCTCCAATCGCGCGACGGCGCGACGGGCGCGGCGCCGGGGTCCCGCGCGGGGTCGCGGGTCGCCCGGGGACGCGATGGGCCCGGGAATTCGCGGGCAAGAAACGGGGCGCGGCGGGGGCGCGTCCGAGTGATCGTCGCGCGGGCGGGCGACCGGAGGCGGGCGATGGGCATCGGGCGTGGGATCGCGGCGGCGGGCCTGATCGCGGCGGGGGCCGCGGCGGCGCCGGCCCGGGCCGGGGAGCCGGTGAGCCTGCGACCCGGCGCCTACGAGGTCGAGGTGCGCCTCGCGCTGCCCCACGTCGAGGACGCGGCCCCCCGCAAGGTGACCCGGATCTGCCTCGACGGGTCGGATCCCGGCGGCGCCCGCGGCCTCTCCGTCCTCGGCGACAACAACCCCCTGGCCCGCTGCCCGGCCACGCCGCCGCACCGGGAGGGCGAGGCGCTCACCTTCGCGATCGTCTGCGCGGGGCGCAACGAGGCTCAGGGCAGCGCCGCCTACGTGCTGGCGCCCGAGGCCTTCCGGGGCCGCATCGCGATGCGGCTCGGCGGCAAGAACATGACCATGACCGAGGTGCAGGCCGGGCACCGGGTCGGCGCCTGCGAGGCGGGCCCGGGAGCCGCCCCGGGCCCCTGACAGGCCGCCGCAGGCCCCGGACAGGCCGCCGCGGGCCCGTGACGCGCGCCGCCGCGCGCCCGGGGGCCGGTCAGCCCTCGGGGTGGCGCTGGCGCCAGCGCGGGCCGGGGCCGCGCATGTAGTGGAGCTCGGGGCGGTAGGGGTCGTGGACCGATGCGGCGAGAATCCGCCAGGCTTCGGCAACGCGGCCGATGAAGGCCATCAGCATGGAAACGTCCTCCGGCGAGCCGTCACGTCGCATCGAGGCTCAAGGCAGGGATCGTGCCGCGAAACCCGTTGCGATTCCGTTGCGGGAGTGTCGCGCGCCGCTCGGGGCCATTGTGGGCCGATTCCGGGCCCGCACGGTGACGATCAGGGCAGGATTCCGGCGAGCTTGAGGAGCCCCGCCGCGATCACGACCAGCACGGCCCCCCAGAGGTCCAGGGGAACCAGCTCCCACCAGCCGGCCGCAGGGGCCTGCGGCAGGGGCATGCCCCGGGCGTCCCGCCCGCGTGCGACATCGTGCATGGCTCAGCGTCTCCGGGGCCTCGGCGGAGGCCGGCATTCCCTCGCGGACGTCCCGTCTCGGGGCGGGCGTTCCATCGCGACACTACACGCGACCGCCCGCCGGCGCAGCCGCCGGCGGGTCCGAACGGGGCGGGACCGGCGCTCAAATAAGCGCCGCCGCCCGGAGCTGCCCGGTTTCCGGGCGGGGCCGCGCCGGCCGGCGCGGGTCCGGGGCTTGCGGGAGGGGTCGGGGACGTGCTCCGGTGCGGCCGGCCGCGCGGCCCCCGACCCCGCATCCCCCGCGCCCCGCGACGCGCGGCCGCCGCGCAGGAGCCGCCGCAGAAGCCGCCGCAGGAGCCGCCATGACGTCCTCCCCCGACCTCGTGATGATGCGCGCGACGGACCTCGCGGCGGCGATCCGCGCCCGCGCGGTCTCGGCCCGCGAGGTCATGCAGGCCCATCTCGACCAGATCGCCCGGCACAACCCGGCCGCGAACGCCATCGTGTCCCTGCGCGACCCCGCGATCCTGCTCGCCGAGGCGGAGGCGGCCGACCGGGCGCTCGCGGCCGACGGCCCGCGCGGGCCCCTGCACGGGCTGCCGCACGCGGTGAAGGACCTGTCGGCCACCGCCGGCATCGCCACCACGCAGGGCTCGCCGCTGTTCCGCGACGCGGTGCCGGAGGCGGACGCCCTGCACGTGGCGCGGATCCGGGCCGCCGGCGCGATCCTGATCGGCAAGACCAACGTGCCCGAGTTCGGCCTCGGCTCGCACAGCTACAACACGGTCTTCGGCACCACCCGCAACGCCTACGCTCCGGACCGGACCGCCGGGGGCTCGAGCGGCGGCGCCGCCGTGGCGCTCGCCCTGCGCATGGTGCCGCTCGCCGACGGCAGCGACCACGGCGGCTCGCTGCGCAACCCCGCGGCCTTCAACGGCGTCCTGGGCCTGCGCCCCTCGGGCGGCCGGGTCCCGGGCAACACCGACGAGGTGTTCCTGCCCCCGCTCGGGGTCAACGGCCCGATGGCCCGCAGCGTCGCCGACCTCGGCCTGCTGCTCTCGGTCCAGGCCGGCTACGACCCGCGCACCCCGATGGCGATCCGCCAGGACCCGGCCGTGTTCGCGGCGCCGCAGGCCCGCGACCTCGCCGGCCTGCGCGTCGGCTGGATCGGGGATTTCGGCGGCCACCTGCCCTTCGAGCCGGGGGTCCTCGCCCTGTGCGAGGACGGCCTCGGGGTGCTCGCGGGCGAGGGCGCCCGGATCGAGCCCGTGGTGCCCGACTTCGACCCGGAGGCGATCTGGCAGGCCTGGCTGGTGCTGCGCCACTGGCTCGCCGGGGCGAGCCTGGCGCCGCTCTGGCGCGACCCGGCCAAGCGCGCCCTGCTCAAGCCCGAGGCCGCCTGGGAGGCCGAGCAGGGCATGGCCGTCTCGGCCTACGCGGTCCACGCCGCCAGCGTCACCCGCACCGCCTGGTACCAGTGCGTGCGCCGCCTGTTCGAGCGCTTCGACGTGCTGGCGCTGCCCTCCGCCCAGGTGTTCCCGTTCGACGCCGCCCTCACCTGGCCCCGCGCCATCGCGGGCCGGACGATGGACACCTACCACCGCTGGATGGAGGTGGTGGTCCCGGTGACGATGTCGGGCTGCCCGGCGATCAGCCTGCCGGTGGGGCTCGGCCCCGCCGGCCTGCCGATGGGGATGCAGCTCGTCGCCCGGAACCACGGCGAGCTGGAGCTCCTGGGCATCGCCGCCGCCTACGAGGCCGCGACGGGGTTCGACCGGGTGCTGCCGCCGGCCCTGCGCGGCTGAGCCCCGGGAGCCGGGCCGCGCTCACGCCGGCGTGAACGCGCGGCCGCCCCGCCCCGCTTGCCGCGATCCGGGCGCCCGGTCATACAGGGCACGACAAGCTCGGCCACGCCCGAACGGCCGGCGTCCCCCGCGGAGGAAGCCCATGAGAACGATCCTGATGGCGGCGCTCGCCGCCGGCGTGTCCCTGGCGGCGCCCGCGCTCGCGCAGCAGGACGCCTCGACGGCCGGCGACACCAAGGCCAAGATCGACAACCTGGAGAAGCTGCAGGGCTTCCGCCCCACCGGCGTGGCCGAGCCGCCGATGGTGCCCCAGACCGGCCGGCGCGCCGACGCCGTCGCCCGGACGCTCCAGAAGATCAAGCTGCCCGACGGCTTCAAGATCGAGCTCTACGCCGTGGTGCCGGATGCCCGCGGCCTGGCGGTCGGCCCGAACGCCGGCGTGGTCTTCGTCGGCACCCGCAAGTCGCGGGTCTACACGGTCACGGACCGCGACAAGGACCGGGTCGCCGACGAGGTCAAGGTCTTCGCGCCGGGCCTCGACTTCAAGATCCCCAACGGCGTCTGCTTCTCCCGCGACGGCGTGCTGACGGTGGTGGAGCAGAACCGGGTGCTGGCCTTCCCGGCGGCCGAGTTCTTCTACGAGGGCCCCGACGTCGCCGCCGCCGTGGTGGTCAAGCAGGGCGAGCTGATCCCGGCCGCCGAGGAGAGCTACAACCACACCGCCCGGATGTGCCGCATCGGGCCGGACGGCAAGCTCTACGTCTCCCTCGGCCAGCCCTACAACGTGCCGCCGAAGGAGAAGGCCGACCTCTACGCCAGGACCGGCATCGGCGGCATCGTCCGGATGGACGCCGACGGCAAGAACCGCGAGGTCTTCGCCACCGGGATCCGCAACTCGGTCGGCATGGACTTCGCGCCCGACAGGACGCTCTGGTTCACCGACAACCAGGTCGACGGCATGGGCGACGACCAGCCCCCCGGCGAGCTGAACCAGGCGACGAAGCCCGGGATGAACTTCGGCTTCCCGTGGTACGGCGGCGGCGCGGTGCGCACGGTCGAGTACAAGGACGACAAGGTGCCGGCCGACGCGGTGCCCCCGAAGGCCGAGCTGCCGCCCCACGCCGCCGACCTCGGCATGATCGTCTACAAGGGCAAGTCCTTCCCGGCGAAGTACCAGGGCGGCGTGTTCACGGCCGAGCACGGCTCCTGGAACCGCACCACGCCGGTCGGCGCCCGGGTGATGTTCGTGCCCATCGGCAAGGACGGCGCGGCGGCCAAGCCCGAGCCCTTCGCGGAGGGCTGGCTCACCGAGGGCGGCGAGTATCTCGGCCGGCCGGTCGACCTCGCGACGCTGCCGGACGGCTCGATGCTGGTCTCGGACGACACCGCGGGGGCGATCTACCGCATCTCCTACGAGAAGTAGGCGGACCCCTCGGGCGCGGCGCCCGCGCCGCGCCGGCCCGGCCGGCGCCCGGGAGATGGCCGGCGCCGGGCCTGGGCTACGCGCCGCGCCCCCCGCACGCCTTTCCGGGCCCATGCCCGGCACGGCCCCGTCGGCGCGGGCGCCGCGCTCGCGAGCCAGGGTCTCCCCGCCGCGGCCCCCGCGCCCGCGAGCCAAGGTCTCCCCGCCGCGGGCGCCGCCGCGGGCCCCGGGACGGTCGTGTAGACGAGAAGCGGACGCTCCATGCTATGCCTCGTGCCGGGATGACGGCCGGACGCCGCCGCGCGCCGGACGCGCGGGGGCGCTGCGGGGCGTCACGCCACGATGCTTCCCTCGAGCGGGCGGGACCCCAGCATGGCGCGGCGCTTCAACCGGATCGCCTTCATCGCGAGCCCGACGCCGGATGCCCGCGAGGCGGCGGAGCTCCTGATGCGGGCCTACGACCACGTGCCGCCCGAGGAGGCGGACGTGGTGGTGGGGCTGGGCGGCGACGGCCTGATGCTCCAGGCCCTGCACCGCTTCATGGGGACCGGGAAGCCGATCTACGGCATGAACCGCGGCACCGTCGGGTTCCTGATGAACGAGTTCCACCCCGACGACCTCGTCGAGCGGCTGGAGCTCGCCCAGCGCAGCGTCGTCCACCCGCTCCTGATGGTGGCGACCGACGTCAACGGGCTCACCCACACGGCGCGGGCGGTGAACGAGGTCTACATGCTGCGCCAGACCCACCAGACCGCGAAGCTCAGGATCTCCATCGACGGCCAGGTGCGGCTCTCCGAGCTGATCGCCGACGGGGTCCTGGCCGCCACCCCGGTCGGCTCCACCGCCTACAACCTCTCGGTCGGCGGCCCGATCCTGCCGATCTCGGCCCAGCTCATCGCCCTGACGCCGATCTCCGCCTTCCGGCCCCGGCGCCAGGGCAGCGTGCTCCTGCCCAACCACGCCCGCATCCGCATCGAGGTCAAGGACCCGGAGTACCGCCCGGTGGCCGCGGTGGCCGACCACACCGAGTTCCGCCGCATCGCCCGGGTCGAGACCCAGCTCGACCGCTCGACCGCCCTCGTCATGCTGCACGACCCCGGCCAGGGCATGGACGAGCGCATCCTGCGCGAGCAGTTCGGGTGAGGGCGGGGCCGCGCGCCGGCGCGGCGTCCGGGCCGCATCGCGCCGTGCGGTGCCGGCGGCTCCCTTATCCCTCCACCGTCACGCTCAGTCCGTCGTAGGCCGGCACCACGCCCGGCGGCAGGCGGCGGCGCAGGGCCTCGTAGTCGAGGTCGGTGTGGAGGTTCGTCAGGACGGCGCGGCGCGGCGCCACCTCCTCGATGAGCGCGAGGGCGTCCGAGACCGAGTAGTGCGTCGGGTGCGGGGTCTCCCGCAGGGCGTCGATGACGAGGAGGTCGAGGTTGCGCAGCCGCGCCTTGGCGGCGTCCGGCATGGTGCTGACGTCGGGCGCGTAGGCGGCGTCGGCGAAGCGGAAGCCGAGCGCCTCCTCGTTGCCGTGGGCCATCGCGAAGGCCGTCGCCGTGACGGGGCCGCCGGGCCCGTCGAGGGCCAGGGGCTCGCCGGTCGCGAGGTCGTGGAGGTCGAGGATCGGCGGGTAGGCGCTGCCCGGGGGGGCGGCGAAGCAGTAGCCGAACCGCACCGTCAGGAGGTCGCGGGTGAGGGCGTCGGCGTAGACCGGGATGCGCCGGCGCATGTGGATGACGAGGGGCCGGACGTCGTCGATGCCGTGGGTGTGGTCGGCGTGCGCGTGGGTGAACAGCACCGCGTCGAGGCGCGTCACGCCCGCGTCGAGCAGCTGCTCGCGCAGGTCCGGCGAGGTGTCGACGAGGACCGAGGTCGGATCGCCGCCCGCCCCGGCCCGGCCCTCGACCAGGATCGAGCAGCGGCGGCGGCGGTTCCTCGGCTCGGCCGGGTCGCAGGCGCCCCAGCCGTAGCCGACCCGCGGCACGCCGCCCGAGGAGCCGCAGCCCAGGATGCGAAGGGTCAGCGTGGGCATGGAGCCAGAACCTCAGCGGTGCGGGGCGGCCTTGTCGAAGAGCCGGTAGAAGTTGTCGGTGGTCAGGCGGGCGAGGGCGTCGGGCGCCATCCCGACGGTCTCGGCCAGCACCCGGGCGGTGTGGGCGACGTAGGCCGGCTCGTTCGGGCGGCCCCGGTGCGGCTCGGGCGCCAGGAACGGCGCGTCGGTCTCGACGAGGAGGCGCTCGCGCGGCACGCCGGCGGCGATGGCCCGCAGGTCGTCCGAGCGCCGGAACGTGAGGATGCCGGAGAACGACACGTAGAGGCCGAGCGCCACCCCGGCCTCCGCCAGGCGCCGCCCGGACGAGAAGCAGTGCAGCACCGCCCGGAACGGCCCCCGGGCCATCTCGTCGGCGAGGATCGCCGCGACGTCGTCGTCGGCCTCGCGGGCGTGGATGACGAGGGGCAGCCCGCTCGCGCGCGCGGCCGCGATGTGGGTGCGGAACACGCGCCGCTGCACGTCCCGGGGGGCGTGGTCGTAGTGGTAGTCGAGCCCGGCTTCGCCGATGGCGACGCAGCGCGGGTGGCGCGACAGGGCCACGATCTCGTCGGCCGGCACGTCCGGCTCCTCGCCGGCCTGGTGGGGGTGGGTGCCGACCGTGAACAGGATGGCGGGGTTCGCCTCGCTCAGGGCGCGGTAGGTCGCGACGCGGCGCACCCGGGTCGAGATCGTGACCATGCGGGCGACGCCCGCCGCCGCCGCGCGGGCCAGCACCTCGGGCAGCCGCTCGGCGAGGCCGGGCGCGTCGAGGTGGCAGTGGCTGTCGACCAGCATCACGCCTCCGGCTCGACGAAGCGCGGGAAGACCGGGCGCGGGGCGGGCAGCGCGGTCCCGGGGGCGAGCCGGTGCGCGGCCCCGACATCGGCCAGCCGGCGGGCCTGCGCCGGCACCGCCAGGAGGTCGAGGAGCGTCTCGGCCGCCGCCGGCACGAAGGGCTGGACCAGGATGGCGACCGCCCGCAGCACCTCGGCGGTGGTGGCGAGCACGGCCTCCATCCGGGCCGGGTCGGTCTTGCGCAGGGCCCAGGGCTCCTGGGCCGCGAAGTAGCGGTTGGCCTCCGCCACCACGGCCCAGATCTCGGCCAGCACCGCGTGCAGCGCGAGGTCGCGCATCGCCGCCCGGGCCTTGTCCGGCAGGGCGTCCGCGAGGGCGAGCAGCGCCTGGTCGGCGGGTGCCGGCGCCCCGGGCGCCGGCACCCGCCCGCCGCAATTGCGCGCGATCATGGTGAGCGAGCGCTGGGCGAGGTTGCCGAGGTCGTTGGCGAGGTCCGCGTTGAGGCGGCTGACGATCGCCTCGTGGGAGTAGCTGCCGTCCTGGCCGAACGGCACCTCGCGCAGCACGAAGTAGCGCAGGGGATCGACGCCGTAGGCGTCGGCGAGGCTCATCGGGTCGACCACGTTGCCGACCGACTTCGACATCTTCTCGCCCTTGTTGAGCAGGAAGCCGTGGCCGAAGACGCGCCTGGGCAGCGCCACCCCGGCCGACATCAGGAAGGCCGGCCAGTACACCGCGTGGAAGCGGGTGATGTCCTTGCCGATGACGTGGAGGTCGGCGGGCCAGTGGCGCCAGAGCGGCGAGCCCTCGTCCGGGAAGCCGCAGGACGTGATGTAGTTCGTCAGCGCGTCGACCCAGACGTACATGACGTGGCCCGGGGCACCGGGCACCGGCACGCCCCAGTCGAAGGTGGTGCGGCTCACCGACAGGTCCTGGAGGCCCGAGCGCACGAAGCTCACCACCTCGTTGCGCCGCGTCTCCGGGCCGATGAAGTCCGGGTTGGCCGCGTAGTGGGCGAGCAGCCGGTCGGCGTAGGCCGAGAGCCGGAAGAAGTAGCTCTCCTCCTCCACCCACTCGACCGGGGTGCCGGTCTTCTCCGCCCGGCGCGTGCCGTCCGGCGCGGCGACGAGCTCGGCCTCGTCGTAGTAGGCCTCGTCGCGCACCGAGTACCAGCCGGCGTACTTCGACAGGTAGATGTCGCCCTTCGCCTCCATGCGGCGCCACAGGGCCTGCGAGGCGGCGATGTGGTCCGGGTCGGTGGTGCGGATGAAGCGGTCGAACGAGCAGTTGAGCCGCTCGGCCATGGCGCGGAAGCGCGGGGCCATCTCGTCCACGAAGGCGCGGGGCGAGATGCCGGCCTTGGTGGCGGCCTGCTGGATCTTCAGGCCGTGCTCGTCGGTGCCGGTGGTGAAGAACACGTCGCAGCCGTCGAGGCGCTTGAAGCGCGCGATGGCGTCGGCGGCGATCACCTCGTAGGCGTGGCCGATATGCGGCACGCCGTTCGGGTACGAGATCGCGGTGGTGATGGTGAAGGGTTCGCCCGCCACGACAGGATTCCCGCATGAGGCTTCGAGGAGTCGACCGGGCGGGCGGCCCCGAGGCGGCCGCCCGCTCAGCCCAGCCTTAGAGCAAATTCACGCAGCGGTGGACACCCCTGATCACGCCTCACGGGCCGTCCCGGCCGCGCAGGGCTCCTCGGTGGCGGCCTCCTCGCCGCCCCGGGCGGCCTCGGCGAGGCGGACCGCGTGGTTGATCACCGCCATGTGGGTGAAGCCCTGCGGGACGTTCCCGCGCTGCCCGCCCGTCTCCGCGTCGATCTCCTCGGCGAACAGGCCGAGGTCGTTGCCGCGGCCGAGCAGGCGCGCGAACAGCGGCGCGGCCTCCCGGGTTCGGCCGGCGAGCGCCAGGCAGCCGACGCGCCAGAAGGCGCAGGCCGTGAAGGTGGCCTCGTCGGCCGGCAGGCCGTCGTGGTTGCGGTAGCGGTAGACGAGGTCGCCGGCGCCGAGCCCCTCGCTCACGGCCGCGAGGGTCGCGGCGACGCGCGGCGAGGCGGCGTCGAAGGCCCCGAACAGCACCGTGCGCAGCACCGCCGCGTCGAGGTCGTCCGACCCGTAGGCCTGCGTGTAGGCCTGCGCCCGCTCGCTCCAGCCGTGGGCGTGGTACTCGGCCCGGATCCCGGCCGCCGCGCGGCGCCACGCCGCCACCCGCTCGGGCGCGGCGACCGGGATCGCCTCGGCGATCCGCGCCGCCCGGTCGAGGGCGACCCAGAGCATCGCCTTGGTGTGCAGGATCTGGCGGGGCTCGGCGCGCAGCTCCCAGAGGCCGTGGTCCGGCGCGTGGCGGCAGCGGATCACGTGGCCGGTGAGGTTCTCCAGCACCTCGGGCAGGTGGTCGTTGACCCTCACGGGCGGTTCGTAGCCCACCGCGTCCAGGAAGGCGTGGAGCGCCACCAGGAACTCGCCGTAGATGTCGTACTGGTGTTGGTCGGCCGCGGCGTTGCCGATCCGCACCGGGCCGACCCCGCGCCAGCCGCGCAGGTGGCCCAGGATCTCCTCGGCCGGGACCGCGCCGCCGAGGCCGTACATGAGCCGCAGGTCCCGGCCGAGGGTGGCGTCGGCGTCGCGCAGGAAGCGCAGGAACTCCGCCGCCTCGCGCACGTAGCCGAGGTTGACGAAGGCCGTGACCGTGAAGCTGGCGTCCCGCATCCAGACGTAGCGGTAATCGTAGTTGCGCGTCCCCGGCACCGCCTCCGGCAGGCTGGTGGTGGCGGCCGCGATGATGCCGCCCGAGGGCGCGTGGGTGAGGAGCTTCAGCACCAGCGCGCTGCGCAGGACCGCCTCGCGGTGCGGCCCCGCGTAGGTGCAGCGCCCGCTCCAGGCCTCCCAGTAGGCCCGGGTCGCGTCCAGGCTCGCCTCGGCCCCGGCGAGGTCGAGGCCGCCCGCCTCGCCGTGCGCGAGGACGAGCCAGGCCTCCTCGCCGGCCGCGAGGGAGAAGGGGGCCTCCACCCGGTCGCCCGCCAGCCCGAGGGGCACCGAGGCCGCGACCCTGAGGGCCTCGCCGCCGCCGCGGCAGAGCACGCTGCCGTCGGGCTGGGCCGCGAGGCCGGCCGCCGCGCGGGCGTAGTCGAAGGTCGGCCGCACGTGGAGGCGGCCCGCGACGGCGCCCTCCTCGCAGGTCAGGCGGCGGAGGATGCGCCCCTCGGCGGCGCCGTCGGGGCCCTCGTCCGGCACGCGCGCGAGGGGATGGAGCGGCATGGCGTCGACGAGACGCAGGCGGCCCGTGGCGGTGACGAAGGTCGTCTCCAGGATGTTGGTGCCGGGCCAGTAGCGGCGCGTCGTCGTCCGGAGGCCCTCGAGGGCGAGGCCGCAGCAGCCGCCCGCCTCCGCGTCGAGAAGCCTGAGGAACACGGCCGGGCTGTCGTGGCGGGGCCAGCACAGCCAGTCGATCGCGCCGTCGCGCGCGACGAGCGCCGTCGTGCGGGTGTCGCCGATCACGGCGTAATCCTCGATCGGCCGGTCCGTCACCGCGCTGCTCCACCCGAGATCGATCCGGGCGGCAACGTGCCGGCCGGGGGAGGCGTTCGGAGGCGCGACATCGGCGCAGGGCGCTCCCCGCCGAAGCGGAGGCCGGTCCGGCGCGGGGGGGGCACGGCGGCCCGCGAGGGGCGCCCGCCGGGCACGGCGGCCCGC
>NZ_QOWC01000220.1 GCF_003574465.1 Methylobacterium crusticola
CGATCCGGGCGCGCTCGCGGCCCTGCGCCTGCCCGCCGCCGCTGATCCGGCCCGGATCGGCGCCGAGATCGACGCCGCGGTGGCGGCGGGCGACGAGGAGCTGGCGCGGAGCTTCCTCGCCCTCGCGGCCGAGCAGGGCGTGCCGGTGGCGCCGGAGCGGCAGGAGCGCGTCGCCGCCCTGGCCCGGGGCGGGGCCGGGCGGGCGCTCGCCGACGCCGCGAGCGGCTTTGCCACCGGGGAGGCCGCGGGGCTGCCCGGGATGGCGGGCGCCGTCGCGGGCGACCTCATCGGCTACGGCGACCTGCGCGACCTCTGGCGCGAGGGCGGGCGGCTCGCCCGCGACGAGCCCTACGACGCCCTCCTCCTCGGCCTCTCGGCCGCCGGCCTCGCCCTCACGGGGGCCACCGTGCTCTCGCTCGGGGCGAGCGTGCCGGTCCATGCCGGGGCCACCACCCTGAAGGTCGCGGCGCGCACGGGCCGCCTCTCGAAGCCCCTGGCGGCGACGCTCGTGCGCAGCACGGGCGGCCTCGTCAGCCGCGACGCCGTCAAGCTCGCCCTCGCGGCCGCCGGCCGGCTCGACCTCGCGGGCGCGCGGCA
Organism: Methylobacterium crusticola; assembly: GCF_003574465.1. Classification (GTDB taxonomy): domain Bacteria; phylum Pseudomonadota; class Alphaproteobacteria; order Rhizobiales; family Beijerinckiaceae; genus Methylobacterium; species Methylobacterium crusticola. The sequence goes on from NZ_QOWC01000220.1 coordinate 598, forward strand.
GGCCGCCCGGGGCGTGCTCAGGCCCGGAGCCCTGCGGGAGATCCGGGTGCTCGGCGGGGAGACGGCCGCCCTCCGGGCCCGCCTCGGCACCCGGGGCACGCTCCAGGCGCTCTCGGTCGCGGAGGGCGCCGACGACCTGCGCCGGGTCGCGCGGCTCTCCGAGCGGATGGGCCCGCGGACCCGCGCCGTGCTGGCGCTCCTCGGCCGCGGCGCCCTAGTGCTCGGCTCCGGGTTCCTGGCCCTGCTGCAGGGCCTCTGGCTCGGCCTCGCCTGGTGCCTCGCCGTCGCCCTGACGTGCCGGCGCCTCGGCTGGGCGATCGGCCGCCTGATCTGGCCCTGTCGGACCGCGTGACGGCCCCGGCGGCCGCGGGTATCCGGGCGCGAGCCGCTCCCGGGCCGCGGCTCAGGCGAGCGGGTTCTCGGCCGCCGGCCGGTCGTGCAGGTGGCAGGCGGCCTCCTGCTCGGGCGACAGGCGCCTCAGCCGCGGCACCTCGGTGCGGCAGCGCGCGAAGGCGTAGGGGCAGCGGGTGTGGAAGCGGCAGCCCGGCGGCGGGTCGATCGGGCTCGGCACGTCGCCCTTGAGCACGATGCGGTCGCGGGCCGCGCCGGGTTCCGGCACCGGCACGGCGGAGAGGAGCGCCTGGGTGTAGGGGTGCTTCGGCGCCGCGAAGACGCGGGCGCGCGCGGCGATCTCGACGATCTGGCCCAGATACATCACGGCGACCCGGTGGGTCATGTGCTCGACGATCGCTAGGTCGTGGCTGATGAACAGGAGCGCGAGGCCGAGCTCGCGCTGGAGGTCCTGGAGCAGGTTCACGACCTGCGCCTTCACCGAGACGTCGAGGGCCGAGACCGCCTCGTCGCAGACGATCAGGTCGGGCTCCGGGGCGAGCGCCCGGGCAATGCCGATGCGCTGGCGCTGCCCGCCCGAGAACTCGTGCGGGAAGCGGCCGGCGGCGTCCCGGGGCAGGCGCACCGTGTCGAGGAGGGCCGCCACCCGGGCGTCGAGGGCCCGGGCCCCGCGCGCCAGGCGGAAGTTGCGCAGCGGCTCGGCCAGGATGTCGCGCACCCGCATCCGCGGGTTGAGGCTGGAGAACGGGTCCTGGAACACGACCTGGATCCGGCGGCGCAGGGGCCGCATGGCGCCGGCCGAGAGGTCGTCGATGCGCCGGCCGTCGAGCACCACCTGCCCGCCCGTGACGTCGAGGAGCCGGAGCACCGCGCGCCCGACCGTCGACTTGCCGCAGCCGGACTCGCCGACGATCGACAGGGTCTCGCCCCGCTCGAGGCTGAAGGAGACGCCGTCGACCGCCCGCACGGCCGCGCCCCGGCCGCCGAGGAGGCCGGTGCGGACCGCGAAGTGCTTCGTCAGGTCGTTGACCTCGAGCAGGGGAGGGCTCACGCGGCGGCCGCCTCCGCGGGGGCGTGGTGGCAGGCCGCCCCGTGGCCGGGGGCCTTCGCCGCCATGGCGGGGGCGATTGCCCGGCAGAGGTCCGTCGCGCGCGGGCAGCGCCCCGCGAAGACGCAGCCGGCGATCCGGGTCGTGAGGCTCGGCACCAGGCCGGGGATCTCGGCCAGGCGCCCGCGCGTGCCGTCGAGGGAGGAGCCGAGGCGCGGCACCGCCCCGAGCAGGCCCTGCGTGTAGGGATGGCGCGGGCGCCGGAAGAGCTCGGCGACGGGCGCCTCCTCGATCTTGCGGCCGGCATACATCACGATCACCCGGCTGGCGACCTCAGCCACCACGCCGAGGTCGTGGGTAATCAGGATGATGGCGGCCCCGACCCGGTGCTTGAGGTCGCGCGTCAGGTCGAGGATCTGGGCCTGGATCGTGACGTCGAGGGCGGTCGTCGGCTCGTCGGCGATGAGGAGCTTCGGGTTGCAGGCGAGCGCCATCGCGATCATCACGCGCTGGCGCATGCCCCCCGAGAGCTGGTGGGGATAGGCGCGCACCCGCCGCTGCGGCTCCGGGATGCCCACGAGCGTCAGCATCTCGACCGCCCGGGCCTCGGCCCGGCGCCGGTCGAGGCCCTGGTGCAGGCGCAGGCTCTCGCCGATCTGGCGGCCGACGGTGAGGACCGGGTTGAGGCTCGTCATCGGCTCCTGGAAGATCATGCCGATCGCGTTGCCGCGGATCTGCCGCATCGCGCGGGGCGACAGCTCGAGGAGGTTGCGGCCCTCGAAGCGCACCACCCCGGTCGAGCGCCCGACCTTGGCGGGGATCAGGCGCAGGATCGAGTTCGCCGTCACCGACTTGCCGCAGCCCGATTCGCCGACGATGGCCAGGGTCTCGCCGGCCTCGACCGAGAACGAGACGCCGTCCACGGCCCGGTTGACCCCGTCCGGCGTGCGGAAATGCGTCCGCAGGCACTCAACCTCCAGGAGCGCCATGCTCAGAGCCTCTTGGCCATGCGGGGGTCGAGGGCGTCCCGCAGCCCGTCGCCGACGAGGTTCACCGCCAGCACCGTCAGGGAGAGGAACAGGGCGGGGAAGAACACGATGGTGGGCTTCACCTGCCAGAGCGCGCGCCCCTCCGCCATGATGTTGCCCCAGGACGGCGTCGTCGGCGGCGTCCCCGCCCCGATGAAGGACAGGATCGCCTCTGTGATCATCGCCGAGGCGCAGATGTAGGTGGCCTGGACCGAGAGGGGCGCGAGCGTGTTGGGCAGGATGTGGCGCCAGATGATGGCCGGCACGGTGCTGCCGCTCGCCACCGCCCCGTCGACGTAGGGCTGCTCGCGCAGGGACAGCACCACGCCCCGCACCAGGCGCGCCACCCGGGGTATCTCCGCGATGGTGATGGCCGCCACGACGTTGCCGACCGACCCGCGGGTGAGCGCCATCAGGGCGACGGCGAGCAGGATCGGCGGGATCGACATCAGCCCGTCCATGACCCGCATCACGATCCCGTCGAGGACGCGCACGAAGCCCGAGACGAGGCCGATGGCGAGCCCGATCGCGGACGCGAGGGCGGCGACCGAGAAGCCGACGACGAGGGAGACCCGCGCCCCGTAGATCACCCGCGAGTAGATGTCGCGCCCGAGCATGTCGGTGCCGAACCAGTACTGCGCCGAGGGCAGCCGGGTGCGGCGGGAGGGGGCGAGCGCCGTCGGGTCGACGGTGAACAGGACGGGCGCGAGCAGCGCGGCGAGCAGCATCAGGAGCAGGATCGCGACCCCGATCGCGGCGGCCGGGTGGCGCGCCACGACCCCGCGCAGGCCGCGCCGGCGTACCACGGGCGGGAAGATGTCGGGGAGGTCCGGAGCCGCCGCGACCGCTATCCCCGGGGCGGCCGCCGCGGCCGCGAGGTCGGGCGCGCCGGGCGGGCTCAATAGCGGATCCTCGGGTCGAGCAGCATGTAGGTGAGGTCGATGCCGAGGTTGACCAGGACGTAGCAGAAGCTGAACAGCAGCACGACGCCCTGGATGACCGGGTAGTCGCGCCGCAGGATCGCGTCGACGGTGAGGCGCCCGAGGCCCGGGATCACGAACACGCTCTCGGTGACGACGGCCCCGCCGATGAGGAGCGCGATGCCGAGGCCGATCACCGTGACGATGGGCACCGCGGCGTTCTTGAGGGCGTGGACGAACAGCAGCCCGCGGCTGCCCACGCCCTTGGCGGCGGCGGTCTTGATGTAGTCCTGGGCCAGCACCTCCAGCATGGTGGCGCGGGTGATCCGGGCGATGAGCGCGACGTAGACGCTGCCGAGGGCGATCGAGGGCAGGATCAGGTTGCGGAACCAGGGCCAGAGCCCGGACGCGATCGGCGTGTAGCCCTGCACCGGCAGCCACTCGAGCTCGAGGGCGAACACGTAGGCGAGCAGGTACGAGATCACGAAGACCGGCACCGAGAAGCCCAGCACCGCGAGGGTCATGACGAGCCGGTCGACCAGCGTGCCGGCCTTCCAGGCCGCCGCGACGCCGAGCGGGACCGCGACCCCGACCGACAGGATCAGGGTCACGACCATCAGCGACAGCGTCGGCTCGATGCGCTGCCGGATCAGCGCCGTGACCGGGAGCGCGGTGAAGATCGAGGTGCCGAGATCGCCCTGGAGGATGCGCCACGACCACTCGCCGAAGCGCACCAGGAAGGGGCGGTCGAGCCCGAGCGTCGCCCGGATGCGGGCGATGTCGTCGGGCGTCGCCTGGTCGCCCGCGATGATCGCCGCCGGGTCGCCCGGCGCGATGTAGAGCAGGCTGAAGACGAACAGCGCGACCACGGCCATGACCGGGATCGTCGCCAGCACCCGCCGTCCCGCGTACGCGAGCATGATCGATCCCGCGTCCGTTCAGGCCGACTTCGACACGCCCCAGAAGAAGGGCAGCGGTCCCTTGACGATGCCCGACACCGCCTTGCGCCAGGCCTGGTAGCCGAGGAAGAATCCCGTCGGCGCGTACACCACGTAGTCGAGGGCGGCCTTGTTGAGGCGCCGCATCGCCGCCTTCTCCTGGTCGGGCGTCGTCGCCTCGAACCAGGCGCCGATGGCCTCCTCGACGGGCGGGCTGTCGGGCCAGCCGAACCAGGCCTTCTCGCCGTTCGCCCGGATGGCCGTGTAGGGCGCGGGGTTGAGGCAGTCGGCGCCCGCGTGCCAGGTGTGGAACATGTTCCACCCGCCGTCCTTCGGCGCGGCCTTCGAGGCGCGCCGCGAGCCGGTCGTGCCCCAGTCGGTGGCGACGAAGTCGACGGTCATGCCGAGGCGCTTCAGCAGGTCCGCGGTGACGTCGCCCTGCGCCTTCGTGATCGGCTGGTCCTGGGCGACGATGCAGGTGACGGGCTCGCCCTTGTAGCCGCTCTCGGCGAGGAGCCTCTTGGCGGCCGCGAGGTTGCCGCCGGGGGTGAACACCTCGCCCCCCTCCTCGTTGTAGAGCGGGGTCCCGGGCGTGAAGTAGCCGGGCAGGGGCTTCCACAGGGCGTCGTCGTCGCCGACGATCGCCCGCATGTAGTCCTCCTGGCTCATGGCCATCAGGACGGCGCGCCGGACCTTCGGGTTGTCGAAGGGCGGGTAGAGGGTGTTCATCCGGAACGAGCCGATGTTGCCGAGGGGATCGGCGATGTCGACCGACAGGTTCCGGTTCTTCTTGAGGAGCGGGACGAGGTCGGAGATCGGGTTCTCCCACCAGTCGATCTCCCCGTTCTGGAGCGCCGCCGAGGCGCTCGCCGGATCGGGCATCACGATCCACTCGATCCGGTCGACCAGCATCCGCTTGCCGCCGGCGAGCCAGGAGGCGGGCTCCTGGCGCGGGGCGTAGTCGGCGAACTTCGTGAACACCGCGCGGGCGCCCGGCACCCACTCGTCGCGGGCGAAGCGCATCGGCCCCGAGCCGACGTACTCGGTGATCTGCTTGAAGGGATCGGTCCGGGCGATGCGCTCCGGCATGATGAAGGAGCACGGCGCGTTGTTCTTGGCGAGCGCCAGCAGCATCTTCGGGAAGGGCTTCTTCAGCACCCACCGGAAGCTGCGGTCGTCCACCGGCGCCAGCTCGTTCTGGAGCGCCCGCAGCATCAGGCCCATCGGGTCGCGGGCCGACCAGCGGGCGAGGCTCGCCACCACGTCCTGGGCGCGCACCGGCTCGCCGTCGTGGAAGCGCAGCCCCTCGCGGAGCCGGAAGGTCCAGGTCAGGCCGTCGTCCGACACCGTCTCGGACTCGACCATCTGGCGCCGGGGCGTCAGGGTGTCGTCGACGCCGTAGAGCGTGTCCCAGACGAGGGCCGCGGCGTTGCGCACGACGTACTGCGTGCCCCAGATCGGATCGAAGTTCGCGAGGTTGGCCTGCGGCACGAACCGCAGGGTGCGGGCCGCCGCGCCCTGCGCGAGGGCCGGGGCGGAGAGGCCCCCGGACGCCGCCAGCGCGCCCGCGCCGGCCATCCCCTTCAGGAGCGATCTGCGGTCCATCGTCGGGTCCTCCCTCTGGACCGGTGGGCCGGTCACTCGGCGTCAAAGCAGGCGTCGTGCCACGCTTGCCCGCGGGCCAGCGGCGGGGCGGCTCAGCGCGGGTGCCACCAGCGGCCGCCGACGACGACGCCCGCCGCGGTGAGCCGGCGGTCGCCCGCGAGGTGCTCGCCCGTGGTGTCGACGTAGTCGAAGCGGCCCTCCTCCAGGCGCAGCACCGTGGCGTCGCCGACCGAGCCGGGGCCGAGCGCGCCGAGCTCCGGCCGCCGCAGCGCCGTCGCGGCGTTCACGGTCGTCGCCGCGATCACGTCCGGCAGCGCCATGCCGAGGCAGAGGAGCTTCGACAGGGTGGTGGTCTGGTCGAAGGCCGGGCCCTCGATGCAGAGGGTGTGGATGTCCGACGAGATCGTGTCGGGCGGGAAGCCGTTCGCCAGCATGGCCCGGGCGGTCCGGAACGAGAACGAGCCCTTGCCGTGGCCGATGTCGAACAGGACGCCGCGCCGGCGGGCGGCCCAGACCGCCTCGCGCACGCGGCCCTGGCCGCTCAGGGGCGAGTTCGGGAACGGGCGGAAGCAGTGGGTGAGCACGTCGCCGGGCCGCAGGCGCTCGACCACCTCCTCGTAGCTCGGGGGCGGGTGGTCGATATGCGCCATCAGCGGCAGGCCGACCTCCTCGGCCACCTGCATGGCGGCGTCGAAGGGCTGCATGCCCGAGCGGCCCGAGGCGTGCAGGCCGACCCGCACCTTGATCCCCACCACGACGTCCCGGTTGGCGTCCGCCACCGCCGCCGCCTCGGCGGGCGCCAGCATGCGGACCTCCTCGCTCTCCCCCACCATGACGGTCTTCGAGAACGCGAAGATGCCCGCGAAGGAGACGTGCAGGTAGGCGAGGATGCGGATCGCCGAGGGCTCGATCACGTGCCGGCGGAAGCCGTGGAAGTTGCCCGGGCCGGCGCTGCCCGTGTCCACCGCCGTGGTGACGCCGCTGTCGCGGGCAAACTGCTCGGCGTCGATGCCGAGCGAGGTGCCGCCCCAGTAGACGTGGGTGTGGAGGTCGATGAGGCCCGGGGTAACGACGAGGCCGCGCAGGTCCCGCACGTCCGGGCAGCCGGCGAGGCTCACGTCATCGCCGATTGCGGCCACCCGGCCCTTGTCGAAGGCCACCCGGGTGACGCGGTCGATCCCTTGCGAGGGATCGATCACCCGGGCGCCGTCGAGGATCAGCTCATAGGCCATCAGGCAGGTCCGCTCCCGGGCAGGTCCCTCGCAGGGTCGGTCAAGCGTGCACGCGGGCGCGCCGTTGTCCAGCCCGCCCCGGGCGCTTGCCGTGGACCAGCCGCGCCCGCCCCGCTTCGCGTGGAAACGGCTCGTCGCCGACGTCGATCGGATGAATGTCGCGACGGATCGAACGTCGTGCGTAAGCAGGAGGATTTTTCTGAAGATAGCACGCGCAAATACTATGATTTCCCTTGGCGATGACGCTGGCTTGGCCGTATCGGAACGGTGCCCCCGGGTTCCGGCCAGATCGGACGCGGCAGATCGGGCTGGTGCGCCTCCGTGCCGGGCACGATCCCGCGCGGCGCGCCCGCTGCGCCGGCGGGAACCGCGATCCGGATGCGCCCGCCCGGGCATCTCGGAGCGGCGGGCCTCCCACCTCGGGGCGGCCGCGCTGAACGCGCGGTGCCCGTCGGGCGGGTCCTCCGGCCTCAGCCGGGCGGCGCCAGCCGGCTCCAGAGCGCGTCCGCCGCGCGGTTGCGGCAGGCCGCGGCGCGAAACAGCCTGATCTCGACCGGGATGTCGTACCGGTCGGGCCCCGCCCGGACGAGGCGCGCCCGCGCCAGATCCTCCTCGGCGAGCGTCAGCGGGAGCCAGGCGACGCCCAGGCCCTCGCCCGCCATGGTCATCAGGGCGGCGGCCAGGTGCGAGGTGACGACGGTCTCCAGGCCCGCGGCCGGGCGCCGGGCCCGCTGGTGGGCGGCCAGGATGCGGCCGAGCCCCGAGGCCGGGCTGTAGGCGAGGAGCCGCGTCGGCCGCCCCGGCGGGCCGGGGAGCGGCCAGGCCGGGCCTCCGTCCGCGTCCGGCGCGCAGACCGGGACGAGGACGTCCTCGCCCACCTGGATGCTCCGGAAGCGCCCGGCCTCGAATGGCGTCGGCGCGTCGGGGTGGCAGTGGCAGAGCAGCAGGTGGGCCTCGCCCCCGAGCATGATCTGCTCGCAGGCCTCGAGGCTGTCGGAGATCAGGTTGAGCGTGCCGAGCGCCTCGACCCGCGCGTGCCGCCGGATCCAGCCGGGGAAGAAGGTGAACGAGAGCGCGTGCGTCGCCGCGACCGACAGCGTCGCGGTCTCCCGCTCGCCCACCGCCCGCGCGTCGCGGCGGGCCCGCTCGAGCCCGCGCACGAGCTCGCCGGCGAGGGGCCTCAGGTGCTCCCCGGCGGGCGTCGGCTGGGCGCCCTGGGCGCCCCGCACGAACAGCGGCGTGCCGATCCAGTCCTCCAGGGCGCGGATGCGCCGGCTGAAGGCGGGCTGGGTCACGTGGCGGAGCTCCGCGGCGCGCGAGAAGTTCCTCTGCTCGGCCAGCGCCAGGAAGTCCTTGAGCCAATCGAGGTCCATGATGCCGATCACGCATGGGGCGCGCCGATCTTGGCATTGGCCCGCCGGCAGCGTCCACGGGTAAGTCACCTTCGGGGCGGGCGCGGCGACGACCGGCGGACGCCGCGACCGGTGGACGCCGCGACCGGCGCCGCGCCCGCCCCGCTTCGACACGGGAGAGGATCCATGCGCATCGTCGACGTCCGCGAGATCACGAAGCCGATCGCGTCCCCGATCCGGAACGCCTACATCGACTTCTCGCGCATGACCGCGAGCCTGGTGGCGGTCGTCACCGACGTCGAGCGCGCCGGGCGCCGGGTGGTGGGCTACGGCTTCAACTCGAACGGCCGCTACGGCCAGGGCGGCCTCATCCGCGAGCGCTTCCGCGACCGGATCCTGGAGGCGCCGCCCGGGAGCCTCGTCGACGAGGCCGCCGGCACCCTCGATCCGCACGGGATCTGGGCCGCGATGATGACCAACGAGAAGCCCGGCGGCCACGGCGAGCGCTCGGTGGCGGTCGGCACCCTCGACATGGCGGTCTGGGACGCGACCGCCAAGATCGCCAGCAAGCCGCTGTTCCGGCTCCTCGCCGAGCGCGAGGGCCGCGCGGCGGCGCCGCGGGTCTTCGTCTACGCGGCGGGCGGCTACTACTATCCGGGCCGGGACGACGCCGCCCTGCGGGCCGAGATGCGCAGCTACCTCGACCGCGGCTACACCGTCGTGAAGATGAAGATCGGGGGCGCTCCCCTGCACGAGGACCAGCGCCGGATCGAGGCGGTCCTCGCCGAGATCGGCGCTCAGGCGCGCCTGGCCGTCGACGCGAACGGCCGCTTCGACCGCGAGACCGCCGTCGCGTACGCCGAGATGCTGCGCCAGTACCCGCTGTTCTGGTACGAGGAGGCGGGCGACCCCCTCGACTACGCGCTCCAGGCGGGGCTCGCGGACGTCTATCCCGGCCCCATGGCGACCGGCGAGAACCTGTTCTCCCACCAGGACGCCCGGAACCTGCTGCGCTACGGCGGGATGCGGCCGGACCGCGACTGGCTGCAATTCGACTGCGCGCTGTCCTACGGCCTCGTGGAGTACCTGCGCATCCTCGACGTGCTGGGGCAGTTCGGCTGGTCGCCCTCCCGCTGCATCCCGCACGGCGGCCACCAGATGTCGCTCAACATCGCGGCCGGGCTCGGCCTGGGCGGCAACGAGAGCTACCCGGACCTGTTCCAGCCCTACGGCGGCTTCCCGGACGGCGTCCGGGTCGAGGACGGCCACATCGTCATGCCGGAGCTGCCGGGCATCGGGTTCGAGGGCAAGTCGGACCTGATCCAGGTCATGCGCGAGCTGGCGGAGTAGACCGCCGCCCGCGCCCCCGCGCTCCCGCCGCCCGGGCCGGCACCCCGCGCCCGCGCCGGGATCGCGAAACAACCGCGACGGAGCGGGCCGTCGCGCCGATCCCGTCCCGGCGACGGGCGGGAGCGCGCCTCACCCCGGCAGCCGCAGCGTCGCCATCAGGCCCCCCAGCGGCGCGCGGCCGAGGTCGAGACCGCCGCCGTAGAGCTCGGCCAGCTCCGTGGTGATCGCCAGCCCGAAGCCGTGCCCCGGGACGGTCTCGTCGAGGCGCTGCCCGCGCCGCGCGGCCCGGGCCATCGCCTCCGGGTCGAGCCCCGGCCCGTCGTCCTCGACGGCGATCCGGATCCCGGGCTCCGCCGCGCCGGCGGTGATCCGGACGGCGCCGCGGCACCACTGGCAGGCATTGTCGATGAGGTTGCCCAGCATCTCGTCGAGGTCCTGCGGGTCGCAGGCCGCCGCGAGCCCGGGCGCCACCGCGACGGTGACGGCGACCCCCTTGTCGGCGTGGAGCCGCTCGAGGGCCGCCGCGAGGTCGCGGAGCGGACCGGCGAGCGGGGTCCGGGCCCGAACGGCGCCCCCCCGCGCGCCGGCGCGGGCCCGCCGCAGGTGGTGGCGCACGCTGCGGTCCATGGTGCCGACGAGCCGGGCGAGGCGCCCGTCCGGGTCGCGGGCCGGGTCGGACAGGACGAGGCCCATGGTGGCGAGGGGGGTCTTGAGGCCGTGCGCCAGGTTGGCGACGTGGGTGCGGGCCTGCGCCAGCTGGGCCGCGTTCTGGTCGAGGAGCGCGTTGACCTCGGCGCTCAGGGGCCGGATCTCCGCGGGCTGGGCCTCCGGCACCCGCGCGCGGCGCCCGGCCCGGACATCGGCGAGGTCGCGCCGCAGCCGGTCGAGGGGCCGCAGGCCGAGCCGGACCTGCGCGACCGCGCCGGCCGCGAGGCAGAGCCCGAGCACGCCGAGGCTCGCCGCGAGGGCGAGGCCGGCCTCGCGCAGGGGCCGCTGCAGGGCCGCCCGCGGCGCGCTCGCCGCCACGGAGGTCGCGTCGGGCAGGACCAGGACCCGCAGGATCAGCGCCTCGCCCCGGGGCCCGACGCCGTCGGCCGGGCGCGGCCGGTTCTCCGAGGGCGCCGGGACGGGCGCCGCCAGGGCGAGGTCGTGCCCGGACAGCGAGCCCGAGCGCAGGGCCGCCCCGCCCCGCCGCACCTGCCAGTACCAGCCCGAGCCCGGACGGTCGAAGGGCGGGCCGTCGAGGGCGCGGTCGAGGCGGAGCGCGCCCCCAGGCTCCAGCCCGGCGACCAGGGCGGCGACCTGCGCGTCGAGGCGTGCGTCGAGCTGCCCGCGCACGAAGCGGTCGAGGATCAGCCCGATGGCGAGGCCCGCCACCACGAGGGCGCCGAGGATCAGCACCAGGGCGGCGGCGAGCAGGCGCCGCTGGAGGGAGGGCGCCGGCGCACCGGCCGGGCCGGGATCGGGCCGCGCCGCGGGATCCTGTCCCGTCACGGGATCCTGTCCCGTCACGGGATCCCGTCCCGTCACGGGGCCTCGCCCGGGCTCAGCCGGTAGCCGAGGCCGCGCACGCTCTCGATCCGGGCCGGGGCGATCTTGCGGCGCAGGCGCGTGATGATGACCTCGACGGAGTTCGAATCGACCTCGGCGTCGCCCTCGTAGACCCGCTCGATGAGCTCGCCCCGGGGCACCACGCTGTCGCGGCGCAGGATCAGGCAGCTCAGCACGCGCCACTCGAGCCCGGTGAGGCGCAGGGGCAGCCCGTCGCGCTCGAAGGCCCCGAGGCCCGCATCGTAGTGGATCGGCCCGCAGGTGATCCGGGTGGCGCCGTGGGCCGCCGCCCGGCGCACCAGGGCGCGCAGCCGGATCACCAGCTCCTCCAGCCGGAACGGCTTGACGAGGTAGTCGTCGGCCCCGGCCTTGAACCCCGCCACCTTGTCGCTCCAGCCGTCGCGGGCGGTCAGGACCAGCACCGGCAGGGTCCGGCCGGCCTCGCGCCAGCCCCGGAGCACCGCGAGGCCGTCGCGCCTGGGCAGGCCGAGGTCGAGCACCGCGGCGTCGTAGACCTCGGTGTCGCCGAGATGCGCGCCGTCCTCGCCGTTGCGCGCGTGGTCCACCGCGCAGTGCTCCGCCCGGAGCGCCCGCACGATCTCGGCCGCCAGCTGCGCATCGTCCTCGACCAGCAGGAGCTTCATCGGGTCCGCCATGCCCTCGCGAGACAGCCCTGCCGTAGATCCGGCGGTTGAACGGAGGCTGAACGGCGAGGTTCAGGTCCGGTTCCGGCCGCCGGGGTAGACATCGCCAACCCCGCGAGGGGCGTCATCCCGCAGAGGAACCCAGGACCATGACCGACGAACGCATCATCGAGGGCGAGGCCGGCGCGACGGCGTCCGCCCCCCCGGCCGGCCCCGCCGCCCGGCGCCGCCGGCGCCGCGGCCTCGT
>NZ_QOWC01000221.1 GCF_003574465.1 Methylobacterium crusticola
CCCGGCCCGCCCGGGCCTGGCGGCGCTCGCCGGCGCGGCGTTCGCCGGCGCGGCACTCGCCGCCCTGGTGCTCGCGGCCTCGGCCGCCGGGGCCCGCGCCGCCGGCGACACGCTGCGCATCGGCGTCATCACCGACATGAGCGGCCAGTACAGCGAGGGCAACGGCGAGGGCTCCGTCGCGGCGGCCCGGATCGCCCTCGAGGATTTCGGGCCGACGGTGCTCGGGCGCCGGATCGAGATCGTCTCGGCCGACCACCAGAACAAGCCGGACGTCGCCGCCGCCATCGTGCGCGAGTGGCTCGACCAGAAGGGCGTCGACGTCATCGCGGAGGGCGTCAACTCGGCGGTCGCGCTCGCGATCCAGTCGGTCACCCGCGACCGCCGCAAGATCTTCCTGATCTCCGGGGCCGGCTCCTCGGACCTCACCGGCAAGGCCTGCTCGCCCACGAGCGTGCAGTGGACCTACGACACCTACGCCTCGTCCAACTCCACCGCCAGGGCGGTGGTGGCCCGCGGCGGCGCGACCTGGTTCTTCCTCACCGCCGACTACGCCTTCGGCCACGCCCTCGAGCGCGACGCCGCGCGGGCGGTGGCGGCCGCGGGCGGCCGCGTGGCGGGCCAGGTCCGCCACCCGTTCGGCACGCCCGACTTCTCGTCCTTCCTGCTCCAGGCCGAGGGGTCCCCGGCGAACGTCGTCGCGTTCGCCAACGCCGGCAGCGACTTCGCCAACGCGGTGAAGCAGGCGCACGAGTTCGGCCTGCCGCAATCCGGCAGGACCATGGTGGCGCTCCAGGTCACGCTGACGGACGCGGCGGCCCTCGGCCTCGACGTGCTCCAGGGCGCGCTCTTCACCGACAGCTTCTACTGGGACAACGACGAGGGCACGCGGGCCTACGCGAGGCGCTTCTTCGCCCGCCGCGGGGCGATGCCGACCGCCTACCAGGCCGGCGTGACCTCGGCGCTGACCCACTACCTGCGGGCGGTGCGGAGTGCCGGCACCACCGATTCCGCCGCCGTGATGGCGGCGATGCGCGAGGCGCCGGTCGAGGATTTCTTCGCGCATGGCGGCCGGGTGCGGGCGGACGGCCGCATGGTCCACGACATGTACCTGATGCGCTTCAAGGCCCCGGCCCGGTCCAGCGGCCGGTGGGACCTCTACGAGCGCCTCGCCACGGTGCCGGGCGAGGAGGCCTTCCGGCCCCTCGGCGAAGGCGGCTGCCCCCATGTCCGCGACTGAGCCCGGGGCGGGCGCGGGGCCGAGACCCGCCGGGCCGCCGGACCTCGGCGCCCTCGTGCATCCAGGCTCCGTCGCCATCGTGGGCGCGTCCGCCGACCCGACCCGCATCGGGGGACGGCCGATCGCCTACATGCTGCGCGGCGGGTTCTCGGGCCGCATCCTGCCCGTCAACCCGAACCGGTCCGAGGTGCAGGGCCTGCCCTGCTACGCCTCGGTCGACGCCCTGCCGGAGGCCCCCGACGTCGCCGTGGTGGCGGTGCCCGGGGCGGCCGCGCTCGCCGCCGTCGACGACCTCGGCCGGCGCGGCACCCGCGCCGCCATCGTGTTCACGGCGGGCTACGCCGAGGTCGACGCGGCGGGGGCCGCCGCGCAGGACCGCCTCGTCGCGGCGGCCCGCCGGCACGGCATGCGCCTCCTCGGGCCGAACTGCCTCGGGCTGTTCGACCAGGCGACAGGGTTCTACCCGATCTTCACCGCCTCGCTCGAGGGCGGCCTGCCGCTGCCCGGCCGCATCGGCATCGCCAGCCAGTCGGGCGCCTACGGCACCCACCTGTTCACGGTGGCGCGCGACCGGCACATCGGCACCGCCATGCTGGTCACGACCGGCAACCAGGCCGACCTCGACCTCGCCGACGTGATCGCCTGGATGGCCCGGGACGAGGGCGTCGAGGTGATCATGGCCTACGCCGAGGGGGTGCGGGATGGCGACGCCTTCGCGCGGGCCCTCGCGGCCGCGCGGGCGGCCCGCAAGCCCGTCATCGCCATGAAGGTCGGCCGCAGCGCCGTCGGCGGCGCGGCGGCGCAGTCCCACACCGCCTCCATCGCCGGCAACGACGCGGTGTTCGACGCGGTCCTGGCCGAGCACGGGGCGCTGCGGGCCCGCACCACCGAGGAATTGATCGACATCGCCTACGCGGCGACGCGCCGGATCTACCCGGTCGGCAACACGCTCGGCGTGATCACGATCTCGGGCGGGGCCGGCGTCCTGATCGCGGACGCCGCCGAGGCGGCGGGCCTCGCCATGCCGGAGATGCCCCGGGCCGCCCAGGGCCGCCTCCGGGCGATCCTGCCCTACGCGGCGCCGCGCAACCCGGTGGACTGCACGGCCCAGGCCTTCAACGACCTCTCCCTCGTCGGCCGCTTCACCGAGACCATGATCGCCGAGGGCGGCTACCGCTCGATCCTGGCCTTCTTCACCCAGATCGGCGGCGCGCCGAGCCTCGCCCCGGGGATCCGCCGGGAGCTCAACGCCGTCATGGCGCGCCACCCCGACCGGCTCGCCGTGCTCTGCGTCCTGGCTTCGCCCGAGCGCGTGCGGGAGTACGAGCGGGACGGCTACCTCGTGTTCGAGGATCCCTCCCGCGCCGTGGTGGCGATCGACGCCATGGGGCGGCTCGGCGAGGGCTTCGCGGCGGGCCCCCTCGGGGCCCCGCCCGAGGTGCCGCCCGTCCCGCTGCCGGATCGCACGCCGAGCGAGGCGCAGGCCAAGCGCCTGCTCGCCGCCGCCGGCATCGCCGCCGTGCCCGAGCGCGCCTGCGCCAGCCCCGAGGCGGCCGTCGAGGCGGCGCAGGCGCTGGGCTGGCCCGTGGTGATGAAGATCCTGTCGCCCGACATCCTGCACAAGACCGAGATCGGCGGCGTGGTGCTCGGCGTCGCCGATGCCGCGGCGGCGAGGACCGCCTACGCGGCCCTGCTGGCGCGGGCCGCCGCGGCGGCGCCCGGCGCGCGGATCGACGGGGTGCTGGTGGCCCGCCAGCTCGCCGGCGGCGTCGAGTGCATCCTCGGCATCCACCAGGACCCGGCCTTCGGGCCGGTGGCGATGTTCGGCCTCGGCGGCCTCTTCGTCGAGGTGATGCGCGACGTGGTGTTCCGCCGCTGCCCCTTCGGCGAGGACGTGGCCGAGGCGATGATCCGGGCGATCCGGGGCGCCCCGCTCCTGACGGGCGTGCGCGGGCGCGGGCCGGCCGACATCCCGGCCCTCGCCCGCATGCTGGCCCGGCTCTCGGTCCTCGCCGCGCAGGCGGGCCCGCGGCTCGCCGGGATCGACCTCAACCCGGTCATCGCGCTGCCCGCGGGCGAGGGGGCCTTCGCGGCCGACGCCGTCGTGACGGTGCGGGACGCGGGCTAGCCGCCACGCAACCGAGGGAGGAGCCCCGATGGGCATGCTGGAGGGCAAGGTCGCGGTCGTCACCGGGGCGGGCGGGGGCATCGGGCGCGAGATCGCGCTCGGCCTCGCGCTCGCGGGCGCCCGCGTGGTGGTCAACGACGTCGGCGCGAGCCTCACGGGCCTCGGCGAGACCTCGGCGGCGCCGGGCGCGCAGACCTGCGCCATCATCGCGCAGCGCGGCGGCGAGGTGGTGGCGAGCACCGACAGCGTCGCCGGCTGGGACTCGGCCCGGCGCATCGTCGCGGCCGCCCTCGACGCCTTCGGCCGGCTCGACGTCGTGGTCAACAACGCCGGCATCCTGCGCGACCAGATCTTCCACAAGATGACGCCCGAGGAGTGGCTGTCGGTGATTGACGTCCACCTCAACGGCACCTTCTTCGTCTCGCGGGCGGCGGCCGAGCCGTTCCGCCGCCAGGGCGCCGGCGCCTACGTGCACATGACCTCGACCTCCGGGCTCGTCGGCAACATCGGCCAGGCGAACTACGCCGCCGCCAAGCTAGGCATCGCCGCCCTGTCGAAGTCGATCGCCCTCGACATGGGCCGGTTCGGGGTGCGCTCGAACTGCATCGCGCCCTTCGCGTGGAGCCGCATGACCTCCTCGATCCCGGCCGGGACCCCGGAGCAGAAGGCCCGCGTCGCCAAGCTCCAGGCGATGGGCCCGGAGAAGAACGCGCCGCTCGCCGTCTACCTCGCCTCCGACGCGGCGCGCCACGTGACGGGCCAGATCTTCGCCGCCCGGCACAACGAGCTCTTCGTGTTCAACCAACCGCGCCCGGTGCGCAGCGTCCACCGGGCCGAGGGCTGGACGCCCGAGACGATCGCGGCCCACGCGCTGCCGGCCCTGAGCGCGCACCTCGCCCCCCTCGACCGCAGCCCCGACGTCTTCTCCTGGGACCCGGTGTGACCATGACCATCAAGGACCGCGCCTGCATCGTGGGCGCCTACGAGCACCCGACCCGGCGGGCCCCCGACCGGTCGGTGGCGCAGCTCCACGCCGAGTCCGCCGCCGGCGCCCTCGCGGATGCGGGCCTGACCAAGGCCGACGTCGACGGCTACTTCTGCGCCGGGGACGCGCCCGGCCTCGGCCCCCTCGCCATGGCCGACTACATGAACCTGCGGCTGCGCCACCTCGACAGCACCGATCTCGGCGGCGCCTCCTACATCGCGCACGTGGCGCACGCGGCCGCGGCGATCGCGCTAGGGCGCTGCACGGTCGCGCTGATCACCCTCGCGGGCCGGCCCCGCAGCGAGGGCCATTCCGGCACGGCGGCGCGCCCGGTGATCGGCAACGCGCCCGACAGCCCCTGGGAGGCGCCGTTCGGGCCGACCACGGTCAACCTCTACGCCCTGTGCGCCAAGCGCCACATGCACGCGTTCGGCACCACGTCCGAGCAGCTGGCCTGGATCAAGGTCGCGGCCTCGCACCACGCCCGGCACAACCCGGACGCGATGCTGCGCGACGTCGTGACGGTCGCCGACGTCGTCGGCTCGCCGATGCTGGCCGACCCCCTCCACCGGCTCGATTGCTGCGTCGTCAGCGACGGGGGCGGCGCCCTGGTGGTGACCCGGCCGGAGATCGCCCGCGACCTGAAGCGCCCCCGCGTGCGGGTGCTGGGCGCCGGCGAGGGCCACAAGGGCCAGGACGGCGGCGCCGTGGACCTCACCGTCTCGGCCGCCCGCTGGTCCGGCCCCGCCGCCTTCGCGGAGGCCGGCGTCGCGCCCGCCGACATCAAGTACGCCTCGGTGTACGACAGCTTCACCATCACGGTGCTGATGCAGCTCGAGGATCTCGGGTTCTGCGAGAAGGGCGCGGGCGGGCGCTTCGTCGCCGACGGCAACCTCATCGCCGGGCACGGCCGGCTGCCCTTCAACACCGACGGCGGCGGCCTCTGCAACAACCACCCGGCGAACCGCGGCGGCATCACGAAGGTGATCGAGGCGGTGCGCCAGCTCCGCGGCGAGGCGCACCCGGCCGTGCAGGTCCCGAACTGCGACCTCGCGCTCGCGACCGGGATCGGCGGCCTCCTCGGCAGCCGCCACGGCGCCGCCACCCTGGTGCTCGGAAGGGAGTAGGGACGATGCCGGACCGCCCGTGGCCGAACCCGCCGCCGAGCCCCGAGAGCGCGCCCTTCGTGGAGGCCGCGCGGCAGGGCCGCTTCCTCATCCGGCGCTGCACCGCGTGCGGCAGGGCGCACTGGTACCCCCGCGCGCTCTGCCCGTTCTGCTTCGGGGAGACCGCCTGGGAGGAGGCGTCGGGGGCGGGCACGATCTACAGCTACACGGTGCTGCGCCGGGAAACCCCGCCGCGCACCATCGCTTACGTGACCCTGGCGGAGGGCCCCACCGTGATGACGAGCCTCGTCGCCTGCGATCCCGACGCCCTGGCGATCGGCCAGCCGGTGCAGGTGGTGTTCGAGGCCTCGGAGGACGGCACGCCGGTGGCCTGCTTCCGGCCGCGGCCCGCGGGGTGAGGGGAGCGCTCATGCGGATCTCCCGCGTGGATCCGGGCGCGCCCGCGCCGCGGCACGCGCCCGTGACGCGGCACGCGCCCGTGACGCGGCACGCGTCCGCGACCGGACCGCCCCGAGCGGGCCGCAATGGCGTGGTGAAGGGGACGTCATGACCGATTGGGAGACACCGGCGCAGCTCGTGGTCTGGCCGGACAGCGGGGAGGCGGGCCCGGACGACCGGCCGACCACTACCTTGCGCGAGGCCGTGCTCGCCGCCCGGGAGATCGGGGGCGAGCGCGTCGCCTGGATCATCATGGCGGACGGGCACATCCTGCGCCCGGGCCAGATCGCCGAGCTGCAGGCCGCGCTCCGACCCGGCGCCTGACGGGGCGCCGCGCTCCGGCCGGCTTCCCGGCGGCGCCCGCCGCGCTGGCGCCGATGCGGCGCGGGCGCCGGTGCGGCGTGGGCGCCGCCTGGGGTCCCCGCGGGCCCACGCCCGCCCTATCTCCGGGGCGAGGGGTCGGTTGCGTTCATGCTTGTCTTCGAATGGATTGTCGGCGTTCTCGTCGGCGCCGTGCTGCTCGCGGCGGTGGCGCGGCGCCTGGGGGCGCCGTTCCCGGCCTTCCTGGCGCTCGGGGGCGTGGTCCTGGCCTTCGTGCCCCAGGTCCCGAACCTGCGCCTCGACCCCGACCTCGCCCTCGCGCTCTTCCTCGCCCCCATCCTGCTCGATGCGGGCTACGACACCTCCCTGCGCGACCTGCGGGAGAACTGGCGCCCCATCGCCGGGCTGGTGGTCGGCGCCGTCGGGGTCACCACCGTGGCGGTCGCCCTCGTGGTGCGCTGGTTCGTGCCCGACATGCCGCTCGCCGCCTGCATCGTGCTCGGCGCCATCGTGGCGCCGCCGGACGCCGTCGCGGCGCTGTCGGTCCTGAGCCACGTCCGGCTGCCGCACCGCATCGTCACGATCCTCAAGGGCGAGAGCCTGTTCAACGACGCCTCCGCGCTGATGATCTACCGCCTGGCCGTCCCGGCGGCCGCCACCGGCGCGTTCTCGGTCCGGGACGTCGCCCCGACCTTCCTCGTCGGCGTGGCCGGCAGCCTGATCGCCGGCCCGGTCCTGGCGTGGCTCTACCTGCGCGCCATGCGCCGCTTCGGCGACGCGCCGAGCACCATCGTGCTCCAGTTCGTCTCGACCTTCGGCGTCTGGCTCGCCGCCGAGCGCATCGGCCTGTCGGGCGTGCTCACGGTCGTCAGCTTCGGCATCACGGTGGCGCGCCTGGCGCCCGCCACCGTGCCGGCGCACCTGCGCGTGCCCTCGAACGCCGTCTGGGAGACCGCGGTCTTCGTCCTCAACGTGCTGGCCTTCGTGCTGGTCGGCCTCCAGGTCGGTCCGATCCTGGAGGGGCTCACCGGGGAGCAGCGCGGCCGCTACGCGCTGATCGCCGCGGCGGTCTTCGCCACCGTGGTCGTGGTCCGCCTCGCCTGGGTGATGGGGGCGGCGGGGGCCGCCCGGCTCTGGCGCCGGACCATCGGCCCCTCCGGCCCCGAGCCCGCGGGCCTCCTGGCCAGCACCACGGTGGCGTGGTGCGGCATGCGCGGCGTCGTCACCATCGCCCTCGCGCTCGCCCTGCCGGAGGGCGCCGACGCCTTCCCGTACCGCGACCTCGTGGTGCTGACGGCGTTCTGCGTCGTGCTCGGCACCCTGGTGATCCAGGGCCTCACCCTGCGGCCCCTGCTGGCCTGGTTCTCCCTCGGGGACGACGACCCCGTGGGGCGCGAGGTCGGGCGGGCCCGGGCCGAGGCCTACCGGGCGGCCCGCGACAGCATCGCGCAGGACCGCTCGCCCCACGCCGAGGCGCTGCGCCGGGAGTTCACCGCCGCCCTGCGCGAGGCGGAGGCGCACAGCGAGGGCCGCGCCCCCGCGAGCCTGCCCGCCGACGCGCCGCGCCTGCGCGCCGTCGGCGCCGCCCGCAGCACCATCCTGGCCCTGCGCGAGCGCGGCGAGATCGGCGACGATGCCTTCTATCGCCTGGAGGAGGAGCTCGACTGGACCGAGCTCAGCGCGACGCCCCGCGACGAGATCGGCCAGACCTGACGCGCCCCCCCCGCGCGGGAGCGGCCACCCAGGAAAACCGCGGTCCTGCGGGGAAAAAGCAATGGGCAAACCGGGCGCAATGCGGCTATCCCGGTCGCCGCCGATCCGAGACCGGGTTCCGGTGCGCCCGGATCCCGCCGCCAGCACCGCGCCGAGCGAGACGCACCAGCGAGACGCCCCATGCACCCGACCCGAATGCCCTCGTCGCGACCGCCGTCCCTGATGTCGCGCCTGTTCACGCAGACGCCCGTGACCTGCGTCGAGGACCTGCGCGTGCTCGCCGAGCGCCGCGTGCCGCGGATGTTCTACGACTACGCCGATTCCGGCTCGTACACGGAGGGCACCTACCGGGCGAACCAGGACGATTTCGCCGACATCAAGCTGCGCCAGCGCGTCGCCGTCGACATGACGAACCGCACCCTCGCCAGCACCATGGCGGGCCTGCCCGTGAGCATGCCGGTGGCCCTGGCGCCGACCGGCCTCACGGGCATGCAGCACGCCGACGGCGAGATCCTGGCGGCGCGGGCGGCCGCCAGGGCCGGCGTGCCGTTCACGCTCTCGACGATGAGCATCTGCTCGATCGAGGACGTGGCCGAGAACACCGACCGGCCGTTCTGGTTCCAGCTCTACGTGATGCGCGACCGCGCCTTCATCGACCGCCTGATCGATCGCGCCAAGGCGGCGCAGTGCTCGGCGCTCGTGCTGACCCTCGACCTCCAGATCCTCGGCCAGCGCCACAAGGACGTGAAGAACGGCCTCTCGACCCCGCCCCGGATGACGATCCCGAACATCATCAACCTGGCGACGAAGCCGCGCTGGTGCCTGAACATGCTGCGCACGCAGCGCCGCACCTTCCGCAACATCGTCGGCCACGCCCAGGGCGTCGGCGACCTGCGCTCGCTCTCCTCCTGGACCGCCGAGCAGTTCGACCCGACGCTCAACTGGGACGACGTCAAGCGCATCAAGGACCGCTGGGGCGGGAAGCTGATCCTGAAGGGCATCCTCGATCCCGAGGACGCGGAGCTGGCCGCGCAGAGCGGCGCCGAGGCGCTCATCGTCTCGAACCACGGCGGGCGCCAGCTCGACGGCGCGGTCTCGTCGATCGCGGCGCTGCCGGGCATCGCCGAGGCGGTCGGGGACCGCATCGAGGTGCTGATGGACGGCGGCATCCGCTCGGGCCAGGACGTCATCAAGGCCCTGGCGCTCGGCGCGCACGGGGTCTTCATCGGCCGCGCGTTCCTGTACGGCCTGGGAGCGGGGGGCGAGGCGGGCGTGACCCAGTGCCTCGACATCATCCGCAAGGAACTCGACGTCACCATGGCGATGTGCGGCCTGCGCGACATCCGGCAGGTCACCTCGAGCATCCTGGCGGGCAAGCCCGCCCTCGCCAACCGTCCCTGGTAGACCGGGACGCCCGGCCCCGGGCACGGGCTCCCTCGCGGGCCCTCGGCCCACGAGGGCGCCGGCGGCCCCTACATGCGGTGCATGCCGCGCGAGTGCATCCGCCGGTGCATCATGTGGCGCTTCATCATGTGGCGGCGCATCATGTGCCGCCTCATCATGCGGCGCTCGTGGTGGTCCATCGCGGCCGGCTCGACCATGCCCTGGCCGGCCTGGATGCCGGCGGGGCTCGCCGGGGCAGCGGAGGCCGCGCCGAGGCCGAAGGTCAGTCCGCCGAGAACCGCGGCGGCGGCGAGGCCCAGAGTCATCGTCTTCATCGTGAGGTGTCTCCTCTGCGGTCGCCCATCCGGCGGACGCGACGCGGGCTTGGCGTGGGCGAGCCAGCAGGAAAGTTTTTTCTCAACACCACGGTTCCGCGGAGACCGTCGTTTCTTTGCCGACCGGCTTGCCCAGAGAACGGGCACTCCGTCCCGCACCCTCCGATCCCGCCGCGCGTTCCAGGGGGTGGTCCGCCGGGAGACGTCGATGCGTCTCGGGAGCGGCGCCGGGGGGCAGCGCGAATGCACGAGGGAATCCGGATCCAGGCCGACGCGGACGGCACCTTCACGGTGTTCAGCGACACCCGCGTCATCCTGCGCGGGCTGATCCGCGCGAAGGCCTACCGCCTCGCCTCGCACCTCGGCGAGATCGTGCGGTACTGAGCGGCGTCCGCGGTCCCCGCGCGGGAGCCGCGGGGCCTGCGTGCTCCCGGAGGCCCTTCGGCCCGGGCCGCTGCGGGCGGGGGCCGCTCCGGGGCCCGCCGCCGGTTGACGCCGCCGTCCCGATCCGTGACGCTCGCCCGCAACGGGGATCCGCCAGGATCGCCCGAGGGGAAGCGCATCGGGCGATCCTGCGGGGCGGCCCAGGGAGGCGAGGCGGCATGAGCCTGTATCGGAATCTCGCGGCGCGGGCGGAGGCCGGGCAGCCGGTCCGGGTCGGCGTGATCGGGGCCGGCAAGTTCGGCTCGATGTTCCTGTCGCAGGCCCCCCGCACGCCGGGCCTGCACGTCGCCGGCATCGCGGACCTCGACCCGGCGCGGGCGCGCCAGGCCCTGGCGCGGGTCGGCTGGGCGCCGGAGCGGTCCGGCGCCGCCTCGTTCGCCGAGGCGATGCGGCAGGGCACGACCTGCCTCACGGACGACGCGGAGGCGCTGATCGCGGCCGACGGCATCGACGTCATCGTGGAGGCCACCGGCCATCCCTCGGCGGGCATCCGGCACGCCCTCGCCTGCTGCCGGCACGGGCGCCACATCGTTATGGTCAACGTCGAGGCGGACGCCCTCGCGGGCCCGCTCATCGCGCGGCGGGCCGCGGAGGCGGGCATCCTGTACTCCTTCGCGTACGGGGACCAGCCGGCGCTCATCGCCGAGCTCGTCGACTGGGCCCGCACCGCCGGCTTCCGGGTCGTCTGCGCCGGCAAGGGCACCAAGTACCTGCCGGTCTACCACGCCTCGACCCCCGAGACGGTCTGGGGCCATTACGGTTTCGGCGCCGAGCAGGTCGCGGGCGGCGACTTCAACCCGCAGATGTTCAACTCGTTCCTGGACGGCACCAAGTCGGCGCTCGAGATGGCGGCGGTCGCCAACGCCTGCGACCTCGAGCCGGCGCCCGACGGGCTCGCCTTCCCGGCCTGCGGCGTCGACGACCTGCCGAGCCTGCTGCGCCCGCGGGGCGACGGCGGGATCCTGCCGCATGCCGGCACGGTCGAGGTGGTGTCCTCCCTGGAGCGCGACGGGCGCCCGGTCTTCCGCGACCTGCGCTGGGGCGTCTACGCCACCTTCGAGGCGCCCTCCGACTACGTGCGCAAGTGCTTCTCGGAGTATGGCCTGAGGACGGACCCGAGCGGGCGCTACAGCGCCATGTACAAGCCCTACCACCTGATCGGGCTCGAGCTCGGGATCTCGGTCGCGAGCGTCGTGCTCCGGGGCGAGCCCACCGGGACCACGCGCGGCTTCCGCGGCGACGTGGTGGCGACCGCCAAGCGCGACCTCAAGGCCGGCGAGCGCCTCGACGGCGAGGGCGGCTACACGGTCTACGGCCGCCTGATGCCCGCCCGGGCCTCGCTCGCCGCCGGCGGCCTGCCGATCGGCCTCGCCCACGACCTCGTCCTGACCCGGCCGGTCGCCGAGGGCCGCGCCGTCTCGTGGGACGATGTCGCGTTCGACGCCGCCAACCCCGCCATCCGCTTCCGGCGCGAGATGGAGGCGGTGTTCGGCCGCGAGGCCGGGATCGGCGGCTGAGGCGGCCCGTCAGGCCAGGAATTCCGGGTCGACCGGGACCTGCATCGCCGTCACGAGAGCGTTGGTCTCCGACGCCATGCCGATGATCGCCAGGAGCTCCCCGTGCTGCGCGTCGCTCAGGCCCTTGGCCCGGGCGGCGGCGGTGTGCGAGTGGATGCAGTAGGAGCACCCGTTCGCGGTCGAGACCGCGATGTAGATGAGTTCCTTGGTCAGGGGATCGAGGGCGCCGTCCGCCGCCATGACCGCCTTCAGGCTGGCCCAGGTCCGCTCCAGCACCGCCGGCTGGTTGGCGAGCCCGCGCCAGAAGTTGTTGACGAAGTCCGAGCGGCGTGCCGCCCGGATGTCGTCGAACACCGCCTTGACGCGGGGGTCGGCCTGCACTTCGGCGTCGCTCCAGAGCTTCACGGTGGCCATGCGGGAACATCCTCCTTCGGGGGCCGCATGATCCGGCGCCGCGGGGCCCGCGTCGAGGGGGCCCGGCGCCGAGCCCCGTCGCGCCGGAGCTCTAGAACCTGCGCTCGTTGCTGGCGACCGGCCGGGGCCCGCGCTCGGACTCGGTGAGGACCGCCCGGCAGCCGGGGCTGAGGTTCACCCGCTCGCGGCGCAGGCAGGCGGTGATGCCGGGGACGTTCGGGATCTCGCTCGCGCACAGACGCCAGACGTCGGGCGTGCAGGCGGCGCGCTGGTCCGAGCTGGCCTGGGCCAGGCACTCGGTCGCCCCCCAGAGGCTCATGATGGCGATGCAGGTGCCGAGATACTGCGTCCTCACGATGATTCCCCGCATTTCGAGAGCGACAGGAGGGCACCGCCGCGCGCTGCCCCACGGGACCGGGGATGCCCCTCGTCCGGCCATCCCCACGAGATGTTCCGCGCCGGCCGGGCGGAGCAGCCCGCCGTCGGCTCGCACGCGCCGCCCGACCCGAGGACACGCGGCCCGCGCGGATGCACCACGGGTGCGCCCGCGCGGCATCGCCCGGTCTCGCGAGGACTGGAGAGTACAGTAGCCGCGTGTTCGCGCATGGTGCGTGACGCAGCGTTCAACACGGCAGGCGTCGAACTGTTCCGGCGGGCGCGGGCCCGGGCCCGCGGGGCGGGAGGCGAACCGGCCGGCGCGCGCGAGCGCGGCGGCGACGCGGGCC
>NZ_QOWC01000222.1 GCF_003574465.1 Methylobacterium crusticola
CGCGGGGCGCCGCCCGCCGACCCGGGCCGCGGCGCGGGCGGAGCGCGGCCGCCTGGGCCCTCAGACGAGGTAGCGCTTCGAATCGGCCACGATCACGGCGCGCACGGCCTCGTGGTACTTCACGTAGCCGGTGCAGCGGCAGAGGTGTCCGTCGAGCGCCTCGGCGATGGTGGCCTCGAGCTCCGCGCGCGGCACCGGCGTCTTCTCCAGGCGCTCGAGCAGGACCTGCCCCTCGTTCAGGAAGCCCGCCGTGCAGTAACCGCACTGGAAGGCGAAGTGCTCGATGAAGGCCGTCTGCAGGACCGAGAGCGCGCCGTCCCGCGCATGTCCCTCCACGGTCCGCACGGCCTTGCCGTCGAAGCTCGCGGCGGACACGACGCAGGTCGGGCTGGTGCGGCTCGTCCCGTCGGGATCGTCGACGATGATCGCGCAGCTCAGGCACTGCGCCGCGCCGCAGCCGAACTTCGTGCCCGTCATCCCGAGGTGCTCGCGCAGGAAATCGTTCATCGACAGGTCGTCGCGGACCTCCGTCGGACCGTGGACCTGCCCGTTGATGGTGATGCTCAGTGTCGTCACGCGAGCGCTCCCTTGAGCAGGCTTGTGGTGACCGGCAGCGACTGGAAGCGGTGACCGGTGGCGTCGAAGATGGCGTTGAGGAGGGCCGGCACGACGGGGATCATCACCACCTCGGCCATGCCCTTGGGCGGCTCGTCCGGCGTCAGGGGCGGCAGCATCTCGATCTCGAGGTCGTGCAGCGGCAGGTCCGAGCCGCGGGCGACGAGGTACTGGCCGAGGTTCCACTGGCCGTTGCCCGGGCCGTCCTCGAAGGGCGGCAGCGTTTCCAGGAGGGCGTATCCGACCCCCATGGCGAAGCCGCCCTGCGCCTGGCCCATGACCACCTCGGGCACGAGCGCCTGGCCGCACTCGAACACCGAGTAGGCCTTCGCGATCCGCAAGGACCCAGTCGCGCGCTCGATCTCGACGCGCACGAGCGTCCCGCACATCGACGTGTAGACGGTGCCGATCCGGTTGTTGGCGGTCGGCGGGAAGCTGACGCCGGCGCGGTCGATCCGCGCGAACGGCCCGCCGCCCCGGCGGACCGCGAGGGCGTCGATCTCGGCCGCGTAGGCGCCGCCGTCGAGGGGGAACTCGGCGCGCGCCCACGCCCAGCGCGAGAAGGCGTGGGTGACGGCCCCGGTGACGCGGTTCTGCGCGTGGGCGGCCCCGGCCAGGATCCGCAGGGGCAGGGGCGGCAGGCCCGGCGCGACGAGCGCGCCGTCGCGCCAGGTCGCCTCGGCCCAGCGCGCGGCCCGCGGATCGTCCGCCGCGATGCCCCAGGTCGCGAGGGCGGCCGGCCAGAGCCCGAACCGGAAGATCACCCGGGCGGCCTCGCCCGCCGCGTGCGTCCCGACATGCGCCCCGATCGAGGCCGAGGTGGGCGAGCTGACGGCGGGAACCCAGCGGGGATCGCGCGCTGCGGCGTCCTGCGTCGGCTGGTCCATGGTGTAGGGATCGCCCGACGAGACGAGCCCGAGGGCCTCGAAGGCGTCGGTCTGGGACACCGCGATCTCGTCGGCGACGCCGCCGAGATGGGCCGCCACCCGCCTGGCCAGGGCGGTCCCGATCCCGTTGCCCATCTCCACGTGATCGCAATGGATCGAGACCCGGCCCTCCGGGTCGAGCGCGACGCGGGCGAGCGAGCAATCCGCACCGGTGCCGTAATCCTTGGTGACGCAGGCGACGCCGGTGCCGACCAGCACCCCGTCCCGGGGCGGCCGGGCCCGGTGGAGGGCGCGCTCCTGCCAGATCGGGTGCGCCTCGAGCCGGTCCAGGATCTCCGGCGTGCGCACCGAGACGCTGTAGGGATTGCCCGTGAGGGTTCGGCCGTGCGGGCCGAGGGCGTTGCGGCGCCGGAACGTGATCGGATCGAGCGGCAGCGCCGCCGCCGCCTCGTCGACCAGCACCTCGAGCGCCGTCATGGTCTGGAGCGTGCCGTAGCCGCGCATCGATCCCGCCGTGACGCCGCGGGTGTGGATGGCGACCGTCGTCACGTCGACCTTCGGGATGTCGTAGATGCCGATCGCGCCGGTGGCGGCGACCGTCGCCACGTTGGGCGAGAAGTTCGCGAGCCCGCCGCCGTCGAGGACGTGGTCGGCGGCGAACAGGCGGATCCGGCCGGTCGCGCGATCGACCCCGATCCGCGAGCGCATCGCGATGGCGTGGCGCTTGATGCCGCCCTGGAACTGCTGGACGCGGTCGTGCGCGAGGCGGACCGGCCGGCCCGGCAGGGCGATCGCCGCCAGCGCGACGTAGAGGATGAAGGGCGTGTGGTCCCGCCCCCCGAACCCGCCGCCCACGTAGGCGAAGCGGGCGTTGATGGTGGACGGCTTGAAGGCCGGGCGCGCCTCCCCGAGCAGGAAGGCGAGCGACTGCGCCGCCTCGTAGGGCGACTGGACGCCGAGCACGAGATCGAGCGTGCCGCCGGGACCGTCGTACCAGGCCAGCCCGGATTCCGGCTCGAGGAACATCGGGTCGACGGACTGGGTCTCGAAGGTGCGGTCCAGGACCAGCAGCGAGGGATCGCTCGCCGACAGGGCGGCGCGGATCCGCTCGCCGTGGGCGGCGGCCTCGCCGTAGGGTGTGGCGGTCTCCTCCGCGAAGGGCGTCCACGCCGGGAGCGTCGCCTGCTTCAGGCGCCCCGGGCTGACCCAGCCGGCGAGGATTGGCGAGTAGAGGTCGGGCGCGTCGGGCGTCGCACCCGCCACCCGGGTGAAGCGGAAGGCGCCGTAGGGCTCGGCCTCGACCGGGCCGGTCTCCTCGCCGAACCGCACGAACGTCCCGTCCCGCAGGGCCAGCCGCGCCCGGTCGAACGCGTCGAACTCCTCGAACACGAGGAGCGCCACCGGCTGCCCGAGGTAGAGCGGCGTCCGGCCGACCGGGCAGAACAGGTCGCCGGCGTAGAACTCGGGCACGCGGGCGCCGATCCGCGCGACGTCCTCCGCCGTGACGACGACGGTGGGCTTGCGCGCGCCCTCGAGGCGCGCGAGGTCGAGGCCCTGGTACACGTGCGTGGCGTCGGGGGCGCGCACCAGCAGGGCGTGCGAGGTCCGGCTCGGCCAGCCCGGCATGTCGGCCGCCCGGAAGTCCGAGGCGTAGAGCTTCGCTCCCGTGACCTTCGGCACGCCGTCGATGCGGCCGAGGCCGTCGAGGGCGGGATTTCGCGCGGCGCGGCCGGGCAGGGTCTCGCGGGTCGCGAAGCCGGGCGCCTCGGCGTGCCCGAGGCGGGACAGGCTGAGGGATATCCCGCTCGCGGTGATCCATCGCATGAACTCGCGGCGGGAGGAACGCATGGTGTCACCTTCTTGCGGCGCGAGACCCGGTCACCGGTCCGCCCGCTCTCGTGTTGCGGAAGCGATCGGGCGCGGCCGGCCCGCCCGGACCGCGCCCCCGACGCGGCTCATCCCGCGCGCCGAGGATGAATGTCGTCCCGGCCGCGCGAGCGCGCCGCCCCGGCCCGCCGAGGCCCCGCCTCTTCAAGCGTGCCGTCCGGCCTCGAGCGCGCGGGCGCCCGGTCCGGAGTGCCGGGAAGCGCGACGCCGGCCCGTGATGTCATCGTCGCGCTCCTCCGGCGAATGTTGCCGGATATCTCCTGCTATCGCTGGAACTGTTAAAACTCTCTGACGAAATGCTCTGACTTTCACGCGATAGGACAAGTTTTGTCGTTGCAATTTTCCTGTTGCCGCGCCGCTTGATTTCACACACAGTAGCTCGTGCTTCGGCTCGTCAGACGATGTCGAGCGAAGATCAGGGCCGCTCTAGCCATTCTTCAAGTTGCGGGATCGCGCCGACTTCGCTTTCGGCGCGGCCCCGCGCGCCCGCCGTGCCGCCGGGAGCGGCCCGGCGGGCGTGTCCGGACCGGCGGGGCGGGCCCGCGGCGGACGGGTTTCTCAACCTCGGGGGCAATCGCGTGAACGACATCAGAGGCGTCCGGACGTTCCTGCTCGCGGCGGCCGTGCTCGGCGCGGGAATGCTGGGGAGCGCCGGCGCGCGGGCCGAGTCCGACGTCCCGCCCTACATGAGCGTGATCGTCGGCGCGAAGGTCCCCGACCGGGCGGCGACGGCCCGGCAGAACGTCCTGGCCCTGAACAGCGGGATGTTCGAGCTCTACGGCGAGGCCGGCAAGCTCGTGCAGGGGAGCATCCTGGCCCAGCACCCGGTGATCCTGGGCCTGTTCTCGGGCGCCGGCGGGCGCTTCATCCTCTACCGGCCCGGCAAGCCGGCGCTCGAGGGCCCGCCCGTGCCCGAGGTCTACCAGCTGCTCAAATCCGTGGGCCACAGCGTGATGGCGCTCGGCGTCGTCGTGGGCCCGCATCTCGGCAAGCCCGAGGACACGTCCTGGCAGCCGTCCCTCGCGAGCTACCGCGTCCGGCTCAAGGCCGCTCTCGACAGCCTCGACGCCACCAGCATGCCGGCGGAGTGGCGGGCGAACAACCAGGCGCTGGTGGCGGAGAACATCGCCTTCATCGACCAGGCCCTCGCCGACGGCGTGGTCACGTTCGCGGCCGTGCAGTCCTTCGCGGCCCGGCAGAAGGACCGCCTCAAGCTCAACATCCAGTGGGCGGCCGACACGCAGGTGAAGCACTGGATGGCCGTCCTGGCCGACTGGAAGCAGCAGCTCGGCCCGGAGTGGAGCCGCGCCTACGCGGCGAGCAACACGATCTACGTGGCGCGCCAGAACAACGTGCTGTTCAGCGTCCTGGCGCAGTTCTTCGCCCCCGAGGAGATCAATTCCCGGTTGATGCTGATCGAGACCGTGTCCTTCACGACGACGCCCACGGACATGCTCGAGAGCCTCACCCGCATCATCTCGGACCGCACGGTCGGCGAGACGTTCTTCGGCAACGCCTACCTGATGGATTACGAGCTGATGGGGGGTGACGCGCGCGACACGATCGCCCGCGAGACGAAGGCCCGCGGGATGCCGACGCACCTGCCGCCGCGGGTCCCGTTCGGCTCGCACCAGTGGCCGACCCTGATCACCGCCGGCACCGGGCCGGCCACCCTCGCCGACCTGCCCTGAGCCCCCGCGCCGGTCCGCCCGGGCCGCGCCCCCCTGGACGAAAGGTTGCACGCGTGGCGGCTGCGAGCGCGACCGGCGGCATCCCGCAAAGCCCCGCGCCGGCGGGGCGGAGGCGGGGCGGGACGCTTCGCGGGCGGCTCGCCCTCCCTGCCATTGTCCTGGCCGCCCTCTCGGCTGGTCTCCTGGCCGCCGGCCCGGCGCGGGCGCAGGAGGATTCCGGGCCGGCCCGGGCCGGGGCGCGCGACTGGGTCACGGCCCTGCCGCGCCGGCCGCTTCCCGTGCGGGCGTGGCCGAGCGGGAAGAAGGTCGCGGTGGCGTTCGTCCTGTACGTCGAGGTCTGGGGCTTCGGCCACGGGCCCGCCTTCCGCCCCGACATGGCGGGCCGCGATCCCGACGTGGTCGACGAGGCGTTCCGGCACTATGCCATCGACTGGGGCCTCGCGCGGGTCGGCCGGGTCTTCCGGCAGCAGGCGGTGCCCCTGACGCTGGCGCTGAACGCGCTGTTTCCCGCGACCTACCCGGAGGCGTGGCGGGAGTTGCGCGCGAGCGTCCCCGACGCCCCCGTCCTCGGCCACGGCCTGAACAACACGACGCAGCTGCTGCCGCTCGGCCGAGGCCTGGCGGCGCAGGAGGCCTACATCCGCCGCACCCTCGACCTCATCGAGCACGACACGGGCTCGCGGCCCACGGGCTGGTCCAGCCCCAGCGTGTTCCCCAACGCCGACACCTTCACGGCGAGCGCCGCCGCGGGCATCCGCTACACGCTGGACGGCATGGATTCCGACATCCTCACCCGCCTGGAGACCCCGTCCGGCCCGCTCCTGCAGATCCCCTACCCGGCCGTGACCGTCGACATGGGCCAGTACCTGTCCCGCGCCAAGGAGCCCGCCGACCTGGCGCGCCTCTGGATCGACTACGTCACGGAGCTCGCCGACGAGGCCGCCCGCGACCCCGCGCGCCCGGCGACGGTCGTCGCCATCGGCCTGCACCCGTTCGTGAAGGGAACGCCGTCCGGCGCGGCCGCCCTGCGCCGGGTCCTCGCCGCCCTGACGGCGCTGGACGCCGTCTGGCTCACCGACACCCGGGCGATCTTCGAGGCGGCGCCCTGAACCGCGCGGACCGCCCGAAGCGACCGGTGTCCCGGCCCGCGCCGGCGGGCTGACCGCCTCGGAACGCGGATGCGGTTTCGGCGCTGAGTCTCTGAGATTCAAGTGGCTGGGGGACGAGGATTCGAACCTCGACTAACGGAGTCAGAGTCCGCTGTTCTACCGTTAAACTATCCCCCAACGGGGCGCTGGGTCGCGAAGGGGCGGTGCATTGCGCCGCCCGGCCGCGTCGGCACGCCACAGGGTGGAGCGCCTGCGCCTCGGGTGCGGTGCAGATAGGCCGGTTCATCTGCCCGGTCAAGGCCTGCCGTGGCGGGCGGGGAGACGGCCCCGGGGCGTCGCGGGAGGCGCGGGGAGGAGTGCTCCCGATCCCGCCGGAGGCGGTGGCGCCGCCGCCGGGGGCCGGTCCGTGCCACCCACCCCGGTCGAGGGCTTCCAAGCCGCAGAGGGCCGGGGGCGCGGCGCTTGCGCGCTCGCCCCAGACCCCAGACCCCAGACCCCAGGCGCAGGGCTCGGGCCGGATGCCCGGCACGGGAGGTGCTTGACGGTGCGGCGTCCCGGCCCGACCATGGGGCGTTCGTTCAAGTTGCCGATGTCGCTGATCACACGCCTGCGCGCCTACGCCGCCGAGATGTTCGGCGCTCCCGCTCCCCAAGCCGACGCCGAGACCGGGCAGCACCTCGCCGCCGCGGCGCTGCTCGTGCACGTCGCCCGCGTCGACGGGACCCTCGCGGCCGTCGAGCGGGAGCGGCTCGCACGCCTCCTGCGCGGGTCGTTCGCGGCGTCCCAGGCGGAGGCGGAGGTGCTGATCGACCGCGCCATCGGCTTCGACGACGAGACCCGGGACGTCGCCGAGCTCGTCGGGCTCATCGGCCGCGACGCGCCCGAGGCCGAGCGGCGCGGCCTCCTCGGGATGGCCTGGGCGGTCGCGGCGGCGGACGGGCAGGTGCACGAGTTCGAGGACGACCTCGTCTGGCGCCTCGGCCAGCTGCTCGGGTTCGACGACGCGGCCATCACGGCGACGCGGGCGGTCGCCCTCGCGGGCCTGCCGGCGCAGCACGTGCCGCCCCGGTGAGGGCATTGCCGGCGGCCCGGGACCCGCGCGAGGCGCCCGCGCCGCGCAAGCCCGTGCTCCTGGTCCTGCACCAGGAACAGTCGACGCCCGGCCGCCTCGGCCGCCTGTTCCAGGAGCGCGGGCATCCCCTCGACATCCGGCGGCCGCGCTACGGCGACCCGCTGCCCGGAACGCTGCGGGAGCATGCCGGCGCGGTGATCTTCGGCGGCCCGATGAGCGCCAACGACGACGACGCCTTCGTGCGGGCCGAGATCGACTGGATCGAGGTGCCGCTGCGCGAGGGCCTGCCGTTCCTCGGCCTCTGCCTGGGGGCGCAGATGCTGGCGAAGTGCCTCGGCGCCACGGTCTGCGCGCACCCGGAGGGCCGGGCCGAGATCGGCTACTACCCGCTCCTCCCGACGGGGGCCGGCCGCGACTTCGCGGCCGAGATCGGCCAGCCCTGGCCGTCGCACGTCTACCACTGGCACCGGGAGGGCTTCACCTGCCCGGCGGGGGCCGACACCCTGGCCACCGGCGACGACTTCCCGACCCAGGCGATCCGGGTCGGCCCCGCCGCCTTCGGCCTCCAGTTCCACCCGGAGGTCACCCACGCCATGATCTGCCGCTGGACCGTGCGGGCCGCCGAGCGCCTGGCCCTGCCGGGGGCGCAGGACCGGGCGCGCCAGATCGAGGGCCGCCTGATGCACGACGCGCACGTGGCGCGCTGGCTCGACGCCTTCCTGGACCACTGGCTCGGGATGGCGGACGCGGCGCCGTGACGCGCCGCTGGCGCGCGCCGCCCGCCGACGCCCCGGAGGGACGCGCATGATCCTCAGCCTCACCCTGCTGCTGCTCTGCCAGCTCGCCGGCGAGGTCGTCGCCCGCGGGCTCGCGCTGCCGCTGCCCGGGCCGGTGATCGGCATGGCGCTGCTGCTCCTGATCCTCGCGGCCCGCGACCGGCGGCCCGGCGGGCTGCCCCAGCCCCTCGTCGACGGCACGCTGGAGCGCACCGGCAAGGGGCTGCTCGCGAACCTGTCGCTGCTGTTCGTGCCGGCCGGCGCCGGCGTGATCGGCCGGCTCGACGTGCTCGCCGCGCAGGGGCTGGCGCTCGCCGTCGCCCTGGTGGCGTCGACGGCGCTCGCCCTCGTGGCGACCGTCCTGACCTTCGCCTACGTGGCCCGCCGGGTCGGCCGATGAAGGGGGAGTTCGCCCTCTGGGTCTTCCTCGCCCACAGCCCGCTGCTGTGGCTCACCGTGACCCTCGTCGCCTACGGGATCGCCGACCGCGTCTCGGCGGCCACAGGCCGCCATCCCCTCGCCAACCCGGTCCTGCACGCGATCTGGATGGTGGGCCTGGTCCTGGTCCTGACGCGCACGCCCTACGCGGTCTACTTCGAGGGCGCGCAGTTCGTGCACTTCCTCCTCGGCCCCGCCACGGTGGCGCTGGCGATCCCGCTCTACGAGCACCGCGTCACCGTGGTGCGGGTGCTGGTGCCGATGCTGGCGGCGCTGGTCGTGGGCTCCACCGTCGCCCTCGCCTCGGGGCTCCTGATCGCCAGGCTCCTCGGCGTGCCGACGCCGGTCCTGATCGCCCTCGCGCCGAAATCCGTGACGGCGAGCGTCGCCATGGGCATCACCGATGCCCTGGGCGGCGACCCGACCCTGACGGCCGTGCTGGTGATCCTCACCGGCATCATCGGGGCCGTGATGGTGACCCCGCTCCTCGACCGCCTCGGGATCCGGGACTGGCGGGCGCGGGGCTTCGCGGCCGGCATCGCGGCCCACGGCATCGGCACCGCCCGGGCCTTCCAGGTCAGCGAGGTCGCCGGCACCTTCGCGGGCATCGCCATGGGGCTGAATGCCTTCCTGACCGCGATCCTGGTGCCGGTGGCGCTCGCCCTGCTGCACTGACGCCCGCTCGGCGGACGCGCTCCCGCCCCGGGCCGGCGCGCTACTGCGCCGCCACCGGCGCCCGGACGTCGGTCGGCACGAAGCGCCCGTCCTCCCGGGGCGTCATGTCGAGCCGGCGCTCGTGGAACGCACCGAGGGTCGAGCGGTGCCCGATCGACACCAGGGTGGTGTCGGGCAGGCGCTGGCGCAGCATCCGGTAGAGCGCGGCCTCGGTCGGCTCGTCGAGGGCGGCCGTCGCCTCGTCGAGGAAGAGCCAGTCGGGCTTGGCGAGGAGCGCGCGGGCGATGGCGAGGCGCTGCTGCTCGCCGAGGGACAGGGTCTGGGCCCAGGGCGCGTCCTCGTCGAGCCGGCCGGCGAGGTGGGGCAGGCGCGCCGCCTCGAGCGCCTCTCGGATCGCCGCGTCGTCGTGGCGGCCGGAGGCGTCCGGGTAGGTGGCGGCGGAGCGCAGGCTGCCCATGGGCAGGTAGGGGCGCTGCGGCAGCAGCATCAGGCGGGCGCCGGCCGGCGTCGCGACCTCGCCCTCGCCGAAGGGCCAGATGCCCGCGATGGCGCGAAACAGCGTCGACTTGCCCGACCCCGAGGGCCCGGTGAGGAGCGTGGTCTCCCCGGGCCGCAGGGTGAGGTCCTGCGCCTCGGCGATGCGGCGCCCGTCCGGCAGGTCGAGGCCGAGGCCCGACAGGTGCAGCGCGCCGCCGTCCCGCGGGGCCACCCGCAGGCGGCTCTGCGCCCCCATGGCCACGGCCCGCTCCATCGAGGCGTCGAAGGTCGTGAGCCGGTCGACCTGCGCCTTGTAGTCGGCCAGGGTGACGTAGAACGTGATGAAGAACGACATCGTGCTCTCGACCCGCGCGAAGGCGCCGGCCGTCTGGGTCATGACCCCGAGGGGGATCTGCCCGGCGAAGTAGTAGGGCGCGACCAGGATGTAGGGGATCACCACGTTCACCTGCTGGTAGCTGGTGGTGAAGGCCGCGAGCTTCTTGCGCCGGTCGACGATGGCGTAGAAGTTGGCGATCAGGGCCCCGAAGCGGCCGCGCAGCGAGGCCTTCTCGGCCTCGGCGCCGCCGAGCAGCGCCACCTGCTCGCCGTACTCGCGCAGGCGCGCCAGGGAGAAGCGGAAATCCGCCTCGCGCCGCTGCTGCTCGAAGTTGAGCCGGATCAGGGGCCGGCCGATGCGGTGGGTGATCCAGGTGACGAGGCCCGAGTAGATCAGCGCCCCCCAGACGAGGAAACCCGGCACGTGCCAGTCGGTCCCCGGCACCGTGAACGAGGCCGAGATGTTCCACAGGATCACCGAGAACGAGATCAGATTCGAGGCCGCCGACAGGAAGCTGATCGCGAGGGACTGGGTGGTCTGGGTGAACTGGTCGATGTCGTCGGCGATGCGCTGGTCGGGGTTGTCGGTCTGGGCGCCCGAGAAGCCCATGCGGTAATGGGCGTCGCCCCCGAGCCAGCGGTCGACGTAGTGCCGCGTCATCCAGGCCCGCCAGCGGATGCGCAGGAACGACTGGATCACGTACTGGATGATCGCGCTCGCCACGTAGACCGCGGCCCAGACGCAGAAGACCGAGAACAAAAGCGACCAGAACGCCGCCGCGTCCTTGCCCTGGATGGCGTTGAACCAGTCCCGGTTGAAGTACGACAGGCGCACGTTGATGGCGACCTGGGCGAACTCGATGCCGATGACGGTCGCGGCCATCAGGAGGGCGATCCAGCGCTCCTGCATCCGGATCGCGGGCAGGGGCCAGAGCCGCACCTCCGTGGTCTCGCGCGTCGTGTAGTACGGATAGGTGAGCCGCCAGATCTGCAGGAGGGCCTGCTTCAAGCCGTGCATCGCTGTCTCCAGGGCCGACCGCGCGGGCGAGCCATCGGTGTGGGCGGCCGCCAGGACCGCGGGGGAGTGCCGGGCCGCGGGGCCCGGTGGGCCCGCCGCCATGCGGCAGCCCCATGGCAGGACCATGGCGCGGCCGCCGTGGCAAGTTAAACCGCGTTCATCCGCCACGGCGCCGGCCCGCCGGCGCCCTCAATCCCAGTCGTCGATGGCCGGCTCGCGGCAGCGATAGCCGACCGGGCACTCGCTCTCGTCGCGGGTCGTCATCAGGAACAATTCGGCGATCTCGGTGCGGGCGCAGAAGCTGCGGTCGCGCACCGCCCGCTCCTGGCGGAAGAGCCCGGTGAGGAAGACGACCGCGCCGCCCTCCCTCACCCGCTGCGTCGCCTGGGCGCAGGTCACCGCGATGGCGAGGAGCGGCGGCGGCTCCGGCGCGGCGCGGGCGGGGCCGGCCGCCCAGACGAGGAACGGAAGCGCGAGGCGCAGCGACGGGGGCATGGCCGGAGCTGGACGTGGTCCCGCCCCGCAACGAACGGGCGCCGCCGACCGTTCCGCCGGGCGGGGGTGCGGCGCTCACGGCGGCGCGGATGCGGGGGCGAGGGGCGCCTGCGCGGCCGAGATGCCCCGCCGCCGCCGCAATCCCCCCCGATGGTCCGCGCACACGGCCGCAAGGGCCGGATCCCGGGCAACGATGCTGCAAGAGATGCTGGACGACATGCAGGGCCTCTCGATCCTCAACGTCGACGCGGTGCGCGCGGCGCCCCTCGCGCAGGATCCCTACCGGTACGTCCTCGGCGAGGACGTGATCCGCCGCGAGGCCGTCGACGACCTCAAGCGCGATTTCCCCGCCATCGCCAAGCCCGGCTACCTGACGGTGGACGAGGTGCAGCTCACGGGCCGGTTCAAGGACCTGATCGAGGAACTCGAGAGCGACGCCTTCTCGCGGGTGCTGAGCGAGAAGTTCGGGATCGACCTCGTGTCCTGCCCGCGCCTGACCACCATCATGAAGCGCTCGCAGCCGAAGTACGGCGCCATCCACACCGACGGCCCCTCGAAGGTGATGACGCTGCTGATCTACATGAACGACGCCTGGGACGCGCCGGAGGCCGGGCGCCTGCGGGTGCTCTACGACGGCGAGCGCTTCGAGCCCTACGCCGTCGAGGTGCCGCCCACCATGGGCACCATGTTCGCGTTCCTGCGCGCCGACAATTCCTGGCACGGGCACCGGCCCTTCGACGGGGAGCGCCGGGTGGTGCAGGTCGCCTGGGTGAGGGACGCCGCCTCCCTCGAGCGCAAGAAGAAGCGCAACCGCACCGCGCAATTCCTCAAGGGCATCTTCGGCCGCTGAGACTTGACCGCCGGCCGGCGGCGGGAGACCCTGGGGGCATCATGAGGCCGTTCCACCGCGCGGGCTTGATCGTGGCGGGGCTCGCAGCGCTGGCCGGCCTGGCCGGCGCGCTGGGCTCCGGCCGCGTCGCCGCGCAGTCCGACCTCGAGGCGGGGCCCTCCGACGAGCCGGTCCTGTCGAAGCCCTACCGCTCCACGATCCCGCAGTTCCGCCGCCGCGCCGCGCCGGACGGCGCGCAGCCGGCGAGCACCTGGCGCGAGCCCCCCGGGCGGGAGCCCGCGCGCGAGCCTGCCCGGGAGCCCGTGCGCGAGCCTGCCCGGGAGCCCGTGCGCGATTTGGTGCTGCCGCGCGAGCCCGCGGACCGCGAGACCGCCCGGGAGCCGGCGCTGCTGCGCGAGCCCGGGCGCGACGCGCCCCGGG
>NZ_QOWC01000223.1 GCF_003574465.1 Methylobacterium crusticola
AAGCCGTGGTTCATCACCACCGAGGCCGCGCCGTCCCGGTAGCGATTCGTCGACCCTTCAGAGCCAGATCCAGGCTGGCAGGTCCGGAAATCCCGCACCGGGAATAGCCACGGCGGATGGTTGGATGATCGCGATGTACCGCAGCCTTCGCCGTCGAGGATGGCAGCCGATCCAGGCTGCCACCATCATCACTGGCAACGTTCTTATCTTGACAATCGGGCTCGCGTTCGCGGGCGCCGAGTTCATCGACGGGTGGGATCAGGCGCTCTCATACCTGAGAGAGGCCCACTGACTGTTTTTCCAGATATGGTCGTGCCTCGAAGAAGTGCTCGATGACGATCGAAGCGCCGCAACCCACCCTGCCTCAGGTCGATATCCGGGTATGGAGGGGGCGACATCGAAGCATCCGGCCACGCCCTGCCTCAACGGGCAGGCGGCATCGTCGGCGCCTGCATCTCGAACAACGTCCTCCATCCCGCAGGTCTCCCGGGCCTCATCGCGTCCGCGCACGCCTCGTCGAGCGATCTCGGCAGATGACGGCCGGGGCTACCAGCGAGCCGTCGCGCATTGCTGCCACGCTGGAACCGTCCTGGCGAGTGGCCGTAGGCCGGTGGCATCGCGTAGCTGTTCGACAGCCCGCCAGGGTCCTCACACTCGGGCGGGCGTTCTGCTGTCGGCGATCGATCGGATGTCATCAACGCTTCCGGCAACATAAGTTAATGAACTTGAGGCCCCCGGCAGGCTCTAGTTCAACCTCAGCGATCAATGGCCAAGATAATAGGCCAGCTTGCCGCGGGAGGATTGCCATGCAGGGCATCAATCTCGATGAACCTGCCGATCTCACGATCTGGTGCTCGGCACCCATGCGCGTCAAAGCCACCGAGCCGATCAGCTTCAACAGCCTCAGGGCCGCTCTCACCATTGCGGCGAAGGTTCTCAGAGAGCCTAGCCTGAGCCCCTGGATCATAACGGCAGGCGGGATGATCCTGACCCCGATGTGGCTCGCCGACTATGCGGCCGAGATGCCGTAGCCCCGGCGACTGGCACGCTGAGATGCACATAGCGAGGGCGCGTCAGGTCGTTTGGTGCGCGGACCCCGTCCGGCAGCACTCTCGCCAAGATTTAACTCTCGGACGGGCTATCCGTCGATTGCTCCCCTGGCTGCCCTGCTCGGATTTCCTCGATCAGCGTCAGCGTCTCACCGAGCTTGAACTCGGCGCGGGCCTGCCAGAGCACGGCATCCTCAATGCCCGGGAAGGTGCAGATGACGGCCTCCTGCCAATTCATCCCGCGCTTCTCGGCCTCGGCGATGATCTCGACGATGGACGCCAGATCCGGCTGCGCAGTGTCAGGCATCCCTCCCTCCGGGCGATCGTTCGTCCAATCAACGCACGAGTTCGACTGCGGGCACGCCGGACGCGCCCCCGCGAGGGGCGCTCGGCCCGTACTTCATCCGGATCCCCAGATCAGCCGGCCCGGCAAGGTCTCATCCTCAGCCAGACGTTCGCGTGTCACGGATCCTTAACCATGGACGGCCACTCTTGCGGTCGTGGCTCGGCGTGTACTGCTTCCAGCTGCTCAATCCATCGTCAGGTCCAGCGCCCGGCAGGGTCCCAACCTCCGCCGGGCGTTCTGCCGTTTGCCGTTCCCGTGCACGCCGATGCTGCAGGCGCGCTCGATCTGAGCGCGACTGCACGCTCAAGGCCGACGATGAGCGGCTCTTGGACGATGAGCGGCTCTTGGCCGCGAAACAGGGTGCAGCGGCCGTCCGGCCTCACGGTGATGCGGAGAGACTCTCGCGTGGGCGCCTCCTCTGACTGGCTCGTGCTGCGCGGCCAGATGCCGAGGGCGGCAGGCTCGGCCGAGAACCGGACGAGCGTGTCGCAAGATCGTGGCGAAACGCTGCTCCAGGGGGTAACGCCGACTTCGCCGCCTCAGGCCAGCACGCCCCACCCACCAGGGTCCTGATTCCGCGCGAGGAGTTTTTCTGCGCGTCAAAAATACCGGCTTTGCAGATAGAACCCGGCCACCAGCTGCATCTATACAAGCGTTGATCCAAATTAATGACAGTGCGTTACATGCATTATGACACGCGAGCCTGTGCATTTTGTGTGGAATTTCGTGATGGAACAGCCGCAGGCGAGGCCCGTTGGGAGAATGATCCTCCTCGGATCTCCCTCCCAGGACTCGGGCCGCTCGCAAAGGCGGCCCTTTTCTTTCGATGCTGGCGCGACCCGACGCGACAATTTCACGGCGCGTCGGTCTAAGTCCGGTTCCCTGCCGATGTTCGACAGCGTCTGAAGGCGCGGCCTCTGCGAGCAACGGCGCTGGTGGGCCATGCAGCGCCTCGATGATACGAACCGCAGGCTTGCCGACCGGCTCGTACCCGAGATGGTTGATCAGGCTGCGATCCTACCTGACGGGTCGAACCGGACGGGTTCATCGAGGGGGACCCCGCCCACGCGGCACCGCGCCGGCCAGGTCGGAAGCTCGGACGTCGTCGACCTGACCCGGAAGCGGGAAGCGGCCAGTCCGGAGCCAGCCGCGTCCCGTCCCGCACTCCCGTGCCGGCCATCGCCTTCATCACCTTCGCCGTGCCGGTCGCCCTGGCCCTGGCTGCCAGGGTCGCGGCCGTGGCCTTCGGTGGACCGAGCCCGATCATGAAGAAGCCCACCGCGGCTGGGAGCCGGGCGGGTCTGAAGTGTGTGATGAAGATCCTGACGTTCAGCAGGATCGTGAGGAGAACCGGTCGGGGCTGGCTCGGTTCCCCGGGTGGGTTCCCGGCGCGCCCGGCTCGTTGCTGCGCGCCGTGTGGCCAGCGCGGAGGCGCTAGGTCGAGCGCCGGGCCGGAGGTAGGATCCGGCGCTCGCTATCGGGGGTTCCCGTGACCGCATTCGCCATCCTCGCGCTCCTGATCGCCACCGTCCTGCTGGTCGCCGTGCTGATCGCGGTCATCGTAACGTGGCCCCCGAAACGAAGAGGACGCAGGCCCCCCTGAGGAGACCTGCGACCGGTGGTTGCTCTGAAGGGAGCCGGCGGCCTCGACCAGCGCTCCCATGGTGGGAAGGACCTGACCTCGTCGGCTGTCTCCGGATCCGCCCGGGCCTCCAACGCCGAGCGCCCGGATCCGGAAGGGCATCGGATCGGTTGCCAGACATGGCAGACTCGCCCCGCGCTCAACGTTCGGCGAACAAGGCCCATCCCCGGACTGAGGACGCGCGCGTCGCCGCTGTCGCCGCCTGCCTCGCGGAGCCGTCGAAGCCCGCGATCTCGCAGGCCGGCTGAGCATCGGCGCGGCATCGGAGCGGCCGTCCAAGGCCGTGCATGGGCCCGGGAGCCGAGGAGCGCGCGCGGATGTGACGGAGTGGTCGCGACAGGATGAGGTGAGAATGGTGGTGTTTCCGGCGGCGCGGTCGTGAACCACGGCGCGCCCGACGCCAGGCGGCAGTGACCGCCCCAGGGAAGCCAGCGGATGGCTTGTAAGAACTTGGTAACCCTCGACCTGCTCACTGCGGTCTACCTGCTCCTGTGCGAGGGTGTCGCTGTGTCGAACGAATCCCTGCTCCTCCACGTCGCTGCCTCACTGGTTTTCGTCGCTGCCGCCGGTCGGGGTATCGGGTGGGCTCTGGATACCTGGGTCCGGCTCGCACCCACCGATACGAAGCATTGAGGCGGAAGGGGGCCTCCGCCCTGCTCCGATGCTGAGCCTCCGTGATCGCTCGGCACGGTTCGGGCCCGGATCGCCGACCCAGGAACCAGCTCGGCCTCCTCTCTGTCCGACGTTTCCGGGTGCAGGACGAGGGGCCGCGGATTCGACAAGGAGCGGTGTGATCGCGTTCTTCCGTCGAGATGCCCGGGCACCCTGTCATCGATCCGACGGAGCGATGAGGTCAGGCGCGCAAGGCCAGGCGCGACGAGAGGGGGCACGACCGATGGGTGCAGCCGGTGGCAGGGTCCAGGGCCACTATGCCAGCGAGGGCATCGCCGCCCGCGTGCTGGCAGCCTCCAGGGCTGCGAAAGGCGAGTGCGCCCCCGTGACGCCCGAGGCGCTGGCCTCGCTCGACCACTTCCACGGCCGGGGCCTCAAGGCGACCCAGGAGATGGTCGCCCTCCTCGCGCCCCGGCCCGGCGAGCGCATCCTCGACATCGGCGGCGGGATCGGCGGGCCCGCCCGGTGGATCGCTGCGCGCGTCGGCTGCCAGGTCACATGTCTCGACCTCACGCTGGAATCCTGCCGCGCGGCGGCGGAGCTGACGACGCAGCCGCGCGCAGACCGCCAGAATGGTGTCTGTCGATATCCTGGAAGCCATGTCTGGCGATCAACCCGGTGACCCCGAGCGAGGGCGGCTGCCAGCTTCTGGCAGATGCAGCGTTTCACATGAGCACGGCTCACGAAACCAGAGTCCTCGGATCAGAAAGCGGGGGTCCGGTTCGCCGTGATCATCGTCGCCCGGCTCGGCCACCGGGCCGATGCCGACTGAAACCTAATCCAGGTTAATTCGTTGACCCGCCATGGCGTCCGCATGTCCCCCTCCCTCCCCGCTCGTCCTCGTCGTCGAGGATGAGGAGATCGTGCGCATGGTGGCGGTGGAGATGCTGGAGGTCGCCGGCTGGACGGCGCTCGAAGCCGCCGACGCCGACGAAGCCATGCTGCTGCTGGAGCGTCGTTCCGACATCGCCGTCCTCTTCACCGACGTCGACATGCCCGGCTCGATGGACGGCTTCGAACTCGCCACCCAGGTCGCGAGCCGCTGGCCCCACATCCGTCTCGTGCTGACCTCCGGCCGCCTTCGCCCGTCGAATGACGATGTCCCGGATTCCGGCCAGTTCGTGGCCAAGCCCTACCGCACCTCGCAATTGCTCGAGGCCTTCCGCAAC
The DNA here is from genome assembly GCF_003574465.1 of Methylobacterium crusticola. Classification (GTDB taxonomy): domain Bacteria; phylum Pseudomonadota; class Alphaproteobacteria; order Rhizobiales; family Beijerinckiaceae; genus Methylobacterium; species Methylobacterium crusticola. The sequence goes on from NZ_QOWC01000223.1 coordinate 4,879, forward strand.
GCGGGCTGAACGGCAGGGTCCCGTGAGCAGCAAGGAACGCCGTCGGGCGGGCCTTGCTGCTCTGCGTTCTTCGGCCGCGCTCTACTTCGCCAGATGGGCACGCAGCGTGGCGATCCGCGAGCCGAACATACGCACGGTGTCTCTCAGTTCGTCTTCCGTCACTCCGAGATGTCGCGCCGTCTCCTGCCGCTCATCCGGATCGTGGATGTCGAGATGCGTCTTCTCTTGCTTGGTAATATCGATCTGATTCATGCGCGTTCAGCCAATCTCTGCAGTAAGGCGTGCTGACAGGTCAACGCGCGGAACCCCTGTTTGTTGCGGCAATCCGCGGCCGGCCTCCGCGCGCGAGTGCGCGTCCGGCAGCCCCTGAGGGTGCGTGACCCGCGGCGTGCGAGCCGTGCCGGCACGGACGCCGATCAGCCCCCCTCGGGGCGGCACGCGACGTTGAGGACCAGCGTGACGGTGCAGAGCCGCCTGCCCCCTTCGTCCCGCACGTACGCCGCGAAGCAGCGCCGATCGTCCCGAGGCGGGGCCTCGCGGCCGACATCCGGCAGCGCCGCGATGGCGGCGTCCCGGGCGGCTTTCAGGGTGTCGTACTCCTCTCCTTCCTCGTCCTTCAGCCACAGGGTGCCGTCCTGACAATCGATGAAGAAGCGCGGCATCGGAGTGCAGGTGTCCGGAGGGAGCGTTGCACGGAGCCGAAAAGCGTGACCTCGCCGAGAGTTGCAGCGGGTCCGGAGGCAAACGGGTTAACCTGCGGCAAGTTCATGCAAGCCGGTAATTATCTCGGCATTTGTGCACTTGTGCACTGACAGCCGGTCAAGCGCCGCGGTAGGAGAGGGTCGTAGACCCGCAATCCGATCGCCGCTGGACCATGATCCCCGACTCCGATCCCCACTTCGGCGGCAACCTCCTCCTCAAGGCCCTGCGCGCGAAGGACCGGGCGCTCCTCGTGCCGCACCTGGAGCTGAGGGAGTACCGGCGGGGCGACGTGCTGTTCGAGGCCGGTGAGGACGTCTCCTGCATCTCCTTCCCGTCCGGCCCGAGCGTGGCGGCGCTGGTGATCGCCATGCAGGACGGCCGCACGGTCGAGGCGGCTACCGTCGGCCACGAGGGGGCGATCGGCGGCGTGGTCAGCCAGGGCGCGCTGCCGGCCTTCAGCCGCGCCGTGGTCCAGATCGCCGGGCCGGTGCTGCGCCTGGAGACCGCGCGCCTGCAGGAGGCCAAGAAGGCCTCGCCTGCCCTGAGCAACCTGTTCACCCGCTACTCGGACTGCCTGCTCGCGCAGGTGTTGCAGTCGGTGGCCTGCAACGCCCTGCACCCGATCGAGGAGCGCTGCGCCCGCTGGATCCTCGGCCTCCAGGATCGGCTCGGCGGGAGCGTCCTGCCGGTCACGCACGAGCTCCTGGCCGACCTGCTGGGCGTGCAGCGCTCCTACCTGACCCGCACCCTCAAGACCTTGCAGCAGCAGGGGCTGGTGCAGGTGCGCCGCGGCCGTATCATCGTCTGCGACCGCACCGCCCTGGAGGAGAAGGCCTGCGAGTGTCACGGCGCCGTCAAGCGGCATTTCGAGACGGTGCTCGGGGCCGTCTACGGCGCGTCGGGCACGTTGCTGTCGCTGCACCCGGCGGCTCCCCTCGAGGAGGTCCGTCGTGCGGTCTGAGCGGGCGCATCCCGGCGTGCCGGGACCGGCAGCGCGGGTCTCGGGCCGCCTGTCGCGATGAGCCGGTCTCGCCCGCCACCCACCGAGCAGGCCCGTCTGCGGGCGCTGGAGCGCTACCAGGTGCTCGACACGCCGCGCGAGGAGGAGTTCGACGGCATCGCCGAGCTGGCGGCCGAGATCTGCGGCACGCCGATCGCGGTGGTCAACCTGATCGGCCCCGGGCGGCAGTTCTTCAAGGCCGAGGTCGGGCTCGGGGTGCGCGAAACCCCGCTCGAGAGCTCGTTCTGCCGGCAGGCCCTGCTGCAGGACGATTTCCTGTACGTGCCCGATGCCGGCCAGGATCCGCGCTTCGCCGGCAACCCGCTGGTGACGGGGGAGCCGGGCCTGCGCTTCTACGCGGGGGCCCTGCTCAAGACCCCGGACGGGCAGCCGATCGGCACCGTCTGCGTGCTCGACACCAAGCCCCGCGCGCTGAGTGAGCGCCAGCAGGCCAGCCTGAAGCACCTGGCGCGGCAGACCATGACGCAACTCGAGCTGCGCCGCACCTTGCGCGAGCAGAGCGCCGAGCGGGAGTTGCAGGAGCGGATCCTGGAGAGCGCGACCGACTACGCGATCGTTGCCATGGATCGCACGGGCCGCGTCACGCGCTGGAATGCGGGCGCCGAGCGCATCCTGGGCTGGAGCGAAGCCGAGATGCTGGGCGAGCTCACCCACGTCGTCTTCACGCCCGAGGACCGGGCGGGACGAAGGCCCGAGATCGAGATGGGCCTCGCGCTCGAGCATGGCAGCGCGCCGGACGAGCGCTGGCACCTGCGCCGGGACGGTGAGCGGTTCTGGGCCCAGGGCGAGATGATGCCCCTGAGGTCCGAGACCGGCGAGGTGCTGGGCTTCCTCAAGATCCTGCGCGATCGCACTCAGCAGCGCCTCGACGCGGCGGAGCGCAGTGCCAGCGAGCTGCGCTTCCGCTCCCTCGTCGAGGTCAGCCCGCAGGTGGTCTGGTTCGGTGACGCACGGGGCGACATCACCTACTGCAATCCCGTCTGGTACGACTACACCGGGCTGACGCCCGGCGACACTGGCGGCGACGGCTGGGCCGGCGCGATCCACCCCGACCACCGTGAGCGGGTGCTCGAGGTCTGGAGGCATGCCGTCGCGACGGTCGGCTCCTACGAGGTCGAGATCCCGTTGCGCCGGGCCAGCGACGGCCAGTACCGCTGGTTCCTGGCACGCGGCAAGCCGGTGTTCGACGCGGCCGGCATGGTCGAGACCTGGATCGGCATCGCGCTCGACATCCACGAGCGCAAGGCCGCCGAGCAGCGCTTCGAGGCGCTCACCGAACTGGCGCCGACGATCATCTGGTTCGGCAACCCGGACGGCAGCCTGAGCTACCTGAACGACCGCTGGTACGCCTACACGGGGCAGACGCCGCAGCAGGCCCTGCCCCTTGGCTGGGCCGGAATCATCCACCCGGATGACCTGCCCGACCTGCAGCGGGCCTGGGAGGAGGCGCGCGCGCGCGGCGAGCTCTACGACACCGAGGCCCGTCTGCGTCGCCACGACGGCGCCTACCGCTGGTTCCTGATCCGGGCCGAGCCGCTGCGCGACGAGGGCGGCCGGGTGATCGGCTGGCTGGGCAGCGACAGCGACATCCACGACCGCCGCCAGGCGGAAGAGGGCCTGCGCCGGGCGCAGGGTCAGCTGCGCCTGGCGCTCGAGGCCACCAACATCGGCATCTTCGACTACGACCTGGTCACGGGCGACCTCGGCTGGGACGCGCGCGTGCGCGCCGCGTTCGGGCTGCCGCCGGACGCGGCGGTGACCTACGAGACGTTCCTGGCCGGCCTGCATCCGGAGGACCGCGTGCGCGTGGACGCGGCGGTCCGGGCAGCGCTGGACCCCGTGGGTTCGGGCCACTACGACGTCGAGTACCGCACGGTCGGCCTGGAGGACGGGGTCGAGCGCTGGCTCGCCGCCAAGGGGCAGGCCATCGTCGAGCACGGCCGCACGGTGCGCTTCGTCGGCACGGTACGCGATGTCACCGCGAGCCGGCAGGCCGAGCAGGAGGTGCGCGAGACCGAGGAGCGCTACCGGCTGGCGGCGCGCGCCACCAACGACGCGATCTGGGACTGGAACCTGGCCACCGACCACCTGCGCTGGAACGAGGCGGTGCAGACGCTGTTCGGCTACGCCGCCGACGAGGTCGGCCCGAGCGGCACCTGGTGGAAGTCGCACATCCACCCGGACGACCGCGAGCGCGTCACGTCCAGCATCTACGCCGTGATCGACGGCGCGAGCGAGCACTGGAACGCCGAGTACCGCTTCCTGCGTGCGGACGGCAGCTTCGCCGAGATCCTCGACCGCGGCTACGTGCTGCGGGACGAACGCGGGCGCGGGGCGCGCATGATCGGCGCCATGCTCGACATCACGGCGCGCAAGCGGGCCGAGGAGCACCAGCGCCTGCTCACCGGGGAGTTGCAGCACCGGGTCAAGAACACCCTCACCCTGGTTCAGGCGATCGCCAGCCAGACCCTGCGCGGCACCGGGGACGTCAACGCGATGCGCGAGGCGTTCGCGTCCCGTCTCATCTCCCTGGGGCGGGCGCACGACATCCTGACCCAGGCGAGCTGGACCGCCGCCCCGATCGGCGAGGTGGTCGAGGGGGCGCTCAGCGTGCACCGGAACGCGGGTCCCGCCCGCATCCGGGTGAGTGGGCCCAACGTGCTGCTGGCCGCCAAGCCGGCCCTCTCGCTGGCGCTGGCGCTGCACGAACTCGCCACCAACGCGGCGAAGTACGGCGCGCTGTCGAACGAGAGCGGGGTGGTGGACCTGCGCTGGCACGTGGTGCACGAGGCGGAGGCCCCCCGGTTCTGCCTGACCTGGTCCGAGCAGGGAGGCCCGGCCATCCTCACTCAGCCGGCGCGCAAGGGGTTCGGCTCACGGCTGATCGAGCGCAGCTTCGCGGCCGAGGTCGGGGGCGAGGTCAAGCTCACCTACGCGCCTGCCGGCCTCGTCTGCCGGCTCGAGGCTCCTCTTGCCTCGATGCAGGAGCAGCGCAGCGCGGCCGCAGCCTAGAGCATTGTCTGCGGCGAAGCGGACACCGGTTCGCCGCAGAAAAACGCGGCAGACCCAAGAAACCTGGAGCGGCGGCCGATTGCAGCGTGACCGGTTGCTGCTCTCGCGCGGGGCCCTCCCTTGCGAAGCCGCATCGACGCCTCGTGGCCCGCGCTACGCGACGGGGCCCGCCGGCTCGAGCGGTACGTCGATCCGGCAATGCAGGCCGCCCGGCTCGAAGTCGAAGCGCACCGCGCCGGCGAGCTCGCGGTTGATCCCGCCCGAGATCAGGCGACTCCCGAAGCCGCGCCGTTTCGGAGGCCCGACCGGCGGGCCGCCGCTCTCCTGCCAGTCCAGCCGCAGATGGGGCGTGCCGCTCTCGCCCCGGACCAGCGACCAGCCCACGTGCACCCGGCCCTCTGCCCGCGACAGCGCGCCGTACTTCGCCGCATTGGTGGTGAGCTCGTGGAACGTCATCCCGAGCGCCAGGACGTAGCGTGGCGGGAGGTTGACGGCGGGCCCGGTCAACGTGAGATGCTCGGCGCCGACGCGATAGGGCGCCAGCTCGTTCTCCAGGATCTCGCGCAGCGAGGCTCCGGACCAGTCGTCCCGGGTGAGCAGGTCGTGGGTCTTGGACAGCGCGAGGATGCGCCCCTCCAGGTTCTCCGCCTGCTCCTCGCCGCCGCGCGACTGCCGCGCCAGCGACTGCACGATGGCCAGCGTGTTCTTCACCCGGTGGTTGAGCTCATGCAGCATCGTGCTCTGCTGCTCCTGCAGCGCTTTGCTGTGGGCGACCTCGGCCTTGAGCTCGCCCTCGTGCCGCTGCAGGGCTGCCGCCATGGCGTCGAACGCCTCGCCGAGGCGTCCGAACTCGGACGAGCCTGACAGGCCGGTGCGGGTCCCGAGCGCGCCCATGCGCCAGGCATGGGCGGCGCCCAGGAGGCGCTGCATCGGACGGCGGATGAACAGCCGGCCACCCAGGACGGCCCCGATGAAGGCGAACGCGCCGCCGAGCAGGATCAGGATCGCGCCGCGCCGGGTCGCGGCGTCGATGTCGGCGAACACCGCCTCGCGGTCGCGTCCGACCGAGACGGTGAGCGGCGCCAGCGCGCCGGTCGGGTGCACGACGCCGACGACGCGCTGGCGTCCATCCCACGCGATGGTGTCGCGGGCCTTGTCGATGCTCTCGGCGATCGTGGCGAGCCGCGCCGGCGCGATCTGCCGTCCAACCCAGTCGGCATGGTCGGGCACGCGGGCCAGCACGGTGCCCTGGCTGTCGATCACGCTGAGGGCGGTGTCCGGCGCCAAGCCCGAGCGCGCCAGGCGCTCGGCGAGCCAGGCGAGATCGATCGAGGCCAGCACCACGCCCGTGATCGCTCCGGTCCGATCGCGCAGGGGCTGGGCGAAGTGGATGGAGTTCTTCCCCGTCGCGAAGCCCTGGACGAAGTTGCCGACGACGAAGGCGCCGCTGGTGATGGTGCGCGAGAGGTAGGCCCGCTCCCCATACGCGCTCTTGTCCGGGGCCGAGCCGAGGCTGTTGCAGACGACGCTGCCGTCCGGCTCGGTGACGGCGAGAAGGATCACACCGGGCAGCTGAGCGGTTGCCTCGGCGAGGTAGGCACGGCAACCCTGGCGGTCCTTCTGCCGGACCACTTCCTCCTGGGAGACGAAGCCGAGAGCCTGACGGACGCTGTCGCCGATTTGCTCGAGGTCCTCGGCTGCGGCCCGGGCCTGCCTGATCGCATCGGCCCGCACGGTGGCTTCGCGGGCGGAGCGAAGCGCGTACTCGTTGTAGCCCTGGATGACGAGGGCGGGAGCGAGGGCCAGTGCGACCAGCGCGATGAGACGAGCAGTCAGGAGCACCAGTCCATCCCCAGCCTCGGTCCGTAAGCCCCCGCCCCCCGAGAGCCCCGTCAGCGCACGGCGACGTTATCGTCGCTCCACCCGGCACGTGGAAGCCCCCTGCGACCCTGGCCTCCGCGTGCCCGTCCCGCCGGCGCCGGCGCGTCGAGCATACGACGGCCGCCGTCCCGGTTGCGTTAACGGTGAAGCTCGCGTCGCACGGGGAGGACGATGCTTGCCGCGTCGGGCACATGGCTGACGGGACGCACGCATGCGGTCTGCGACAGGATCCACGTCGGGCACGGCACGGTCGATGGGTCGGTGGTGCCGCCTGGTCGACTTCGACGCGCTCGCCGCGGGGCCGTCGCTGCCAAAGCCGCACGCAGCCGGTCGTGCGGCCGGCGCGGTGGCGCGCAGCCGAAACCCTACCCTGATGCCGCCGCGGGCTTGACGACGGTGGCAACCCCACCCGGAGCACAGGAACGCCCGACCTGTCCCTGAACTGCGCTCCATCCGCACGAGGCCTGCGGGCGGGACGCAGCGCTCATGGACGGCCCTGACGTCTCACCTGCGACGATCCCCCGGGAGCCCGCGCGGAGAGCCGAGGCCACGAGCCTTGTGCGAGGACCGGGGGGGGGGCGGGTGCCGAACGAGCCGGAGGCGTTCTTCGGGAGGCCCGCGATCCAAGGCCTCACCGTGATCCGAGGGACCACGGTGATCCGAGGGACCACGGTGATCCGAGGGACCACCGTGATCCGAGGCATGACTTGGCCCCTCGCGCTCCCATGACCGGAACCGGATTGTGCGTGGATTCCTGTCCGCGATCGGCTCCGCGGCGCGTCCCCGGGTGCGCCGCCCGAGGCATCCGGTTCGCAGGCATCCCATTCAGGGTTTCAGGAGCTTGCGCAGCCAGCGCGTCGCCTCCTCCAGGCTCTCGAAGGCGGGCGCCCGCACGCCTTGCAGACGGCCGAGGCCCGTCTCCAGGAACCAGCTGCCCCGGCGCTCATGCTCGGGCGTGTCGAGACGAACCAGAACCGCGACCAGGAGCCCGTTCGCCATCACCAGCATGCCCTCGCGGTCAGGGCTGCCGGTGTCGACCGCGATCGGCTGCAGCAGCACAAGGGTCTCGATGTTGCGAGGCTCTCTCACCATCAGCCTCCATGGCCGCTGCCCAGCCATGGCACGCTCCGGCGCTCGCTCCAGCGCGCGTTCTTGATATGAAGGTAGTTGGGGTT
>NZ_KZ984643.1 GCF_003574465.1 Methylobacterium crusticola
GGCCGGCGGCCGGCCCGCGAAGCCGGCCGATGCGGCGGCCGGCGGCCGGCCCGCGAAGCCGTCCGCGGCCGGGGACCGCGACGTCCGCGCCTTCCTGCGCGGCTACAGCGGCGGTCCCTGCTTCTACACGGCGCTCGTGCGCGCCGGCCGCGGCGAGGCGACGATCGAGGCCTTCGGTGCGACGCCGGCCTCGTTCGTGGCCCTCGACGCGGCGTTCCAGCGCGCCCTCGGCTTCGACCCCCAGATCAACCTGCGGCAGATCGCGCCGCCGCAATGCCCCCTGGTCGGCTACCTCGCGGGCCTCGACGCGCAGCGGGCCGTCCGCAGGCCCGACGTCCGCAGGCCCGACGTCCGCAGGCCGGACCTGGCCCTCAAGTCCGACACCCTGCGCAGCGGCGACGAGATGAGCGCCACGGCCGACGCGCGGGCCGACCGGCACGTCGCGCTGCTGCTCGTCTCCGACGACGGCCGGGTGCACGACCTCTCGGGCTACGCCAGGCGCAGCGGCGATACCATCGCGGTGACCCTGCGCCTGATCGGCAACCGCCGCGACGGCGAGGCGGCGGCGCCCCAGCTCGTGATCGCCCTCGCGAGCCCGCGGCCGCTCGCGGCCCTGCTGGCCGCCCCCAAGGGCGGCAAGGGCCTCACGGCCGACCGCCTCTTCCGGCAGCTCGCCGAGGAGGCCCGCAAGGGCGCCCCGATCGGGGTCGCGGTGAAGTACTTCACCTTGAGCGGCGGCAGTTGATCGGCTTTCCGCTCGACCCCGTTCAGTCTATCATGCGGCCCAGGGTGCGGCTCCTCAGGATTGATCATTGACGTCGAGCTTCCATGCGGTTGCGGCGCAGATCCCGGAGGAGGCATGCCTGTCCGAGATGATGCGCCTGCGCCACGGCGATCCGGCCTGCCCGGCCTGCGCGCGCAGGGCCGGGTTCGCGCAGGTGCTCAAGCATCGCGCCTTCGCGTGCCGGGCCTGCGGGTTCAAGCTCTATCCGTGCCAGGGCACGCCCTTCGCCAAGCCGCAGCCGCCCCTCGCCCACTGGTTCTACGCCATCCACCTGCGGGCGACCGGCCGGCCGGCCGGCCCCCGCGACCTGGCCCGGGCGCTCGGATGCCCGAGGCTCGTCGCCGAGCAGGTCGCCGCGCGGGTCCTGGCCCTCGAGCACGAGGGGCCGCAGGGGAGCCCGCCGGTGGCGTGGTTCGAGGCGGTGGCGGATTTCGTCGCGGAGCGCCTCGCGGCCGCCTCCGCCGGGAAGGCGCCGCGCCCCCAGCACGCGGAGACGGCCTGGCACACCCTGACCTCCCTGGTGCGGCTGCCCGACCTCGAGCGGCGCCCCTATTTCGGGGCGGCGCTGATCGGCGCCCTGGTGAGCATCGCCATCGGCGTCGGCTGGCTCATGGTGCCGGCCGCGCCCGAGGAGGATGCCGAGCTCGTGCAGGCCACCGCCATCCTGTCGCTCGCCAACGATTCCGCGGTCCTGCTCGTGTCGCAGGAGGTCGCCGACCAGCTCTACGACGTGTCGGACCTCGATCCGGCCCCGGCCTCGCCGCTGGCGCCGGACATCCGGATGATGCCGGCGGGCGTGCCCCTGAAGCGGATCGCCGTGGCGGATGCCCGCCCGATCTCCCGCCCCTCCGTCAAGCTCGCCCCCTCGGTCGGCAACTCGATCCTGCAGGGCGACCTCTCCACGGCGCGCAAGCGGGCCGAGGACCGGCCGGAGCTCGCCGCCTACGCCTCGCTCGCCATCGCCCTCGACACGAGCGGGCCGAGCAATCCCGACGAGATCCTGACCTTCGGCCCGATGAAGATCCGGCGCTACCTCGTCGAGAAGATCGTGCGGGCGGCCCGCGTCACCAGCACCGACCCGGTGCTGCTGATGGCCATCGCCGACAAGGAATCGAGCTTCGTCACGGAGGTCCAGGCCCAGACCTCCTCGGCCACCGGCCTGTTCCAGTTCATCGAGAAGACCTGGCTCGGGGTGGTGCGGGATTTCGGGCCCACCTACGGGCTCGAGCGCGAGGCGCGCCTCGTCACCGGCGACCTGGCGGCGGCCGAGCGGACGCGCATCCTGGCGCTGCGGCGCGACGCCTACCTGTCGGCGGTGTTCGCCGCCGAGATGCTCAAGCGCGACGGCAACCGGATCGCCGTCAAGCTCGGCCGGCCGCTCACCGGGGGCGAGGTCTACCTCGTCCACTTCCTGGGGCCCGACGGGGCCGAGCGCCTGCTGACGCGGGCGGTCGCGGCGCCCGATGCGGCCGCGGCCGAGCTGCTGCCGAAGCCCGCCGCCGCCAACCAGACGATCTTCTACTCGGCCGACACGGACGGGACCAAGAAGAGCGTCTCGGTCAGCGCCGTCCGCGACAAGTTCGAGACGATGATCGGGCTGCGGCTCAACCGCTACCGCAACGTGCACGCGGTGGCCCGGGCGGAGGGCGTGCAGCCCGCGGCCCTCCCGGTGAAGCCGGCCCGCTGACGCGGCGCCGGCCGCCCCGGCGGCGCGGGGGCGTCCGGCCGCCCCGGCGGCGCGCGCCGGGCCCGGGTCCTCAGAGGTAGGAGGCCACGGTGCCGAAGCCCATGGTGCGGGCGCGGGCGCGGATCTGCGCCTTCTGGTCCTCGCGCAGCGTGCTCAGGAGCGGCTGGGCGGCCCAGTAGATGCGCATCGAGGTGCTGGAGTTGAAGGCGCCCGACGCGTCCTGCCCGGAGCGCACGAGGGCCATCTGCTGGGCGGCGGCCTGGCTCAGGGCCGCCTCCACGGGAGGCCAGTGCAGGGCCTGCTCGGGGGTCAGGCGCAGGGAGAGCTTGATCCGCCGGATCTCGGTCGGGGTGAGCACCTGGGACTGGGACTGGGGTTCGGCCGGGCGCAGCGGCGCGGCCGCCGGGGGCGTGCGGGCCGCGGGCAGGTAGGCCAGCCGATCCTGCGCCGGCCGCTCGCGCGCCGGCCTCTCCGGGGCGGGCCGCTCCTGGGGCGGCAACGCGGTCTCGCGCCGCGGCGCCGGGCGAGGGACGGGGCGCGGTGCCGGGGGCGGCGTGGCCGCCTCGGCCGCGTCGGGCTCGGGCGGGCTCTCGAGGTCCGCGGCCGGCGGCAGGACGTCCTGCGGCAGGGCGACCGGCAGGGCCGCCGGCATGGGTGCGGCCGGCGGCAGGACGGTTGGGGGAAGGCCGCCGGTCTGGGGAAGGCCGCCCTGGGAGCGCGGGGCCGGCGCCAGCGCGACCTGGCGCGGGGGCGGCAGCAGGGCCTTCGGGAGCGCGGGGGGCGGCGCGGGCGACAGCAGGGCGGGCGGCCCGGCATCGAGCAGGAACGTGCCCTTCGGCGGCGGCGCCGCGATCTCGGTCCCGGGCGTCAGGCTGACGATGGCGAAGGCGCCCGCTCCGACGAGAGCGGCGAACACCAGGCTCCCCGCCGCAAAGGACGCCGCAGATCTCCAGCGCATCCGTGCCTCCCACGCGATCGGGCGTTCGTAGCAGCGTAAGCTCAGTCAAGAATCGAGGCAATTACGTACGGGCGACCACGACCGTCCATCGACTTGAGAACATCATGCGCCGCGCCGCGCGGTGTGCGGGGGCACAGGCCGCAACAGCGCCAGGATCGAGCGTGCCGCGGCAGCGGGGGCGTGCCCCCGCCTCAGCGGTCCTTGCCGCCCCGATCGTAGCACTCCGCGAAGAACACCATGAAGGCCGCCATCATGCCGTCCTCGTGGGCGGCCGTGAGGGCGTCCCATCGCGTGGCGTAGAGGTCCCACAGGCGCGCCTTGCGGGAGCCGAGCAGGGCGCTCAGGCCGCGCTCGTCGCCGAGGGACGCCTCGACCGCCTCGGGGTCGAGGTCCTGGAGCAGGAGCCGCAGGGCGTGCTGCATGGCGGAGAACAGCTTCACCTCGTGGGACTTCACGTCCCGGAAGCCCTCCTCCATGGCGCGCCGCGCCGTCAGGTAGCCGCTGGTCGGGCGGCCGAACATGATCCGCAGGGCGTCCTCGACGGTCGGCGTGAACTTCAGCGGGTTGTTGTCGAGGACCTGCACCGTGGTGTGGCTCGCCGCCCGGGCCGCCCGCTTCGTCTCGGTGCGCGCCGCGAGCAGCTGCTTGAGGTTCTCCGCGGCGAGCCGCGTCAGGGCGCCGAGCTCCTCGGCCAGGTCCTCGGGGTTGCGCCAGGCGAACACCTCGGCGGGCACGCCCGCCCCTTGCGCGAAGCGCTGGATGAAGGCGTCCATCCCCGGGGCGGCGCCCGGCGCGGGGGCGCCCGGGGCGGCGGCCGGGTCCGCCGCCGGGGCGGCGGGGCGCGGGTTGCGCGCGGGCGCCGCGAGGGAGAGCTGCCCCCACGGGTTGTCGGTGTCGGGCTGCATCGCGGCCGCCGCGGGGGCGGACCGCTCGGGCACCGGCGGATCGTCCCAGCCCGCGCGGCCGAGTTCCTGCCGGCCGGGATCCTGCCGGCCGAGGTCGGGGCGGCCGGGANGGCCGGGATCCGGCTGGCCCGGGTCCGGCTGGCCGAAATCGCGGCCGAAATCGCGGCCGGGTTCCGGCCGCCGCGGCGTCGGAAGCGGAGGCGGGGCGGGGACCGGCTCGGCGCGCGGCGGCGCGCCCTGGGCCCAGCCCATCTCGGGCACCGCCCGGGGGGCGTCGAGCGGCGGCAGCGCGGAGAACGGGTCCCGCCGCTCGCCCTGGCCCGGCTCCGGCAGGTCGACCCGCCAGTCCCGGAAGTCCGGGTTGCGGGGCCGGCTCTCGCGGGCGGGGCGCAACTCCTGGCGCGCGATCGGGGGGGCCGAGTCGTACTGCCCGGACCAGAGGTCCTGGGAGGCGTTCGCGACCGGCGCCGTGGTCACGGCCACGGACGCCGCCTGCTCGCCGTCGATGTGGACCCGGATGACGTAGTGCCCGATGTAGAGCCGGTCTCCGCTGCGCAGCCGGTAGGGCTCCTGCAGGCGCTGGGCCGTCTGGTTCACGAAGGTGCCGTTGCGCGAGACGTCGTGCAGCCAGTACGTGCCCTCGCGGTAGCGCACCTCGCAGTGCTTGCCGGACACGGTCAGGCTCGGATCCGGCAGGGTCCAGTCGAGGTACTGGTCGCGCCCGATGTCGAGGCCGCGGTTGCCCGTGAGCGTGTAGCTCAGGGGCCCGCCGTCCGGCAGGCTCGTCTCGTTCTCAATGATCAGATGCAGCGGCATCGCGCCATCGTCGCTCCACGATCCACCTGATACCCTCCCGGCCCGACGCGGCGTGTGCGGGACCGCATCCCGCGCGCCGTCCAGGTCGCGCATCGACGGCCGCGGCGCCGCGGGTTCGGGACCGCGGGCCGTGCCGGACAGAATATGACGGAAATGCCGTGGGCGTCAGGCTTTTCGTGCGCGCGGGATCGCCTCAGGGGGCGTCCTGCGGTTGCATCAGGCGCAGGGCGCCCTCCAGGCAGCGGTTGAGGCGGTCGCTCCGGTCCCGCGCCGGCACGTGGGCGAGGCCGCTCAGCACCGCCACCCGGGCCGCCCGGGCGGTGTAGTGGGGCGGCGCCTGGACGGCGCCGAGGCCCGGCGGCGCGATGTTGCCCCCCGACCACCCGGCCGCGAGGGCGAGCCAGGTCGTCGGCACGCGCCGGTCCGCATCGGCCCCGAGCCGCAGGGCGGCGAGGCGGTTCTCCTCCTCGGGCGCGTACACCCAGGCCTCCGCCGCCCGCAGGGCCGGCTCCGTCGCCTCCAGGCCGGGGATCAGCAGGCGCACGCACTGGCAGGCCCACCACACCGTCTCCCGCCGGCCGAGCACGTAGGCGCCGAACGCGACCCCGTCCTCCGGCGTGCCGCTGCGCCCGAGGGCTAACAGGAACACCGTCGGGGCATCGCCGGTCGGCGCGGCCTGGACGTCGTCGCGCAGCGTCGGGAACGCGTCGAAGACCTCCAGGGCGGTGCTGAAGCGCAGTCTCGTCATAGGCCCCTCAGTTGATCTTGATGAGCGGGGCTGTCTGAATGATGTCGGCGCTGCCCTCGAGCTTGATCTCCCCCGATTCGATCTTGATGGTCGCCGGCGTCATGGTGATCTTGCTGGCACCGACCTCGAAGATGATCTGGGTGCCGGCCTTGAAGTAGATCTTCTGGGCGATGTCGCCGTTCCAGTTGCCGCTCTCGACCTTGAGCTTCTCGTCGCCGTTCTTGAGGGTCGTGGAGCGCGAGGGCGAGCCGACCGGGGTCTCGAAGGTCTCGCCGATCACCCGCGTCTCGGCGTGCCGGACCACCGAATCGTGATCCTTCTCGGCGCGCATCTTGATGTTCTCCGAGCTCTTCTTGTCCTCGAAGAGGAACTCGTTGTAGCCGTTGTGGCCCTTCGTCGAGTCCGACTTGACGCCCGAGATCGTCTTGTTGTCGGGCAGCGGGTAGGGGTACCGGTAATCCTTGTTGTACACGGTGCCGACCACGAGCGGCTGGTCGGGGTCGCCCTCCAGGAACTCGATCACCACCTCCTGGCCGACCCGCGGGATGTACTGCCAGCCCCAGGACTTGCCCGACCACATCTGGGCGACGCGCACCGGCCGGGAGATCTTCGACTTCTCGCGGTTCCAGTGGAACTGGACGAAGATGCGGCCCTCCTCGTCGACGTCGATCTCCTCGCTCTTGTTCTTCTCCCGCGCGACCACGATCCCGGTCTGCGGCCCGCGGATCAGGGGCTTGGGCGTCACGATGGGGGCCCGGAAGGGCCGCTCGCTCTTCAGGAGCTCGTAGTGCCCGTGATACATCTCCCCCGCCTCGGCGCCCGCGCCCGAGGTGTAGCCCTCGGCCACGAAGGCGTGCGTGGCCCGCACGACGAGGTACTCGGCGGCGTCGGTCGGGTGCTGGGAGACCTTGACCAGCCCGCCCGGGAACAGGCTCACGGCGTCGCCGGCCGCGTGCTTGCGCTGGTCGAGCGCCTGCTCGGCCTCGAGCCGCACCTTGGAGAAAGTCTTGCCCCGGTCCTGCTCCGTATAGCGGCCGGGATAATCGTAGACCTCGAGGCTGGATTTCTCGTACTTCTCGGCGCCTTGCGAATCGGACTTCAGGTTCGCCGTCGGCTTCATGTAGTCGTAGTCGTTGAGGGCGAATTTTCCCGTGCGGAATCGCCGCTCCGCCACCCAGTGATAGACGTGCTCGTGCTTGCGCCGGTCTTGGTCGGCGAGGGGGATGAACGGCAGGCTGCCGCCGGGCAGCGCCACGTTCGGGTGGCAGGACTTCGAATCGGCCAGGACCAGTTCGTGCTTGTCCTTCGAGTGCTTGTGGAAGGTGTAGATGCCGAACTCCTCCATCAGGCGCGACACGAACGCGAGATCGGTCTCCCGGTACTGGACGCAGTATTCTATCTCGGGATAATCGCCCTCGTTCGCCTTGACGGAGTAGTCCTTGAAGCCCGCGGTGTCGAAAACCTCCTTGATGATCTTGATGACGTTCTTCTCCTTGAAGATCCGGCAGTCGGCCCGCCGGCCCAGCAGCCATAGCCAGGGTCGAAGCACCAGACGGTAAGCGTAGAGATTTTGCTGAACGCCGACCCACTGTGCTTCCACGAGGATGCCGTTGAAGTTGCGCTCGGCGCCATCATAGCTGTTGACGGTGACAGTACAGGCGCGACCGATGGATTTGCTGAAATCAATGTTTTGATTCGGGCTCAGCGCGTCAATTCGGTATTCGAAAAGTTCGCTCAGACCCTCGTCCGCCTCGAAGCGGGCCAGGACAAGTTTGTCGCCTTCTACGGGTGTTTTCAGGCGGGCGACACGTGTGGTTTGAGTAGGATCAGAGTGCATACGCCGGCACGTCCCATTACCGTCCAGACGAACGGGTTCGTCCTTGACAGTAACGAAACCCGCTTGCATAGTCGACCCGTGTTCTGGGAGCGCACGATGTCTAGGATGTTGGTCGGGATCGGGTTGGGTCTCGGCGGCTGCCTGCTGGCGGCAGGAGCCGCGGTCGCCCAGGTCCCGCCGTCCTACCGCGCCAGCGACGTCGAGCGCTACTTCTCCGCGCGGGAAGGCGCCTCCGCGCAGGGGGGTGCCCCGGCCCGGGACCTCGGTCCCTCGCGGGGGCTCTGCATCGGCGCCGAGAGCCAGTGCTCCAGCGCCGTGCCGGCCCGCCCGAAGGTCTCGGGCGGGTTCGACCTGCTGGTGAACTTCGGCCACAATTCCGACGTGCTGACCCCGGGCGCCAAGGCCAACCTCGACGAGTTCACCAAGGCGCTGCGCAGCGACCGGTTGCGGTCCGCCGCCTTCACGGTCGAGGGCCACACGGACGCCAAGGGCGGCGACGGCTTCAACCTCGACCTCTCGGCCCGCCGCGCCAGGTCCGTGGTGCGCTACCTCTCCGGGCACGGCGTGCCGGCGGACCGGCTCGAGGCCAGGGCGTTCGGCAAGTCGCGTCCGCGCACGGCGGACCCGGCCGATCCTGTGAACCGCCGCGTCGAGGCGCATCTCCGGGGCGAGTGAGGCTCGCGGGTTCCCCGGACCGGCCATCCGGGTCCGGCCGATAGACCGCAGGGGGCCATGGCCGCACTGAACTTCTCGGATTTCGAGGCGCCGCTCTCGGCGTCCGACCCTTGCGGCCCGGATCTGGACCTCGAGGGAGATCCGGCTTTCATGCAGTACATGGCCGGCGCCGAGAACGCGCTGCCGCCGGCCTACTTCGAGCGCGACGACGAGGGCCGCCTCAAGCCCTTCGACCGGAGCGCCTACGACTTCAAGGCTCAGGTCGCGGCGATCGGCGTGCTGCTCGCGCGCACCCGCGACCTGCGCCTGCTCGCCCTCGGCGGGCGGCTCTGCGCCCTCGACCGGGACCTCGACGGCTGCTCGCGCTGCCTCGCCCTCGTCGCGGACCTGCTGCGCGATTCCTGGGAGGAGGTGCACCCGCGGGCGGAGGACGGCGACTACAGCTACCGGATCGGCGTGCTGCAGGCGCTCGACGACATGCCGACCATGATCCTGCCGCTCCAGCACCTGCCCCTGTTCACGAACCGCCGCTTCGGGCCGATCAGCTACCGGACCGTGGTGGTGGCGAGCGGCGAATCCCCGGCCCGCGACGGCGAGAAGGCGATCGACCAGGTCGAGCTCGAGCGGGCCCTCGCGGAGGCCGAGCCGGCCGACCTCGCCGCCGCCCGCGAGGGCGTCGCGCGCCTCGCCGAGGCCGCGCGCCGCATCGCCGCCGTGACGGCCGAGCAGGCCGGCGCCGAGAACGCCGTGCGCCTCGACCGCGTCGAGGCGTTCGCCCGGCAGGTCGCGAAGTTCCTGGAGCCCGACGCGGCGGGCCCGGGCGCGGACGCGCCGGCCGGCGAGGCGGACGGGGTGGCCCCGGTCCCGGGCGGGACCGCGGCGGCCGCGCTCCCGCCCTCCGGCCGCGTGACGAGCGCGGCCGCCGCCGCCGCCGCCCTCGCCGCCGTGAGCGAGTATTTCCGCCGGCACGAGCCCTCGAGCCCCGCCACGCTCCTGGTGCGGCAGGCCGAGCGGCTCATCGGGCTGCCGTTCCAGGAGGTCATCCGCGCCCTGCTGCCCAACCACGCGGAGGGCGCCACCCTCTACATCGGCCCGCGGCCCGAGAAGTCGTTCCAGCTCCGGGTCGACCGCATCGCCGAGATCCTCGGCGAGGAGACCGGGGAGCGCGGCCTGCCCTCCGGCGCGGACGGCGACGCCCCGCCGCCCGCCTACGAGGTCGCGTCCCGGGCCGGCGCCGTCGCGCTCCTGAAGGAGGTCGCGGCCTTCTACCGGGCGAGCGAGCCGTCGAGCCCGATCCCGCTCTTCACCGACCGGGCCTGCGCCATGATCAACCAGGACTTCCTCAGCATCCTGTCGGACGTGCTCCCGGGGGTGCGGCTCGCGCGGGAAAGTGACTAAACGCACAGCCGCGCGGCCCGGCGGGCCCTATCGTGGCACGAGTATAGTGAGACGAAGGACGAGTTCTGAGGGGTGACGTCTCGGCGCCTGACTTTGCATCTTGTCCGAAAATCAGTTCTGTGGTGGTATCCGCACGCGTCGGCACCGCGGATTTCCCAGCTGGCCGGAGGCTTAAATGGCTGACTCAGGGCAGAAGTTCATCAAGCGCAACCGCCCGCCACGGGTCCACATTACCTATGAAGATCCCTACGATGCCGAGAAGAACATCGAGCTGCCGTTCGTCATGGGGGTGATGGCCGACCTGTCGGGCAACGCGCCGGGCGTCGAGAAGGAGAAGCTCGGCAATCGGACGTTCACCGAGTTCGACATGGACAACTTCGAGAAGCGGATGTCGGCGATCAAGCCGGGCGTCGCCTTCCGGGTCCGCAACCGGCTCTCCGCCGAGGACGACGAGAAGCTGTCGGTCAATCTCAGCTTCAACAAGATGGACGATTTCAGCCCCGCGGCGGTCGCCCGTCAGGTCGAGCCCCTGGCCAAGATCCTCGAGGCGCGCGAGCAGCTCTCGAACCTCCTGCGCTACATGGACGGGAAGGCCGCGGCCAGCGGCGAGATCAAGGCGCTGCTCAAGGACCCGGCCAAGATGGAGGCCCTGCGCGAGCAGCTCGGGCGGGCCCGGACGGAGGCGCAGGACGCCGCGCCTGCGGGCAAGCCGGAGGAGTGAGCCCGGGCGGCGCCGCGCCGGCCCGCGTCCGTCCCCGGGCTTCCTCCGGTGACGGGCCCGGCGCTCGGGCCGCGCGGCGCGCCCTGCGATCGGAACCCGGAGCCGCCGCCGTTCCCGTCGGGACCGGGATCGGCTCCGGAGAGGCGCCGCGCGGCGCGCCGGAGCATGGTGCGGAATCGGGGAGCCCAGGGACGAGGTCGTTGCGCGGCGCCGCGCGGCCCTGCACCGGGAAACAAGGCTAAGAGGCGATCATGGCATCAGGAACGACGAGCTTAGAGCAGCAGCGGGGCGGAGCCGCTGGCCAGACGACCGAACCCGGCGACTTCTCGGATGTGCTGCGGCAGAGCTTCAAGCCGCGCACCGACCGGGCGCAGACGGAGGTCGAGAACGCGGTCGTGACCCTGGTCAACCAGGCGCTCGCGAACGCGGACGTCATCAAGGACGACGTCCTCGACACGATCGAGGAGATGATCGCCCGCCTCGACGAGAAGCTGACCGCGCAGGTCAACGAGATCCTGCACGCCGAGGAGTTCCAGCGCATCGAGAGCGCCTGGCGCGGCCTCAACCACCTCATCATGAACTCGGAGACGGACTCGACCCTGAAGATCCGGGTCCTCAACGCCTCCAAGACCGAGCTCTACCGCGAGCTGCGGCAGTATCCGGGCGCGCGCTGGGACCAGAGCCCGCTGTTCAAGCAGATCTACGAGGCGGAGTTCGGCCAGCTCGGCGGCGAGCCGTTCGGCTGCCTGATCGGCGACTACTACTTCAGCCACCAGCCGACCGACGTGTCGCTGCTGCGCGACCTCAGCAAGATCGCGGGCGCCGCGCACGCGCCCTTCTTCACCGGGGCGGATCCGAACCTCCTCGGGATGGATTCCTACACCGAGCTCGCCAATCCGCGCGACATCGGCAAGATCTTCGACACGCCCGACTACGCCGCCTGGAAGTCCCTGCGCGACGCGCCCGATTCCCGCTACGTCGGCCTGTGCCTGCCGCGGGTGCTCGCCCGCGTCCCCTACGGCGCGAAGACCGAGCCGGTGGAGGAGTTCGCCTTCGAGGAGGAGACGGACGGCCACAAGGGCGAGAACTACGCCTGGATGAACGCCGCCTACGCGATGGCGACGAACATCAACCGCGCCTACAAGGATTGCGGCTGGACCGTGCGCATCCGCGGCGTCGAGTCCGGCGGCGAGGTGATGAACCTGCCGAGCCACACCTTCCCGACGGACGACGGCGGCGTCGACCTCAAGTGCCCGACCGAGATCGCCATCAGCGACCGGCGCGAGGCGGAGCTGGCCAAGGCCGGGCTGATCCCGCTGATCCATCGCAAGAACACCGACAAGGCCGCCTTCATCGGCGCGCAATCCCTCTACAAGCCGAAATCGTTCTTCGGCGAGAAGGGCGTCGAGGCCACCGCGTCCGACAACCTGTCGTCGCGCCTGCCCTACATGTTCGCGGTGTCCCGGTTCGCGCACTACCTGAAGTGCATGGTCCGCGACAAGATCGGCTCGACCAAGGAGAAGGAGCAGCTGACGAAGTGGCTCCAGGAGTGGATCAACCAGTACGTCGACGGCGATCCCAAGAACTCCTCGGAGCAGACCAAGGCGCGCAAGCCCCTGGCGGACGCGCGGGTCGACATCTTCGAGAACGAGGAGAACCCGGGCTACTACTCGGCCAAGTTCTACCTCAGGCCGCACTACCAGCTCGAGGGAATGGACATCGGCATGAGCCTCGTGTCGCGGCTGCCGGCGGCGAAGTCCTAGCGTCCGCGGGGCCCGGCCGGCTCCGGAGAGGCGAGCCTCGCCTCTCCGCCTGAGGCCAGGGCCGACCAGCACCGGGGCTCGCGGCCGCGCAGCGGCCGGGACCCGACCCGCTCTCAATTCCCGGAATCCTGTCCGAGGGCCGCGCCCGGTGCGGGCCCTCGCCCGGATGGTCGCCGCCGGCGGCTGCCCGGGCCCCGTCCGCGAGCCTCGCGCCCGCGCCGGGACCCGGGCATCGCCGGACACGCGATCTCGCGCGCGTCTTCAACGTCGCCCACGCCGCGTCGTGGGCTGGAGGGAGTGACGAAGTCATGGCAGTCGATATTTTCCTGAAGCTCGAG
>NZ_QOWC01000226.1 GCF_003574465.1 Methylobacterium crusticola
CGGCGAGGCGGGCCCCGGCGCCCTCGCGCGCGCGCGCGCCGCCCTCGAGGGCGTCGAGGGCCTCGAGGTGTTCGGCCGGGTCGTCGCCATCCGGGGCCTCCTCGTCGAGGTCGCCGGCCCGGTCGCGGCGATGCGGCTCGGCGGCCGGCTCGACGTGGCCGTGGAGGGCGCCGGCCCGGGCGGCGCCGTTCCCTGCGAGATCATCGGCTTCTCGGGGGCCCACGCGCTCGCGATGCCGTTCGGCTCGCTCCAGGGCGTGCGCCGCGGCTGCCCGGCCCGGGTCCGGGCGGAGGGCGCCGGCGCGATCCGCCCGAGCCGCGCCTGGCTCGGGCGCGTGATCGACGCCCTCGGCCGGCCCATCGACGGCCTCGGGCCCCTGCCGCCCGGGCCCGTGGCGTACGGGCTCCAGGCGGACCCGCCGCCCGCCCACGCCCGCCGCCGGGTCGGGGCGCCCCTCGACCTCGGGGTGCGCTGCATCAACACCTTCCTGACCCTGTGCGCGGGCCAGCGCATGGGCATCTTCGCGGGCTCGGGCGTCGGCAAGTCGGTGCTGCTCTCCATGCTGGCGCGCTACACCGCCGCCGACGTGGCGGTGATCGGCCTCGTGGGCGAGCGCGGGCGCGAGGTCCAGGAGTTCCTCCAGGACGATCTCGGGCCCGCCGGCCTCGCGCGCTCCGTCGTGGTGGTGGCGACCTCCGACGAGCCGGCCCTGATGCGCCGCAACGCCGCCTACGTGACCCTCGCGCTCGCCGAGCATTTTCGCGATGCCGGCGCGCAGGTGCTGTGCATGATCGACTCGATCACCCGCTTCGCCATGGCCCAGCGCGACATCGGCCTCGCGGCCGGCGAGCCGCCCACCGCCAAGGGCTACACGCCGACCGTCTTCTCGGAGCTGCCGCGCCTCCTCGAGCGGGCCGGCCCCGGGACCGGAGAGGGCGCGATCACCGGGCTCTTCACGGTCCTGGTGGAGGGCGACGACCACAACGAGCCCGTCGCCGACGCGGTCCGGGGCATCCTCGACGGCCACATCGTGATGGAGCGGGCCATCGCGGAGCGCGGGCGCTACCCGGCCGTCAACGTGCTGCGCTCGGTCTCGCGCACGATGCCGCGCTCCTGCGACCCCGCCTTCCTGCCGGTGGTGCGCCGGGCCCGCCGGATCCTCTCGACCTACGCCGACATGGAGGAGCTGATCCGCCTCGGCGCCTACAGGCCCGGCGCCTCGGCGGAGGTGGACGAGGCGATCGCCCTGATGCCCGATCTGGAGGCTTTTCTGGGACAGGGTAAGGAAGAAGCAACCTCCATCCGCGAGGGTTACCAGCGCCTCGCCGGGATCGTCGGCGGGCCTTGAGGCCGGTGCGCGTGCCTGCCCTCCGCGGCCGTCCGAGAGGCGCGCGGCGCGCGGGCGGGCGCGGCGGCCTGCCATCGGCGTGCAGTGAGGGACCAATGAAGTCGCGGGAAACGCTCATCCGCTTGCGCCGCTTCCAGGCCGACGAGAAGCGCCGCCGTGTCGCCCAGATCGAGGCGATGATCGCCGACTTCGCCCGCATGGGCGCGGACCTCGACCGCGAGATCGCGCAGGAGGAGCAGCGGGCCGGGATCTCCGACCCGGCCCACTTCGCCTACCCGACCTACGCCCGCGCGGCCGCCCAGCGCCGCGAGAACATCCGCCGCTCCGCCTCCGACCTCCACGTGCAGCTCGACGAGGCCAAGGCCGCCCTCGCCGAGGCGTTCGAGGAGCTGAAGAAGGTCGAGATCCTGGAGGACCGCGAGCGGACGACCGAGCGCGCCGCCGAGACCGCCCGCGACCAGGCCAGCATGGACGCGATCGGCCTCGGCCGGGCCCGCGCCTGAGGGGACCGGGCGGCCGCCCCGGCGCCCCGCGGGGCCGGAGCGATCCGCCGGCGCTCCCCTCTCACGGTCCCGCGTCGAGGAGGGGCGCGTGCGGGGCGGCGTCCCGCGGCAGCGCGCCCCCGCGGCGCGGGTCGGGCGTGACCTCCACGACGCGCGCGTAGGCGCGGAAGCCCGAGCGCTCGTAGAACGCCACCGCGCCCGGATGGTCGAGGGTGCAGGTGTGTACCCAGAGCCGCCCGATCGGGCGCGCGAAGGCCCGGCGGAGGGCCTCGTCCATCAGGCGCCGTCCGAGGCCGCGGCCGATCGCCCCCGGGGCGAGGCCGAAATAGACCAGCTCCGCCTCGCCGGGCCGGCGCCAGTCGAGCTCGAGGAGCCCGACGTCGCGGCCGCCCTCGACGAGTGCCAGGGCCGCGACGTCCGGGTCGCCCAGGACGGCGCCGAGCGCCGCGTCGTCGAGCCGCGCCCGGCCGAACCAGAGCCAGGGCGCGCCGACCCGGGCGTAGAGCGCCCGGTAGCGGGCGAGGTCCGGCCCGATCGCCGCGAGGGGCAGGCCGGGCGCCGCCGCCGGCCGGGCAGGGGGCTCGCGCCTCTCCAGGTAGGTCACCACCGCGGCGACGTGGGTCGGCGGCACGGGCGTGATCCCGTCGAGGCACAGGCGCGGGGCGTCGCGGGGTCCGTCCGTCATGCCGGGTCACTCCTTGCGCTGCGCCGGCCCGGGCGTCCCGTCGGGACGGCGTCAACCATGCGGCCGGGCCTCGGACGCGATCCCTTCGCCGGCGGCTGTCGCTCCGTCAAGCTTTGCGCTAAGGTCGAGGGGCCGAACGCCGCCGTCGGACGGACGTTGTCGTGACCGGTCGATCGGGTTGCGGACGCGCGAGCATGCACGACGGATATGGGCAGGAGAGGCGTCGCTTCAGCGTCGTCACCGAGCCGGCGGCGACCGTGTCGACCCGCCTGATCCACCGCCGCGACGGGCCGGCCCTCGAGTGGATCGAGGCGCGGCCGGCCGGCGAGCCCCGCGGGGCGCCGCTCCTGTTCCTGCACGGCGCCTTCGGGGGCGCCTGGATGTGGCAGGAGATCTTCCTGCCCCACCTCGCCCGGCGCGGCCGGCGCGCCGCCGCCCTGAGCCTGCGCGGCCACGGCGGCAGCGAGGGCGCCGGGGCCCTGCGCACGACCTCCCTCGGCGACTACCTCGACGACCTCCGCCTCGGCCTCGCGCAGTGGCGCGAGCCGCCGGTGGTGGTCGGCCACTCCCTCGGCGGCCTCCTCGCCCAGCGGCTGATCGGGCAGGCGGCCATGCGGGGCCTCGTCCTCCTCGCCTCGCTGCCGCCGGACGGGCTCTCCCTGGTCGGCTCCCGCATCGCCCTCACGGATGCGGGCTTCTGGGTCGAGGCCCTGGCGGGCTCCCTGCTGCCGGGCCGCGAGCCGGCGGTGGCGCTCGCCCGGCACTGGCTGTTCTCCGAGGGGCTGCCGGTCGCCCGGGCGCAGGCCTACGCGGCCCGGATGTCCTCCGAGAGCCCCTTCGCCCTGGCGGAGGCGCACTGGCCGGCCTTCCCGCTCTCGGCCGCCTTCGCGGGCCTGCCGGCCCTGGTGATGGGCGGGGCCGACGACCGCATGATCTGGCCGGCGACGACCTGGCGCACGGCGCTCTACCACGGCGCCGAGCACCGCACCGTCCCGGCCATCGCCCACTTCCTCCAGCTCGACCACGGGGCCGAGGGCGTGGCGCGCCAGATCCTCGACTGGCTCGATGCCCGCGGCCTCTGAGCGCGCCGGCGCCGCGGTCCGGGGCCCGCCGCCCCGGCGGCACGAAACCGTCACGATCGCGTGGGAGGAGGGCCCCGTCGGGCGGGGGATCGTCCTTGCGGCGACGGGCGCGCTCGGGCAGAAGCGCGCCGACACGAGGATGCGGCGGGCCCTGAGATGAAGAAGATCCGTGATTTCATCTGGCCGGCGATCGGCCTCGTGGCCGTCGTGGTGTCGGTCTACCTGCTCTGGCACCTCCTGAAGGGATTGTCCTTCGCCGACGTCGAGGCGAGCCTGCGGGCGATCCCGCCCCACCGCTACCTCCTCGCGATCGCCTCCACCCTCGTCGCCTACGCGGCCCTCGCCTGGTACGACCGCATCGCGCTGCTGCACCTCGGCGTGAAGGGCATCTCCTGGCTCTTCGTCTCGGTCTGCTCCTTCACCACCTACGCGCTCTCCCACAACATCGGCGCCTCGGTCTTCTCGGGCGCGGTCGTCCGCTACCGCGCCTACTCGTCGAAGGGCCTCTCGGCCCCCCAGATCGCCGTCCTGGTCGCCCTCTGCTCGTTCACGTTCGGGCTCGGCACGGCGCTCCTCGGCGGCGCGGTGCTGGTGCTGAAGCCCGACCTCCTGGAGCGGCTGAAGGACCTGCTGCCCCCCATGCTGGCGAGCCCGACCACGGCCCGCATCATCGGCGCGGCGCTCCTCGCGTTCGTGGCCCTCTACGTCGTCGGGTCGATCCTGCACTTCCGGCCCCTGACGATCCGCGCCTTCAAGATCGAGTACCCGCGGCCGCGCATCATGGTGCGCCAGCTCGTGGCGGCGCCCCTCGAGCTCCTGGGGGCGGCCGGCATCATCTACTTCGCGCTGCCGGAGGCCGGGAACCCGGGCTTCCTCGTGGTGCTGGCGGTGTTCCTGGCCTCGTTCTCCGTCGCCCTGGTGTCGCACGCGCCCGGCGGGCTCGGGGTGTTCGAGCTCGTCTTCATCACGGCGATGCCGGACCTGCCGAAGACCGACGTGCTCGCCGCCGTGCTGATCTTCCGCCTGTTCTACCTGCTCCTGCCCTTCGCCATGGCGATCGTCGTGGTGCTGCTGTTCGAGCGCGGCCGCCTCGCCGCCGCCCTCCGGGGGCCGGTCGAGTCGCCCGCCACCGTGCCGCCGCCGCCCATCGACGGCCCCGGCATCACGCCGAAGCTCGACGCCGCGCAGGTGCGCAAGGCGGGATGACCCGGGCGCGCCTGCGCCGGGCCGGGCAGGGTCTGCGCACGCTGCTCGGCGGCCGGCCGCAGGGGTTCTTCGTGCCCTACCGCCACGCCGCCGCGGCCCGGCCGGCGGGCTACCCCGCCCTGCGGCCGATCCTGGCGGCGGCCGAGCCCGCCTTCCGGAGCCTCCTGGCGGAGATCGAGGCCCTCGGCCCCGACCTCGCCCGCATCGCCGCCGGCGGCCCGGGCCTCGTCGGCGCACGCCCGCCCCGCTTCGAGCAGGACTGGTTCCCCCGCCTCGACGCGGCCGCCGCCTACGCGCTGGTGCGGCGGGAGCGGCCGCGCCGGATCGTCGAGATCGGGTCGGGCCACTCGACCCGCTTCCTGGCCCAGGCCGTGCGCGACGGCGGCCTCGCGACCGCCATCACGTGCATCGACCCCGCGCCCCGCGCGACCCTGGCCGACCTGCCGGTGCGCCACGCCGCGCGCCTGTTCGGCGAGGCGGACGCCGCGGCGGCCGCCGGCCTCGCGGCCGGCGACGTGCTGTTCGTCGATTCGAGCCACGTCGCCATGCCGGGCACCGACGTCGACCGGGTGCTGCTCGACGTGCTGCCCCGCCTCGCCCCCGGGGTGCTCGTCCACCTGCACGACGTCTTCCTGCCGGAGGCCTACCCGGCGGCGTGGGCCTGGCGCGGCTACAACGAGCAGGTCGCGGTCGGCGCGCTGCTCCAGGGCGGAGCCTACGCGCCGGTCTTCGCCAGCCGCTACGTCGCGGCCGGGACCGGTCTCCTCGCCGGGTCGGTGGTGGAGCGGCTGCCGCTGCCGGCGGGCGCCTACGAGTCGAGCCTCTGGCTGCGCAAGCGCTGAGGGCGCGGCCGGCCGGGGCGCGCCGCGCCCCCGGCTCCGGCCCCCGTGGCGACGAGGCGGGAGCCTACACGACGGTCTCCGGCGCGAGCGCGCAGGCCGGCCCGCCGGCGATCTCCACCTGGATCGTCACGTGGGCGATGCCGAAGCGCTCCCTCAGCACCCCGGCGCACTCCCCCAGGAAGGCGTTGCCCGGGTGGCCGCCCGGCATCACCAGGTGGGCCGTGAGGGCGGTCTCGGTGGTGCTCATCGGCCAGACGTGCAGGTCGTGCACCTCGGCGACGCCCGGGCGCTCGGCGAGGCAGCGGCGCACGGCCGCCGGGTCGATGCCCGGCGGCACCGCGTCGAGGGAGAGCACGACGCTGTCGCGCAGGAGCCCCCAGGTGCCCGCCACGATCACCGCCACGATGACGAGGCTCGTCGCCGGGTCGACCCAGGTCCAGCCCGTGGCCACGATGACGAGGCCCGCCACGACGACGCCGGCCGAGACGGCCGCGTCCGCCAGCATGTGCAGGTAGGCGCCCCGGATGTTGAGGTCGCCCTTGCGCCCGGAGGCGAAGAGCCAGGCGGTGACGCCGTTCACCGCGATGCCGACGAGCGCCACCACCGTGACGGTCGCCCCCGGCACCGGGGCGGGCGTGCTGAAGCGCTGCACCGCCTCCCAGCCGATCGCCCCCACGGCGATCAGCAGGAACACCGCGTTGAACAGCGCCGCCAGGATGGAGGAGCCGCGCAGGCCGTAGGTGAAGCGCGCGCTCGGCCGGCGCCGCGCCAGCGTCGCCGCCCCCCAGGCGAGGACGAGGCCGAGCACGTCGGAGAGGTTGTGGCCCGCATCCGCCAGCAGCGCCACGGAATCCGCCAGGACGCCGTAGGCGGCCTCGACCAGCACGAACCCGGTGTTGAGCGCGATGCCGATGGCGAAGGCCCGGCCGAAGCTCGCCGGCGCGTGGACGTGCCCGGCGCCGTGGCGGTGCCCGCCGCCGTGCGCCCCGTGGCCGTGCCCCCCGTGGCCGTGGTCCGGATGGTCGTGCGCCGGATGGCCGTGGCCGTCGTGGCCGTGCGGCGCGTGATGGAGACCCATGCCGGTCCTCGCCTCTCGTCGTCCGGCCGCCCGCCGCGAGGGGCCCGGGAGCCCGATGGACCCGCGCGCCGCCGTGCCGGCCGCCGGGCCGCCGGGCCGCCGGGCCGCCGGGCCGCATCGTGCGTGCGGCTGAGCCGGAAGCAATAGGCGGCCTTCGGCCCGAAGGCGAGATCGGGCCGAAGGCCGCCGCCGACCCGGGAATGCGTCAGGTGCGCGCGCCGGACCCCCGCGGCCGGCCCCCGTTCCCCTCAGCCCAGGCCCGTCCCGTAGCGGCGGCTCAGGTTCAGGGCGAGCTGGTCGGCGAACTTGGCCGCCGCGACGGGCAGCATCCGGCCCCGCAGCTGCCCGAGGATCATCGCCATGGCGTCGAGGTCGCGGGGGTCGACGGGGCGGGCCCGGAGCCGGGGGTCGTCCGGGATGCCGCTCGGGACCTGGAAGCTCACTACGTCCTCGCGCAGGACCTGGTTGCGCAGGAACTCGAGGGAGCCCGATTCCATCGCCGGGCGGAGCGGGGCCCCCATCCGGGCGGCGGCGCGGTCGAGGTGGTGGCGGATGGCGAGCGTGCGGTCGGGCAGGGCGAGCGGGTGGGCGAGGCAGTCGCGCAGGCGCACCGGCCCGGCCTCCCGGGCGAGCGGATGGGCCGCCCGCATCAGGGCGCAGAGCGTCTGCCGGCAGGCGAGCAGCACGTGCAGGTCGGCGGAGGGCGGCGGCTGGAGCACCAGGGCGAGGTCGGCCTCGAAGGCGGTCAGCGCCGCCACCGCCTGGACGTGGTCGCGCACCTGCACGGTGAAGGACACGAGGGGGAAGCGGGCCCGGTAGGCCTCGACCTCGTCCGGCATGACGTGGGTGACGAAGGCCTGGCTGCACGCCAGGGCGACGTGGCCCCGCCGCACGCCCGACAGGTCGGCGATCTGCGAGCGCACCCGCTCGAGGTCCGCCATCTGGTCGCGGATGTGGCGCACCAGGAGCTCGCCGGCCGCGTTGAGGCGCATCCCCTGCGCGATGCGCTCGAAGATCGGCGTGCCGAGCTCGTACTCGAGGTCCTGGACCTGCCGGGTGAGCGCGGACGGCGCGATGTGCAGGCTCTCGGCCGCGCGCCGGATCGAGCCGCTGCGGGCGATCTCGGCGATGTAGGCGAGGGTCCGGAGGTGCTTCATGGCGGGACCACGTGCGGGGCCGGGCGGCGGGACGGCGCTGCGGCCGCCAGAGTGTTGCCGAGCGCGCAACGGGTCAATCGAAAACCAGCACTCGATTGCAACACGCCGCTCCCCTAGCGTGCCGGCAGGTCCCTCCTCCCGGAATGCCGCCATGATCCGCCGCCGTGACGTCCTGACCGGCCTCAGCGCCGGACTCGTGCTGGGCCCGCTCGCCGCGCGGGCGCAGGAGCCGACCGTGATCCGGATGGGCTCCCTGAAGCTGATCCACTCGATCGCCCCGCACTTCTACGAGCAGTTCACGCCGGCGGGGGTGAGGGTCGAGGTGGTGCCCTTCGAGAGCCCGACCGAGTGCAAGAACGCCGTCGTGACGAAGTCGGTCGATTTCGGGACCTTCGGCATCGCCGCCGCCACCCTCGGGGCGGCCGCCGGCGAGCCGCTGGTGGTGATCGCCTCGACCTGCAACCGCGGCATGGCGATCATCGCCAGGAAGGACGGGGGGATCGCCGCCCTCAAGGACCTCCGGGGCAAGCGCGTGGCGATCTGGCCGGGCTCGACCCAGGAGGTGTTCGTGCTGGAGCGCCTGCGCCAGGAGGGCATGAGCGTGCGCGACATCGTGCCGGTGCGGATCTCGTTCAGCGAGATGCACATCGCCCTCGCCCGCGGCGACGTCGACGCCTACGTGGGCGCCGAGCCCGGGCCGGGCGTCAGCCTCGCGAGCGGCATCGGCCAGCTCGTCGAGTATCCCTACGGGACCGAGATGGGCGCCCTCAACATGGTGTTCGGCGCCCACCGCGACACGCTGGCCGAGAAGCCCGCCCTGGTGCGCCAGATGCTCGACATCCACCGCAAGGCCACGGAATTCGCGGCGAGGAACCGCGACGCCATGGTGGCGATGGCGGTGGCGAAGCTCGGCCAGAAGCGCGAGGCGATCGAGCTCTCCGCCCCCAACGTCGAGCTGACCTGGCAGCTCGGCCCGGCCGAGATCAAGCAGGCCAGGGCCTACGCCGAGCACATGCTGGCGCTGAAGCAGATCAAGCGCGTGCCGGACTTCGCCACCTTCATCGACACGCGCTTCGTCGACCAGATGAGGGCCGCGTGAGCACGGCCGAGATCGGCGCGGCCCCGGGCGCGGCCGAGAGCGCGGCCCTGGCCGCCGCGCCGGCGCCCCGGCCGGGCCTGCGCCTCGGGCACCTGCGCGAGCCCCTGCTCGCCGTCGCGCTGCCCCTCGCCCTCGGCCTGCTCTGGCACCTGGCGACGGCCGGGCGGCCCTACAGCCTGATCCCGCCGCCGGCGGAGGTCTGGACCGAGCTCCGGGACCTCGCGGTCGGCGGCATCAACGACGACGCCTTCAGCGGCACGCTGATGACCCACCTCCTCGCCTCCCTGGCCCGGGTGTTCGGCGGCTTCGGCCTCGCGGTGCTCTGCGCGCTCCCGCTCGGGCTCCTGATCGGCCGGGTGCCACTCGTGCGCGAGCTCCTCGACCCGACCTTCCAGGTGCTGCGGCCGGTGCCGGTCACGGCCTGGCTGCCCCTGGCCATGATCCTGTTCGGCCTGGGGCCCCGCTCGGCCTACTTCCTGGTCTTCCTCGGCGCCTTCTACCCGATCCTCGTCAACACGGTGTTCGGCGTCCGCTCGGTCGAGCCGCGCCTGTTCGAGGCCGCCGCCATGCTGGGCTGCCGCGGCTCGGCGCAGTTCGCCCGCGTGGTGCTGCCCGCGGCCCTGCCGTCGATCTTCACGGGCCTGCGCCTCGGCCTGGGCTTCGCCTGGGTGGTGATCGTGGTCGGCGAGATGACCGGGGTGCCCACGGGCCTCGGCGCGCTCATCATGGAGGCG
This sequence comes from Methylobacterium crusticola, assembly GCF_003574465.1. GTDB lineage: Bacteria > Pseudomonadota > Alphaproteobacteria > Rhizobiales > Beijerinckiaceae > Methylobacterium > Methylobacterium crusticola. The sequence goes on from NZ_QOWC01000226.1 coordinate 9,735, forward strand.
CGCCAGCTCTCCCGCACCGAGATCGTGATCTGCGGCATGGTGGTGATCGGCCTGTCGGGCTTCGTCTCCGACCGGATCGTGAGCCTGATCGGCCGCCGCCTGCTCGCCTGGAGCCCCTCCCATGCCTGAGCGCGACCATGTCTGAGCCGACCGTGCCGATCCTCGACATCCGGGACGTCTCGAAGGTGTTCACCGTCCAGGGCCGCCGGGTCGAGGCCCTGCGGGGCGCGAGCCTCGCGGTGCGCAGGGGCGAGTTCATCTGCCTGCTCGGCGCCTCGGGCTGCGGCAAGTCCACGCTCCTGCGCGTCGTCGCGGGCTTCGAGGCCGCCAGCGAGGGGCAGGCCCTGATGTGGGGCAAGCCCATCGCCGGGCCGGGCCCGAGCCGCGGCATGGTGTTCCAGGATTACGGCCTCTTCCCGTGGCTGACGGTCCGCGACAACATCGGGTTCGGCCCGCGGTCGCGCGGGCGCCCCGCCGCCGAGGTGCGCGAGACCGCCGAGCGCTACATCGAGCTCGTGGGCCTCCAGCGCTTCGCCGACGCCCATCCCCACCAGCTCTCCGGCGGCATGAAGCAGCGCGTCGCCATCGCGCGGGTCCTCGCCAACGACGCCGAGGTGGTGCTGATGGACGAGCCCTTCGGCGCCCTCGACGCGATGACCCGCGAGCGGCTCCAGGACGAGCTCCTGGACCTGTGGAGCCGCACCGGGCTCACGGTGCTGTTCGTCACCCACGCCATCGAGGAGGCGATCTTCCTCGCCGACCGGGTGGTGGTGATGTCGCCGGGGCCCGGCCGCATCGAGGCCGTCCACGACATCGCGCTGCCGCGCCGGCGCGACGTCTCGGCGCCGGACTTCAACGATGTCCGCCGCATGCTGGCGGGCCAGCTCCACAGCCACCACGCCCGCAAGGCCGCATGACCCAGGGTCCCGCCTCCGAGGACGTCCGCCGCCCCGAGCGCCGCCTCGCCTACCGGGCGGCGGTCGACCGCCCGCGCCTCGCCCTGCCCGAGGGCAAGCACGTCGCGATCTGGCCGGTGGTCAACGTCGAGCACTGGCTCATCGACAACCCGATGCCCCGGCAGGTGCTCGTGGCGCCGACGGCCGCGGCCCTGCTGCCCGACCTGCCGAACTGGGCCTGGCACGAGTACGGGATGCGGGTCGGGTTCTGGCGCTTCCTCGAGGCCTTCGCCCGGCGCGGCCTGCGCCCGACCCTGTCGATCAACGGCTCGGTCTGCGAGGCCTACCCGCGGGTCGCCGGCGCGGCGCGGGATGCCGGCTGGGAGTTCATGGGCCACGGCTTCCACCAGGTGCCGACCCACCGGGTCGGGGACGAGCCCGCCATGATCGCCCGCACCATCGAGGCGATCGCGCGGCTCACCGGCGCGCCGCCGCTGGGCTGGCTCGGCCCCGGCCTGACCGAGACGCTGGACACGCCCGACCACCTGGCGGCGGCGGGGATCGCCTATGTCGGCGACTGGGTGATGGACGACCGGCCCTGCCGCATCGCCACGGCGCACGGCCCCCTCGTCACCCTGCCGTACTCGGTCGAGCTCAACGACATCCCGCTCCTGGCGATCCAGCATCACCGGGCCGACGAGTTCGTGGAGCGGGCCCTGGCCCAGGTCGAGCGGCTCGCCGCCGAGGCCGCCGGCGACGGGCCCCTCGGGGGCGCCAAGGTGATGGGGTTCGCCATCCACCCCTACATCACCGGCGTGCCGCACCGCATCGGCGCAATCGAGCGGCTGCTCGACGCGCTCCAGGCCCGGTCCGACGTGCTGTTCTGGCAGGGCCGCGACCTTCTGGCGTGGTACCGCGGGACGGGCGACGATGCCTGAGGCCGACTGGCGCACCATGGACCGCGCCGCCCTGAGCGCCGCCTACGACAATTCCGGCGCCGTGCCGGGCAGCGCCGACGCGATGGCGCGCCTGCGCGAGCGCAGCGCCGCCTTCCGGGCGGCGCATCCGGGCGAGCTCGACCTGCCCTACGGCGAGGCGGCGCGCCGGCGCGTCGACGTCTTTCGCTGCGGCCGCGCGCAGGCGCCGCTCCTCGCCTTCATCCACGGCGGCTACTGGCAGCGCAACGCCAAGGAGGGTTTCTCCTGCCTCGCCGAGGGACCGCTCGCCCACGGCCTCGACGTGGCGATGATCGGCTACACCCTCTGCCCCGAGGCCACCCTGACGGCTCTCGCGGGCGAGGTGCGGGCGGCCGTCGCCTGGCTGCGCGCGCACGCCGCCCGCGGGCGCCTCGTCGTCTCGGGCTGGTCCGCGGGCGGCCACCTCGCGGCGCTCGCCATGGCTTGGCCCGGGGTCGATGCCGGGCTCGCGGTCAGCGGCGTCTTCGACCTCGCGCCCATCCGCCGGACCGCCCTCGACGACGCCCTGCGCCTGACGCCGGAGGAGGTCGCGTCCCTGTCGCCGATCCGGCAATTGCCCGCCGCGTCCGGCCCCCTGACCGTGGCCTTCGGCACCCGGGAGCTGCCCGAGCTGCGCCGCCAGTCGGCCGAGTACCAGGCCGCCCGGGCGCGGGCCGGCCTGCCCGGCGACCTCCTGCCCCTCGACGACGACCACTTCTCGATCCTCGACGGGCTGGCCCGGCCGGACGGTGCGCTGACCCGGGCCGCGGTCGCGCTGGCGCGGGGGTGAGGCCCCAGCGGGCCGCCGCAAGCCGGCCCGCCCGGGCCTCGGCCCGCCTGCGGGCGTCGGCCCGCCTGCGGGCGTCGGCCCGGCTGCGGGCGTCGG
>NZ_QOWC01000227.1 GCF_003574465.1 Methylobacterium crusticola
CCCGCGGTCGCCGGAACGGCGGCGCCCGCCGCCCCGGCCCCTCCCGAGACCGTGGCGGCGCCGCTGCCGCCGCGCCGGCCCTCCGAGTTCGCGGCGCTCGCCGAGGTGCTGATCGCCGTGCCGCTGCCGCCGCTCCGGCCGACGCTGGTGCAGGTGGCCTCGGCCGATCCTGCCGCCGTCGGCGCCATGCTGCAGCCCCGTCCGGCCCGTCCCTCCCCGGCGCCCGCCCTCGCGGCGTCCTCCGACCCGAAGGCGCACCTGCGCGCCCTGTTCGCCGCCGCCTCGGACCCGGTGGCCGATCCCGCCGCGCCGGTGCGGCTGTCCCAGACCCGCGCGGCGCGCCGCGACGCGCCCCCGGCCGGCCTCGTGGCCGCCCCGGCCGGCGGGGTGGCGACCCGGTTCCGGGCCGAGGCCGAGGACGGCCCCGGCGCCGGCCGCTTCTCCGGCCCGGCGGTGATGCCGGCGGCGCGGCGCTGAGTCAGGCGGCCGCCAGGACCGTGAGGGCCGCCCAGGTCGCGGCGCCGACGATCCCGTCCGCGGCGAGGCCCGCGCCCGCCTGGAAGTGCTGGACCGCCAGGGCGGTCGCCGGGCCGAAATGCCCGTCGATGGTGAGGCCGTAGCCCCGTGCGGCGAGCTGGTGCTGAAGCGCCGCGACGTCGTCGCCCTTCTCGCCGAGGTGCAGGACCGGCTGCCCGTCGATGGGGCCCGGGACCACGCCCGCGGCCGCCAGGGCCGTGACCACGGCCTTGGCCCGGCCGAGGTAGAAGATCCGGTCGTCGAGGCCGTTCAGGCCGCCGTTGATCACCAGCGTGATTGCGCGGACGTCGTCCCGGTCGGCGAGCTGGTTGAGGCCGACGCCGTTGCGGCTGCGCCGCGTCGTCCAGTAGGCGCAGGCGATGCGCAGCGAGACGGGCGGATCCGCCGCCAGGCCGGGCTGCCCCTCGAGGTCGAGGTGCAGGAGCGTGCCGAAGGCCCGGTAGTTCGCCCGGCCGGTGAGCTGGAGCAGGCCGCGGCCCTTGTAGCGCGGCCCGTCGCCCGGCTGGGTGTTGCCGAGGTCGGCCCGCCCCTCGTAGGCCTCGCCGCTCGCGTACTCGACGGTGGTGCAGAAGCTGTCGGATTCGTGCGCGATCTGCGCCAGGAAATGCGCGATCCGCAGCGGCGTGCTGATCTGCGACTGCTCGAGCGTCGCGGCCAGGACGGCGCCGGCTCCTGCGATGATCGCCTGCTGGGCCTGCCTGCGCGACCCGCTCTGCCGCCGGGCGATCGCCGCGAGTGTCGTTGCGTCCACGGGCAGCATGGCGGTCGGCTCCGGTGAGGGGAAATTGTAGCGTGGTTCCTTCCGGGAGATCAACTGGCGCACGCCCGCGCGACGACGATCCTCGTCTCGCGCGGGAGCGACCTGCCGGCCGATGCACCGGGATCTGGAAAAGAGTTTCTTGACTTGATTGTAGTGACTCTTGGTTGAGGCCGGGGCGGGCTGCCGGGCGGGCTGCGGCCCCGGGCGGCGGGGACCGGCCCTGAGCGGGCGGGCCCGGGCCCTGCCTCCTGGCGCTGGCGGCCCGCGCCCGCTAACCCTGCGGTCCGGCGCGCGGGCGCGAGCACGAGGGGGCGTGATGAACTGGGTGGAAGCGATCGGCTACCTCGGGACCGCTTTGACCATCGCCTCCTCGGCGATGAGCACGATGATCCCGCTGCGGATCGTCTCGATCCTCGCCAGCGTGGCGGTGCTGAGCTACGGCATCCTGACGGCCAGCATGCCGGTCGTCCTCACGGAGGCGATCCAGATCCCGTTCAACGCCTGGCGGCTCTACCAGATGGTCCGCCTCGTGCGCGACGTGGAGAAGGCCGCGGACGGCGACCTCTCCCTCGACTGGCTCAAGCCCTTCGGCACGTCCCGCCGCTTCGCCGCCGGCGAGGTGCTGTTCCGCAAGGGCGATGCGGCGGCCGAGATGTTCTACGTCGAGAGCGGGCGCTTCCGCATCGCGGAGCTCGGCATCGAGATCGGTCCCGGCGCCATCGTGGGCGAGCTCGGCATGCTCTCGCCCGGCAACCTGCGCACCGGCACCCTGGTCTGCGTCGCGCCCGGCATCGCCCTCGGGGTGCCCTACTCGGACGTCAAGCAGCTCTACTACCAGAACCCGGAATTCGGCTTCTACTTCCTGAAGCTGACGAGCGAGCGCCTGTTCCAGAGCGCCCGCCACGCCCCGTCGCCCGCGCCGGCCGCCTCCGGCACCGAGGTGTTGTGACCGGGGCGCGGCCCGCCCGCGGGGGGCCGCCTCACTCGGCGACGTGGACGCGGATCGGCTGGCGCCGGCCGCGCACCTGGAGGGGCATGGCGCGCCCGAAGGGCGGCGCGCCGGCCTCCCGCCGCGCCGCGACGAGGCAGGCCTCGGAGGCGACGATCCGGCCCCCGAGCTCGCGGGTCGCCTCCTGGAGCCGGCTCGCCACGTTGACGACGTCGCCGATCACCGAGAACTCGAGCCGCTGGTCCGCCCCGATGTCGCCGATCACCACGGGCCCGTAATGGACCCCGACCGCGACCCGCACGGGCTCGGCCCCGCGGCCCGCGCGCTTGGCGTTCCAGGCGTCGACCTCGCGCTGGAGGTCGACCGCGCAGGAAAGGGCCCGCGCCGCCCCGTCGCCCCGCTCGTCGAGGCCGCCGAAGGTCGCCATGAAGCCGTCGCCGAGGTACTTGTCGAGGGTGCCGGCGTGCCGGAACACGACCTTGCAGCTGCGCTCGCGAAAACCCCGCAGCAGCGCGAAGCTGCGCTCCGGCGCCAGGCGCTCGCTCAGGGTCGTGAAGCCCACCACGTCGGCGAACAGCACCGCCACCACCCGGGTCCGGGGCGCGCCGAAGCCCGCATGCGCCCGGGCCGCGAGGGCGTCGGCGACGTCGGGGGAGACGTAGCGGGCGAGGTCGGCGCGCACCACCTCGGCCCGCACCTGGGCCAGCATCGTGCCGCGGCTGCGCCCCACCGCGATGGCGAGGAGGGCCGTGAACAGGCCCGCCACGATGATCTGCGTCCACCACTGCGTCAGGCCCACGAAGGCCGGGTCGAGGTAGGTGCGCAGGGACGCCTCGGCGCTGAGCCGGCCCGCCCGGGCCACGTCCGAGAACCGGGTCGTGTCGTCCCGCAGGTAGACCTGCCACACGCCGAGGGACCAGATCGCCATGGTCCACAGCCCGGTCCAGACCACGGCGAACGGCGAGTAGGTGAGCGCGGCCTCGGCGAGGAGGAGCAGCAGGTAGAGGAATTCCTGGCTGCGCAGCCGGGTCTGGACCGGCCAGTCGATGCCGAGCCCCGCCGGCGGCGGCACGATGATGACGCCCGTCACGAGGGCGATGTCGAGGACGATGAAGCCGAGCTTGATCGCCGCGGCGCGCCGGTGGCGGCGCAGGCGGTAGGGGATGAAGCCGAGGACGAAGAACAGCCCGGCGGCCGAGAGGTAGTAGAGGTCGCGCGGCCAGGGCACCAGGAGCAGCAGCCAGAGCGACACGACCGCGATGGCGAGCGCCCGCGCCCGGAACGCGAAGGCGAGCCCCGCGAGCTCCGCCGAGCGGACGTTGGCCGAGAGCCGCCCCCTGGCCCGCAGGGGCAGCCGGCCGGAGAGCCAGTGGCGCAGGCGGGCCGTCCGCAGGGCCGTGCGGGAGGCGAGCCGCGCGGCCGTCCTCCTGGCGGAGGGAGCGGGCCTGGCGGCACTCGAGGCGTGATCGTGCACGATGCGGGCCGCTGCGGCTTCCCCCGGGAGGCCTTGATCGTAGCCGCGAACGGCCGGCCGCGCACGCCCGGGGGCGTTGAACACCCCGTGAGCACGGGGCCTCAGGCCTCGGGCCAGCGCCCCGCCGGCCGGCGGCCGCCGTCCCGGGAGGACGCGAGGAGGTCCTCGACGAGCCGCGTGAGGCGCGCCGCGTGCTCGAAGCCGGCCGTCTCCGACGTCCCGCCGGCGATGTCGTCGCGCAGGGCCGCGTAGATCCCGGCGACGTTGATTGCCGCCTCCGGCAGGCCTGCGGGCCCGGCGGCGTCGAGGGGCTGGACCGCGCCGTCCCGCGTCAGGGTCAGGCGGCCCGACTGGACCCCCCGCGCCGCGCCCCCGTCCAGCCTCAGGATGCCCGCCTCGCCGACGGCCTCCAGGCGGAACGGGGTCTCGGGCGGGCGCCCGCCGGCCACCTCGACCGAGAGCGTGCCGCCGCCCGCGAGGCGGCCCTGCACCAGGAGGTGGTCGAAGGTGGTGCGCGCCGCCCGCTCGCCGCCGACCCGGACCGAGGGGTAGCGGGTCGTCGCGAGCGCGCTCGCGTCACGGAGCGCGCCCGCCACCGCGACGGCGAGGTCGACCGTGTGCGCGCCCTGGATGGTCACGAGGTTCGCCCCGTTCCCGGGCTCCTCGGCGTAGAGCATGCCTGCGGGCACGTCCGGCCCGAACGCCGCGGTGGCGGAGGACACGCTCACGCCGAGCAGGCGCCCGATGGCGCCCGACGCGACCAGCGCGCGTGCGCGCCGCACCGCCGGGTTGCCCCGGAGCTGGAGCCCGATCGCCGCCCGGACCCCCGCCGCCCGCGCCGCCGCCGCCATCTCCTCCGCCTCGGCGGCGTCGCGGCCGAGCGGCCACTCGCAGTAGACGTGCTTGCCCGCCGCGAGCGCCGCCAGCACCAGGGCGCGATGGGCCGGGACCCTGACGGCGACCGTCACGAGGTCGATGTCGGGCGCCCGCACGAGGTCCAGGGCGTCGCCGTAGGCGGCCGCGACGCCGAAGGCCCGGGCCGACGCGTCCGCGGTCTCCCGGCGCGAGGTGGCGATGGCCGCGAGCTCCAGGCCGTCGAGGGCCCGCACCGCCGGGACGTGCGCGTCCCGCGCCCAGCCCCCCTCGGCGCTCGCGCCGATGATCCCGACTCGCAGCGGCTTGGTCATGGAATCCTCCTGGCGACCGGCGCGGGCGCGCCTGCGGCGGCGCTGCGCCGGGACGGGGCGCCGCCCGGTCCCCGAGAGGTGGTTTGACGACCGGCCGGCGATAAGTGAGGCTCTGCTTGCGGCACTCGAAACCACGGGTTGGCAATCATGGACCGCCTCGCCAGCATGGCGGCGTTCGTCAGGGCCGCCGACCTCGGCTCGTTCACGGCGGCGGCCGGGACGCTCGGGATCTCCGCCCAGATGGTGGGCAAGCACGTCGGCTTCCTGGAGGAGCGGCTCGGCGCGCAGCTCCTGCGGCGCACCACCCGGCGGCAGAGCCTCACCGACGTCGGGCGCGCCTACTACGCGCGCGCCCGCGCCGTCCTTTCCGAGGCGGAGGCCGCGGAGGCGCTCGTCCACGACCTGAGCACGACGCCCCGCGGCCGCCTGCGCGTCAACGCGCCGGTCACCTTCGGCGCCTGCCGCCTCGCGCCCCTCGTCACCCGCTACCTCGCGGCCTACCCGGAGGTCGAGGTCGAGCTGACGCTCACCGACCGCTACGTGGACCTGGTGGACGAGGGCTACGACGCCGTGATCCGCCTCGGGCCGCTCAAGGACACCGGCCTCGCGGCCCGCGCGCTCGGCCCCCACCGGCTGGTCGCCTGCGCGGCGCCGGCCTACCTCGCCGCGCACGGCGCGCCCCGCGTCCCCGAGGACCTCGCCGCGCATGCCTGCCTGAGCTACGTGAACTGGTCGGGCCTGCCCTACGCGGAGTGGCGGTTCGCCCGCGACGGCCGCGTCCACGCCGTCGCGGTGCGCAGCCGCTTCCAGGTCAACGACGGGCGCGCCCTCCTCGCCGCGGCGCTCGACGGCCACGGCGTCATCCTCCAGCCGGAGGCGGTCGTGGCCGCCGACCTCGACGCCGGGCGCCTCGTCCCGGTCCTGCCGGGCTACGCGGCGCCGTCGCGGCCCCTGTACCTGCTGTTCCCGGCCCGGCGGCCCCAGACCCCGACGCTCCGGGCCTTCATCGACTGCGTGGTGGAGGCGTTCGGGCGCGAGGCCGCCCGGGACCGCGCCCTCCCGGGACCGCCCCGGCCGGCGCCTCAGGCTGGGGGCGCGCCCGCCCCGGGCGCCGCCGGCGCGCCGCCGCGGAACTCCTCCGCGTAGTGGCAGGCCACCTGCCGCTCGTCGAGGGGACGCAGGGGCGGGCGCTCGGCCCGGCAGCGCTCCGTCGCGTGCGGGCAGCGGGTGGAGAACACGCAGCCCCGCGGCGGGTCGAGGGGCGAGGGCAGCTCGCCCCTGAGCACGACGCGGGCGCGGTTCCGGCCGCCGATGCCGGGCGTCGCCGCCATCAGGGCCTGGGTGTAGGGGTGGAGCGGCCGGGCGAGGACCGCGGCCTTCGGCCCCTGCTCCATGGCGAGGCCGAGATACATCACCAGCACGTCGTGGGCGATGTGCCGGACCACGCCGAGGTCGTGGGAGATGAACAGGTAGGCGAGGCCGAGCTCCGCCTGGAGGTCGGCCAGCAGGTTGAGCACCTGGGCCTGGATCGAGACGTCGAGGGCCGAGACCGGCTCGTCCGCCACCACGAGCTTGGGCGAGAGCATCAGGGCGCGCGCGATGGCGACGCGCTGGCGCTGGCCGCCGGAGAACATGTGCGGGTAGCGGGCGTCGTGCTCCGGCCGCAGGCCCACCCGGGCCATCATCGCCCGGGCCCGGGCCCGGCGCTCGGGGCCGGCGAGGTCGGTGTTGATGGCGAGGGGCTCCTCCAGGATCGTGCCGATGCGCTTGCGCGGGTTGAGCGAGCCGTAGGGGTTCTGGAACACGAGCTGCACCGTGCGGCGCAGGCGGCGGCGCTCGCCGCGGGGCGGCGCCACGGCGTCGATGCCGTCGAGGGTGAGGCCGCCGGCGCTGGGCGGCTCGATCAGCGTCACCATGCGGGCGAGGGTCGACTTGCCGCAGCCCGACTCCCCCACCACCGCGAGCGTCCGCCCCGGCGCGATGGAGAACGAGATGCCGCCCACGGCCTGGAGCCGCGCCGGCGCCCGGAACAGCCCGCGGCGGATCTCGTAGGTCTGGCGCAGATCGCGCGCGACGACGACGGGCGCGCTCACGGGCGTCCCCCGGTGCCGGCCCGGCGTCCCGCGCCGGCCTCGTCCGCCGGGACGGGGTGGTCGTCCCGGATGCGGGCCTCCCGGCCGGGATCGCCGAGGGGGTAGTGGCAGCGGACCTGCCCGCCCTGCCAGGGCCGCAGGTCCGGGCGCACGGTCCGCGACTGCTCCGTGGCGTAGGTGCAGCGGGGCGAGAACAGGCAGCCCTGCGGGCGGTCGTGGAGCCCCGGCACCACGCCCGGGATCGTGGCGAGGCGCCCGCCCTCGCTGCGCTCCGGCAAGGCCGCGAGGAGCGCCGCGGTGTAGGGGTGCTGGGGGCTCGCGAACAGGTCGCCGGCGGCGCGCTCCTCCATGACCTGGCCGGCATACATCACCACCATCCGGCCGGCCGTCTCGGCGACCACCCCCATGTTGTGGGTGATGAGGACGAGCGCCATGCCGCGCTCGCGCTGGAGCGACAGCAGCAGGTCGAGGATCTGGGCCTGGATGGTGACGTCGAGGGCGGTGGTCGGCTCGTCCGCGATGAGGAGCTTGGGGTCGCAGGCGATCGCCATGGCGATCATCACCCGCTGGTTCATGCCCCCCGAGAGCTGGTGGGGGTAGGCCTTGAGCCGGCTCTCCGCCGCCGGGATGCCGACCTGCTCCAGGAGCGCGATCGCTCGCCGGGTCGCGGCCCGGCGGTCGAGGCCGAGGTGCAGCCGCAGGGTCTCGGTGATCTGGAAGCCCACCGTGAAGCAGGGGTTGAGGCTGGTGGTCGGCTCCTGGAAGATCATCGCCACGTCGCGGCCGGTGAGCCGGCGGCGCTCGCGGCCGGCCATGGCCAGGAGGTCGCGGCCCGCGAAGGCGAGGCGGTCGGCCCGGACCCGGCCCGGATAGGCGACGAGGCCCATCAGCGCCAGCATGGCGACGCTCTTGCCCGAGCCCGATTCCCCGACGACGCCCAGCACCTCGCCCTCCTCGAGGGTGAGGCTGACGCCGTCGACGGCCCGCAGCGTCCCGGCCGCGGAGGGGAATTCGACGGAGAGGTTCCGGATCTCGAGGAGCGGCACGGGGCTCAGCGCTTCAGCTTGGGGTCGAGGGCGTCGCGCAGGCCGTCGCCGACGAGGTTGAAGGCCAGCACCGTGACCAGGATGGTGAGCCCCGGGAAGGTCACGACCCACCAGGCGCGGAGCACGAACTCGCGGGCATCGGCCAGCATGGTGCCCCATTCGGGGGACGGCGGCTGCGCGCCGAGGCCGAGGAAGCCGAGGGCCGCCGCGTCGAGGATCGCCGTCGAGACGCCGAGGGAGGCCTGCACGATGAGCGGGGCGGCGCAGTTCGGCAGCACCTCCCGGAGCATCAGCCGGAGCGTCCCCGCCCCGCTGACCCGGGCGGCCGTGACGTAGTCCTTCGCCGTCTCCGAGAGCACGGCCGCCCGGGCGATGCGGACGTAGTGGGGCAGCACCACCACGGCCACCGCCAGCATGGCGTTCATCAGGCCGGGCCCGAGGATCGCCACGATCACGATGGCGAGGAGGAGCGAGGGCAGCGTCAGGACGATGTCCATCAGCCGCATGATGGCGATGCCGACGGCGCCGCCGAAGAAGCCCGCCACGAGCCCGAGCATGGTGCCGACCACGATCGAGAGCGCCACCACGGCGATGCCGATCGAGAGCGACAGCCGGGCCCCGTAGATCAGCCGCGAGAGGATGTCGCGCCCGATCGCGTCCGTGCCGAGCGGGTAGGCGAGCGAGCCGCCCTCCTGCCAGAAGGGGGGCCGCAGGAAGGCGTCGTTGTTCGTGAGGTTCGGCGCGTGCGGGGCGACGAGGTCGGCGAGGGCGGCCATGAGCAGGACCGCCGCGATGACCGCGAGGCCGATCACCGCGCCGCGATTCGCCCGGAACGCGGTCCAGAACTCCCGCAGCGGGTGGGGCGGGGCCGCGGCGGCGGCCGCCGCCGGGACGTCGAGGAGCTCGGCGCTCATCGGGTGTGCCGGATGCGCGGGTTGACGAGGCCGTAGGTCAGGTCGACGGCGAGGTTCACCCCCATCACCACGGCGCCGATCAGCAGGATGCCGCCCTGGAGCACCGGATAGTCGCGCCGGCCGATCGCCTCGATCAGCCACTTGCCGATGCCGGGCCAGGAGAAGATCGTCTCGGTCAGGATCGCGCCCGTGAACAGGACGCCCACCTGGAGGCCGATCACCGTGACGACCGGGATCAGGGCGTTGCGCAGGGCGTGGAGCGCCACCACGCGGAACGCCGGCAGCCCCTTGGCCCGGGCGGTGCGGATGTAGTCCTCGCCCAGGACCTCCAGCATGGCCGAGCGGGTCATGCGGGCGATGACGGCGAGCGGCACCGTGCCGAGCACGATCGCCGGCAGCACGAGGTGCGCGACGGCCGAGCCGAAGGCGCCGGCCTCGTCGGCGAGGAGGCTGTCGATCAGCAGGAAGCCCGTCACCGGCTCGATGAAGTACTGCACGTCGATGCGGCCCGAGACCGGGGTCCAGCCGAGCTTCACCGAGAACAGCAGGATGAGCAGCAGGCCCCACCAGAAGATCGGCATCGAGTAGCCGGTGAGCGAGAGCCCCATGACGCCGTGGTCGAAGATCGAGTTGCGGCGCACCGCCGCCAGGATGCCGGCCGGGAGCCCGAGCGCGAGGGCGAACAGGATGGCGCAGACGCCGAGCTCGACCGTGGCCGGGAACAGGCTGGCGAACTCGCCCGCCACCGGCTCCTGGGTGCTGATCGAGCGGCCGAGATCCCCGTGCGCCAGGCGCTCGAGGTAGATCGCGTACTGCACCAGCACCGGGCGGTCGAAGCCGTACGCGGTGCGGAGCGCCGCGTGCCGGGCCGGGTCGATGCCCCGTTCCCCCGCCATCGTCTCGATCGGGTCGCCGGGCACGAGGCGGATCAGGAAGAACGCCACGAGCGTGATCCCGAGGAAGGTCGGGATCACCAGCGCCGCCCGGGTCAGGAGGAAGCGGAGCATCGGCGGCCTACTTCAGGGTCACCCCGTAGAAGGTGTGGCGGCTGAACGGCGAGATCTTGAAGCCCTCGACCTCCTTGCGCACGGGCTTCAGCTGCACCGCGTGCGCGATGGTGAACCACGGGGCCTGCTCCTTGAACACGACCTGCGCCTGCTCGTAGAGCCTGGTGCGCTCGGCCTTGTCGCTGATGGTCTTGGCCTTCACCACGAGGTCGTCGAAGGTCTTGTCGCACCACTTGGCGGCGTTGCCGCCGCCGGGCGCCGCCGAGGAGCAGCCGAGCAGCGTGTGCAGGAAGTTGTCCGGGTCGCCGTTGTCGCCGGTCCAGCCGAACATGCCGGTCTGGTGCTCGCCGTTCTGGAGGCGCTTGCGGTACTCGCCCCACTCGTAGGTCTTGATCTCGGCCTTGATGCCGACCTTGGCGAGGTCGGCCTGCATCAGCTCGGCGATGCGGCGGGCGTTCGGGTTGTAGGGGCGCTGCACCGGCATCGCCCACAGGTCCGTCTCGAACCCGTTCGGGTGGCCGGCCTCGGCCAGGAGCTTGCGGGCCGCCGCCGGGTCGTAGGGATCGTCCTTGATGGCGTCGTCGTAGGACCAGATCGTCGGCGGGATCGGGTTCTTGGCCGCGATGCCGGTCGAGAGGTAGACGGCGTCGATGATGGCCTTCTTGTTGATGGCCATGTTCATCGCCTTGCGCACGCGCACGTCGTCGAAGGGCTTCTTCTGGGTGTTGTAGGCGAGGTAGCCGATGTTGAGGCCCGGCTGTTCCAGCACCTGGACGTTCGGGTCCTTGCGCATGGCCTCGACGTCGGCCGGGTTCGGGTAGGGCATGACGTGGCACTCGCCCTTCTGGAGCTTCGCCCAGCGCACCGAGGCGTCCGGCGTGATCGCGAACACGAGGTCGTCGAGGGCGGCCTTGCCGCCCCAGTACTGCGGGAAGGCGCGGTAGCGGATCAGCGCGTCCTTCTGGTACTGGAGCAGGTAGAACGGCCCGGTGCCGATCGGCTCCTGGTCGATCTTCTCCGGCGTGCCGGCCTTGAGCATGGCGTCGGCGTACTCCCTGGACTGGATCGCCGCGAACGACATCGCGAGGTCGGAGAGGAACGGCGCCTCGGGCTGGGTCAGGGTGAAGCGGATTGTGTGGTCGTCCACCTTCTCGAGCGAGCGCAGGAGCTTCGGCAGCGCCATGTCGTTGAAGTAGGTGTGGTTGGCGCTGGTGACCCGGAAGAACGGGTGGTCCTCCTTCCACTGGCGCTCGACCGAGAACAGCACGTCGTCGGCGCCGAAGTCCCGCGTCGGCTTGAAGGCGCGGTTCGCGTGCCACTTCACGCCCTTGCGCAGGTGGAACGTGTAGGTCCGGCCGTCGTCGCCGATCTCCCAGCTCTCGGCGAGGTCCGGCACCACGTTGGTGGTGCCGCGCTCGAAGCTCACCAGGTTGCCGTAGATCTGGGCCCCGGCGTCGAAGGACGTGCCGGTGGTGTTGATGGCCGGGTAGAAGTTCTCGGGGCTGCCCTCGGAGCAGAAGACCAGCGTCTTGGCGCCGGCCGGCCCGGCCGCGAGGCTTCCCGCGAGGGCGGTCGCGGCACCGAGGAGGACGGCCAGGGACGCGCGCTTCATGCTCTGCTCTCCATCGTGGGCGGGGCCCCGCGACGGAGAGTTCTGGCGGCTTTCGGCCCTCCTCCGCAAGAGCTATCGCTCCGCGGGCCGGCTGACGGCCAGGGGCTGTCCTCGCGCCGATATCTGTGTATGGTATCGGACAGGAGGGGCGGCCGCGCGGGCGGCCGCGGCCGTGGGGGAGCCTGGTGGACGAGGACGCATCCCCGCCGCGATCGGCCGTCACGGACGCCTGCCGCCGCATCGAGCGGCACCTCGCCGTCATCGACGCGCGCCGGCGCCAGGGCTTGCCGGTGGACGGCGAGGAGGCGGTCCTGCGCGAGATGCGGATCGGACTCGGCCTCGCCTACGCCCAGGAGGCCATCCGGCTCGCCGAGGCGCGCCAAGGCTGGCGGGCGCGGGAGCAAGGCGGGCGAGCGCGGGAGACGGCCCGCGCCTGAGCCTTCGGCCCGGCGAGGGCCCCGGGTGCCCGTCCCGCCGCGGGACGGGGGTGCCCCCCGCTCCCGCTCAGGCGGCGCGCAGCGGCCGCCTCGGAGGCTCGAACACGGTGGCGTAGTGCGTGCGGCACCAGCGCTTGCCCGCGAGGACGCGGCAGCCGCAGACCCGCTTCGTCTCGATCGCCGTCCCGTCGCCGTCGGCCCAGAGCGGAAACAGGCAGTCCATCAAGCCGGCCTTCAGGAACAGCACGCCCTCCCCGCCATCCGCGGCGGCCGGGACCCGGCGCGAGACCGGCATCGGCACGACGCCCGCCGCGGCGCCGGGCCCTGCCGCGACCGGCGCGGCGGTCGCGGCAGGCGCCGCC
>NZ_QOWC01000228.1 GCF_003574465.1 Methylobacterium crusticola
GCCGCGCCGCGGCCGCGCCGGCGCCGTGCGCGTCCGGGGTGACGACGCCGCGCAGCGGCGGGCGCGCGCAGACCTCCGCGACGCTGCCGCCGGCGCACAGCATGCCGAGCCGGGCCGCCCCGAGGGCGGCGCCGAGCTCGCCGCCCTCGGGGCAGGCGAGCTCCAGCCCGAGGGTGTCGGCGAGGAGCCGGTTCCAGAACGGCGTGCGCGAGCCGCCGCCGACGAGAACGCAGCGCCGGGGCGCCGCGCCGGCCTCCGCCAGCACGTCGAGGCAATCCGCCATCGCGAAGGCGACGCCCTCGAGCACGGCGTAGACCAGGGCCTCGAG
The DNA here is from genome assembly GCF_003574465.1 of Methylobacterium crusticola. Lineage (GTDB taxonomy): Bacteria > Pseudomonadota > Alphaproteobacteria > Rhizobiales > Beijerinckiaceae > Methylobacterium > Methylobacterium crusticola. The sequence continues at coordinate 329 of NZ_QOWC01000228.1, forward strand.
CCCGTGCTCGGCCCGCAGGCCGGTGAACGAGGCGGTGAGGCCGGGGTCGTTGTGGGGCGTGCGCTCGCCCGTGAGGTAGGGCACGAAGACCGGCGCGTGGGCGCGCCGCCCGGGGTCGGCCGCGAAGGCGTCGGCCCGGGCCACGAGGGCGCCGATCTGCCCCGATTCCCCCGCGATCCCGGCGAGCCAGGACAGGGAGGCGGCGGCCGAGAGCGCCACCGCCATCCCGTGCCAGCGCTCCGGCAGGGCGTGGCAGAAGGCGTGCAGGGTGCGCTCGGGCAGCGAGACCATGCGGTCGGTGGTGACGAACAGCACCCCGGAGGTGCCGAGGGACAGGAAGCCGTCGCCGGCCTGCGTCGCCCCGATCCCCACCGCCGAGCAGGCGTTGTCGCCGCCGCCCCCGGCGATCGGGATTCGCTCGGCCCCGAGGCCCCAGGCGGCCGCGAGGTCGGCCGACAGGTGGGCCGAGACCTCCGACCCCTCGACGAGGTCCGGCATCTGGGACCGGGTGAGGCCGCAGGCGGAGAGGAGCGTGTCGTCGAAGCGGCGCGCCGCGACGTCGAGCCAGAGCGTCCCGGCCGAGTCCGACATCTCCGAGACGAACGCCCCCGAGAGCCGCCAGCGGACGTAGTCCTTCGGGAGCAGCACCTTGGCGACCTGCGCGAAGACCTCCGGCTCGTGCCGGGCGACCCAGAGGAGCTTGGGCGCCGTGAAGCCCGGCATCGGCACGTTCGCCGACCGGGCGGTGAAGTCCGGCACGCGGGCGAGGAGTTCCGCGCACTCCGCCCCGCAGCGGCCGTCGTTCCACAGGATCGCCGGGCGCAGGACCGCGCCGCGCCCCGAGAGCAGCGTGGCGCTGTGCTGCTGGCCCGAGAGGCCGATCGCCCGCACGGCCCCGAGCCCGCCCGGGGCCGCCGCCCGGGCCGCCGCCACCGCGGCGAGCGTCGCCCGCCACCAGGCCTCCGGCTCCTGCTCCGACCAGAGCGGGCGCGGGCGCGCGGTCGCCACCGGCGCGCTGCCCTGGGCGAGGCAGGCCTGGCGCTCGTCCAGGAGCACGGCCTTCACCGAGGAGGTGCCGATGTCGATGCCGAGGAAGCGGGCGGGTCGGGTCATGGGCGGGGCTCGATGGTTCGCCGGGCGGTCGGGGCCGCCCTCAGAGCGCGCGCCCGGCGTGGTCGAACAGGTAGATCTGCTCCGGCGCGACCCGCAGCGGCAGGTCGTCGCCGGCCGCCACCCGCGGCCGGCCCGGGGTCAGGATCGACAGGGCCTCGCCCTCCGCCGGGCGGGCGTAGATCTGGGTCGCGCCGCCGAGGTTCTCGGTCATCTCCGCCCGCAGGCGCAGGGTCGGGGCCTGGCCGTCGAGGCTGAGGTGCTCGGGCCGCAGGCCCACCGTGACGCTGTCCCCGACCTGCGCGCCCCCGCGGCGGGCCTCGGCGACGAGCTGCCCGCCGACGAAGCTCGGATGCGACAGGGTCAGGCGGCGCTCGCTCGCCCCGGTCACGGTCGCGGGCAGGAAGTTCATGCGCGGCGAGCCGATGAAGCCGGCCACGAAGGTGTTCACCGGCGCGTCGTAGAGCGCGGAGGGCGTGCCCACCTGCTCGACGCGGCCGGCCCGCAGCACCACGATGCGGTCGGCGAGGGTCATGGCCTCGATCTGGTCGTGGGTGACGTACACCATGGTCACCCCGAGCTTCTGGTGCAGCCGGGCGATCTCGATGCGCATCTGGGTGCGCAGCTCGGCGTCGAGGTTCGAGAGCGGCTCGTCGAACAGGAAGAGCTTGGGGTGGCGCACGATGGCCCGCCCGATGGCGACGCGCTGGCGCTGGCCGCCCGAGAGCTGGCGCGGCTTGCGCTGGAGCAGCGGGCCGATCTGGAGGATGCCGGCCGCCTCCTCGACGCGCCGGCGGATCGCGTCGGCCGGCATCTTCGCCATGCGCAGCCCGAAGGCCATGTTCTCGAACACGCTCATGTGGGGGTAGAGCGCGTAGGACTGGAACACCATGGCGACCTGGCGGGCGGCCGGCTCGACGTGGGTGACCTCGCGCCCGTCGAGGGCGAGCGACCCCGCGGTGATCTCCTCGAGGCCGGCGATCATGCGCAGCAGGGTCGACTTCCCGCAGCCCGACGGGCCGACGAAGACGATGAACTCGCCCTTCTCGGCGCGGAAGCCGACCCCGTCGATCACCGTGTGGTCGCCGTAGCGTTTGACGATGCCGTCGAGGGTGAGGAAGGACATCTCAGGCGGCTCCGTGCGGGTCGGGGGAGGGCGCCGCCGCGGGAGCGGGGACGTCCGGGGCGGCGTGCGGCGCCCAGGGGCCGGCCTCCGCCGCCAGCGCCTCGCGCTCGACGGCGTTGCGGGCCTCGAACAGGGCGAGGTAGGTGCGGTAGGCCCGCTCGTGCGCCCGCGCCCAGGCGGGATCGCGCGCGAGCACCCGCTGGGCCGGCGCCATGGCGTCGAGGGCGCCGAGGAGGTCGGGGCTGAGGCCCGCGGCTGTCGCCGCCACCATGGCGGTGCCGAGCAGGACCGGCTCGTCCGCCTCGCCGAGCACGAGGTCGCAGCCCAGGGCGTCGCGGTAGAGCCGCACGAGGAGGGGGTTGCGCCGGTGCCCCCCCGCCAGCGCCACCGTGTCGATGGCGTAGCCGTGGCGGTTCAGGTGCTCGCGGATGTGCCGGGTCTGCAGGGCGAGGCCGCGCGCGGCGGCGTAGTAGGCCTCCAGGAACGCCCGCTCGCTCGTCTCCTCGCCGATCCCCGTGAGGAGGGCGCGCACCCGCCCGTCGCCGAGGGGGGCGCGGTTGCCGAGCCAGTCCGGCACGACGTGGCGCCGCGCCCCGAAGGCCGGTCCCTCGGCGTCGAGGCGCGCGAGCACGGCGGCGGCGGCGGCGGCGTGGCGCTCCGCGCCCGGGGGGCCGGGGCTCGCCGGGTGGTGCGCCAGCACGGCGTCGAGGGCCGCGCCCGAGAGGCTCTGCCCGGCCTCGTGCATCCAGAGGCCGGGGAACACCGCGTCCTTGAACGGCCCCCAGACCCCCGGGACGTGGCGCTTGTCCGCCGTGAAGGGCATGAACGAGGTCGAGGTGCCGGCGATCATCGGCAGCACCCGGTTCATGCGCCCGCGAAAATCCCGGCCCAGCACCCCGAGCGCCCCGGCCTCCGCGTCGATGAGCCCGACCGCGACCGGCAGGCCCGCCCGCAGCCCGCAGCGCTCCGCCACGGACGGCGCCAGGGGGCCGTGGACCTCGCCGACATGGGCCGGCCGGGCCGCGAGGCGGCCCAGGGCCGTGAGGTCCTCGAGGCCGAGGGCGGCGAGGAGGTCGCGGCACCAGGGCTCGGGCTCGTGGGGCAGGTAGGGCCACTTGCAGGCGAGGCCGCAGACCGAGTGGCGGTCGATCCCGGTCGCCCGGAAGGCGAGCTCGTCGCAGAGGTCGCGGGCCGCCGCGAGGCGGGCCCAGGCCTGCGGCCGGTGGCGCTTCAGCCACAGGAGCTTCGGCAGGTTCGATTCCGGCGACAGGGCGCCCCCGACATGGTCGAGGAAGCGGTGGCCGGTGCGGTCCACCGCCAGGGCCTCCGCCTCGGCGCGGTGGTCCATCCAGCACAGCACGTCGCCGCCGCCCTCGAGGGGCGGATCGCCCGCGGCGGTGAGCGCGAGCGAGGAGGTGGCGTCGAAGGCGAGCCCCGCGACGCGGGCGCCCGCGCCGGGCTCCGCCCGGAGGCAGTCCCGCACCGCCCCGATCACGGCCTCCCAGATCTCGGCCATCCGGTAGACCGCGTGGTGCTCGGCCGGGCGCAGCAGCCGGAACGGCGCCTGGCGCGCCGCGAGGCCGTGCCCGTCCGCCGTGAACAGGCCCGCCCGGGCCGACAGGGTGCCGACGTCGACGGCGAGGAGCAGCGGGGCGCTCACCCGTCCGCGCTCCCGCGCGGACCGGTGCTCCCGCGCGGACCAGTGCTCCCGCGCGGACCAGTGCTCCCGCGCGGACCAGCGCTCCCGCGCGCATCTGTGCTCCCGCGCGGAGCCTCGCTCGAGCCCGGGTCGCTCCCGCCCGGGGCCTCGACCGCCTCGGCCAGGATCGCGGCCGCCACCCCCTCGTCGGTGACCAGCCGGTTGACGTAGCCGGCGCGCAGGATGGCCGCGATGATGGCCGCCTTGTGCAGGCCGCCGGCGGCCAGGATCGAGCAGGGCACCGCGCGCAGGTCCGCGGGCGGCAGGGCCATCGCGCGGGCGTTGAGGGGATGGTCGACGGGCTGCCCGCGGCCGTCGAGGTAGACCCCCAGCAGGTCCCCGACGGCGCCCGCCGCCAGGAGGGCGTCCCGGTTCTCCGACACGGTCTGGGTGCGGGCGAGGAGCGAGCGGTCCGACAGGTCGCCGGCCGCCACCAGGGCGACGTCCGCCCGGCGCGCCCGCCGCATCGCCTCGGCGAGGCCGGAATGGGTCAGGAGCGCGAGGCGGCTCTCGCGCGACGGGCAGTAGATCGGCGCCGCGATGTAGTAGCACTCGGCCCCGAGGGCCCGGGCGAACTCCGTCGAGACCTCGAAGGTGTTGGTGCCCGAGCCCCGGGTGAGCCCGCCCATCAGGGCCGCCACCCAGGCGCCCGGCAGGCGCCGCGGGCCGATCCGCCGCGCCGCGGCCGAGAGGGTGCTGCCCCAGCCGACGCCGAGCCCGCGCCCGTCGGCGAGCAGGGGATCGAGCAGCGCGCCGGCCGCCTCGCCGATGACCCGCTGCTGCTCGCCCGGGCCCTCGAGCGTCGGCACCACGACGGCCGCGGCGAGGCGGAAGCGCGCCTTGAGCCGCTCCTCCAGCTCCACGCAACGGGCCAGCGGCAGCCGCAGCTCGATCTGCACCGAGCCGTCGGCGCGGGTCTGGCCGACGATGCGGTTCACCCTGAGCCGGGTGATGCCGAGCCGGTCGGCGATCTCCTGCTGCTTGAGGCCGGCGATGAAGTAGTACCACGCCACCCGGGCGCGGACGTGCTCGCCCTCGTGGTCGGGCTCGCTCTCGGCCGGAGCCGCCCTCACGCGCAGGCCTCCCGCAGCAGGGCCGCCGAGCGGCGCACCCCGTCGAGCACGGAGGCGTCGTCCTGCTCGAAGGGGTAGAAGACCTCGAGGAAGACCGGGGCGGCCGCGAGCCCGTGCCGGCGCTGGAGCGCGATGGCGGCGCCGGGATCGACCCGCCCGGGCCGGGTGAAGTCCCAGTGGCGGTCGAGCCGGAAGTCGGTCTGCTGGATGTGGACCATGCCGACCCGGTCCCCGAGCCCGGAGAACCACGGCTCCATCCCGGCCCCGGCGCCGTAGAGCGGCTCGCAGGTGCCGTGGCCCCAGTCGAGGCAGTAGCGCCAGGGCAGGGCCGCGCCCGCGACGTCCCCGGCCATGCGGGCGGCCTGCGCCACCGTCCAGGGCCATTCCCGGCGCAGCGGCGTCGGCTCGACGTAGAGCTCGGTCAGGCCTGCGGCGGCGCCCGCCTCGGCGAGGCGGTGCATCCGGGCGATCAGGTCGCGGTAATCGGCCTGCGGGATGGCGTCGGCCTCCTGCCCGTCGGGCCGGGACGCGATCGCCCCGAGGGGGCCGCCGACCCGGGGGATGCCGGCCTGCCCGGCGAACCGGTAGGCGCGCGCGAGCCACGCCTCCGCGACGTCGCGCACCCGCGGGTCGGGGTGGAGGAGCTGGTTGAAGCTGTAATGCGCGAGACCCACGAAGGCGCTGTGCAGGGTGAGCCCGTGGCGCGCCGCCTCGACCCGGATCTCCCGGGCGACCCCGTCGAGGAGCGCGTCCGGCCAGGCCGGGTCGACGAGGTCGAAGGTGAGCTGCACCAGGGAGAGGCCGATCTCCTCGCGCACGAGCCGCGCCCACAGGGCGGGCGTGGCCCAGCGCTTGACGCAGAAGGACAGGTTCACGCCGAGCGGCACGGGGGGCGCGCTCACTTCGTCGCCCCCATGGTGAGGCCCCGGACCATGTGGCGGGAGACCGCGAGGGCAAACAGCGTCACCGGCAGCACGATGACGGTGCCGGTCGCCATGATCTTGCCCCAGGGCAGCTCGTAGCCGGACATGAAGCTCGTGGCGACGACGGGCGCGGTCTGCACCTGGCGCCGGGTCAGGACCAGGGCGTAGAGCAGCTCGTTCCACGAGAAGATGAAGCTGAAGATCGCCGAGACCGCGATCCCGGGCAGCCCGAGCGGCAGGTAGATCCGCCGGAAGATCGTGAACTGGTCGGCGCCCTCGAGGCGCGCCGCCTGCTCGAGGTCGCGCGGGATCGAGCGGAACTGGTCGGTGCAGATCCAGATCACGATCGGCAGGTTGAAGGTGAGGTAGATCAGGATCAGGACGAGGTGGGTGTCGAGCAGGTTGGCCTGCAGCGCCAGCAGGTAGACCGGCAGGGCGAGCACGATCGGGCTGATCATCCGGTTCGAGATGAACCAGAACCAGAGGTCCTTCTTGGCCCGGAACTCGAAGCGGGCGAGCGCGTAGGCGGCCGGGGTGCCGAGGCAGACCGCCAGCGCCGTGGTGGACACCACGATCACGAGGGAGTTCAGGATCGCGCCCGAGACCTTCTGGTCCGCGAAGATGTCGGCGTAGTGCGCGAGGGTCGGCCTGAAGAGCCAGACCGGGGGCGAGGCGAGCAGGTCGGCCTGGTCCTTCAGGCTCGACGACACCATCCAGTAGAACGGGAACAGGGTGAAGCCGAGGGTCAGGACGAGCCCGAGCCCGTGCAGCAGGCGGGAGGCGCGCCCGGTCATGTGTCGATCTCCCGATAGAGCAGCCGGATGTAGAGCCGGCTCAGGATCACCGTGACGACGAGGAGCAGGATCGCCTGCGCGGAGGCGGTGCCCATGTCGAAGACCCGGAAGCCGACGCGCTGGATGTAGATGGAGATCAGGTCGGTCGCCGCGCCGGGTCCGCCCCGGGTCATGACGAAGACCATGTCGAACAGCTTCAGGATGTCGGCCGAGCGCAGGATCAGCACGGCGGTGAGCCCCGGCAGCAGGTAGGGCAGCTGGACGTGGCGCAGGAGCGCGAGCTTCGAGGGCGTCTCGAGCCGCGCCGCCTCCTCGATCTCCACCGGCACCATCGACAGGCCGGCAAGGAAGATCAGCGCGCAGAACGGCGTCCACTGCCAGACGTCCATGACCGCGATGGCCGCGAACGCCCCGGCCGAGGAGCCGAGCCAGTCGAGGCTCCCGATCCCGACGAGCCCGAGGAGCTGGTTGGCCACCCCGAAGTCACGGTTGAAGATCAGCCGCCCGATCAGCCCGACCACCGCGAAGGTGGTGGCGAGCGGCACCACCAGGGAGACGCGGGCGAGCGCCCGCAGGAAGGACAGCCCCGGCTGGTGCAGCATCAGCGCGATCGCGATGCCGAGCGCCAGCTCCGCCGGCATCACCGCGAGGAAGAACCTGGCCGTGAGGAGGAGCGAGTCCCAGTACGAGCGGTCGCCGAGCACGCTCAGGTAGTTCTCGAAGCCCACGAACGGGAAGCCGTCCCGCGGGCGGGCGAGGTTGTAGCGCCGGAACGAGGTCACGAGCGCGAACAGCGTCGGGTAGATGCCGATCGCCAGGAGCGTCGCGACCGCGGGCGCCAGGAACCACAGCGGCGTGAGGCGGCCGTAGCCGGGGTTCAGCCGCGCGGGGGCGGGATCCCGGGGGGGCGCGGGCGCCGCCGCGGCGGCCCCGCCGTCGGTCGGGGGCGGGGTCATTCGAGGTTCGTGTGGTTGGCGCGCATCGCCTCGGGGGCGATGCCGAGGCGGTCGCGCAGGCGCACGACCAGGATCTCGAACAGCACGAACAGGGCGCCCTCGTAGAGTGAGCCCATGGGCAGGATCGAGGGCGCGGCCCCCCGGTCGTCCGCCATGGTCTGGGCCGGCACGACGAGGACGTGGTCGGCGCGCGCCGCCGCCGCGCCCCCGGGCTGCGCCGTGACCACCAGCACCGCGGCGCCCGCCGCCCGGGCGGTCTCGCAGAGGGCCAGCACCGTGGAGAAGCTGCCCGGCCCGGCCGACACCACCAGGAGGTCGCCGGGCCCGACGGGCGGCGCCGTCATGTCGCCGACGACGCTCGCCTGGCGGCCGAGGTGGAACAGCCGCATGGCGAGGCCCCGCACCTGGAGGCCCTCGCGCCCGACGCCGTAGAGGGCGATGCGCCGCGCCCGCGCCAGGGCCGCGACGGCGTCCTCGACCGCCGCGTCGTCGAGGCGGTCGAGGACGCCCGCGAGCTCGGCCAGCGCCTGCCGGTAGGGGTTCTGCACGGACGGGTCCTCCCTCGAGGCCGGGCCCTGAGGCCCGCCCCGGTCGACACGGGCCGCGGCTCCCCGCGCCGCCTTCTCCGCCCGCGCGCCGGAGGGCGCGGGGGAGAGGCGGCGCGTCGGGCCGCTACTGCAGCAGGGGCTTCTTGCCGTCGTAGTAGCCCTCCTTGGCGAGGATGCCCTCCATCCGCGTGCCGATCTCCCGGGCGCCGGCCGCCGGCGTGGTCTCGCCGAGCATCATCTTCGTGCCCCACTCGGCGATCACCTCGGAGATCGCCGGCCAGGCCGGGAAGCGCGGGCGGTACTGCGGCACGCCCTTCTGCCAGGAGGCGACCATCGGCTCGACGAACTTGTAGGTCGCCTTGATGTCGGGCTGCCGGTAGATCGCCGTCCGGCCCGAGACGCCGCCGGCCTCGACGTAGGGGCGCGCGATCGCCTCGGAGGTCGCCCACTGGATGAAGAGCCAGGCGGCCTTCCGCTCGGGCTCGGAGGCCTGCGAGGCGACCGCGAGGGAGAACCCGCCGAGGGCCGGCAGGCGGCCCGCCGTCCCCTCCGGCTCGGGCGCGACCGCCAGGCAGTCGCCGAGCTTCGAGGTCTTCGGGTCGGCGAGCGTGCCGTAGAAGGCCGACCACTCGGTGATCATCGCGACCTGGCCCTGCGCCAGCGCGTTCACCGCCTCGTTGTGGTCGAAGCTGACGATGCCCGGGGGCATGAACGGCATCAGGTCCTGGCGGAACTTCAGCCCGGCCTGGCTCTCGGGGCTCTGGAGGTTCGACCGGAAGCGCGCGTCGAGGAGCGAGCCGCCGAAGGGCCAGAGCACCCGCATGAAGCTGTCGGCCGACTGGGTCTCGCCGCGGCGCGATTGCAGCGCGAAGGCGTATTGCCGCTTGTCCGCCCGGGTGAGCTTCGGGGCGTAGTCCTTCAGCAGCGCGTCCCAGGTGGCCGGCGGCTTGTCGAAGCCTGCCTCCCGAAGGGTGCAGGCGTTGTAGAACAGGAGGCCCGAGTAGTTGTCGAACGGCAGGCCGTAGACCTTGCCGCCCCAGGACCCGAACGCGTCGAGGAGAAGCGGGAAGAAGCCTCCGAGGTTCAGGTCCGGGTCGGTGATCGCGGGGTTGCCCTTGAGGCCGTCGATCGGCTCGATCCAGCCGTTCTCCGCGAACTCGCCGATCCAGACGAGGTCGACCAGCGCCACCGTGAGGTCGCCCCGCGAGGTGAAGTTCAGGACCTGCTTCTCGCGGGCGTTCTCGTAGGGGACGATCTCGTAGTTGACCTTGATGCCGGTCTTCCGCTCGAAGTCCGGCAGGAGCTTGATCAGGGCGCGGTAGCCCGGCCGGTCGAGGAAGGTGGTGGTGACGGCCGTGCCCTTGAGGGGAGCGGCCGCACTCTCGAGCCAGTCGGCGGCCCGGGCCGCGCCGGCGCACAGGCCGGCTCCCGCCAGGACGGCGAGGGCCGCGGCGGTGCCGTGGTAGCGTTTCCTCATGGATCCCTCTTTACAAGGCGTTGGGGTAGATCAGGGTCTTGACGACTCCGGGAGTGTTCTGGGCGTGGCGCCCGAAGGCGGCCGCGGCCTCGTCGAGCCCGACCCGGTGGCTGACGAGGGCGGCGACGTCGACCTTGCCCTGCGCCACGAGGGCGATGGCCCGCGGGTAGACCTCGCCCATGCGGCGGGCGAACTTGATCTTGAGGCCGCGCCGCCGCGCCTCGGCGGCCGGCAGGGTGTAGACGTCGCCGTCCGGGATGCCGACGAGGACGGCCCGGCCCCCGATCTTGGCCGCCCGGACCGCATCGCGAAACCCCTCCGGGGCGTTGGTGGCCTCGATCACGAGCGGGCAGCCCTCGCCCCGGGTCCAGGCGCGCACGTCCTCGACCGAGGCGCCGACGGCCGCGGCCCCGAGCTCCCGCGCGAGGTCCTGGCGGTGGCCCTGGGGGTCGACCGCCAGGACCTCGCCGGCGCCCGCGACCTTGAGCACCTGGAGGATCAGGAGGCCGATCGGGCCGCAGCCGATCAGGGCGACGCGCTCGCACAGCCGGGGCTTGGCGAGGTCGACCGCGTGGATCGCGACGCCGAGGGGCTCCAGCATCACCCCGTCGAGGGGGCTGAAGCCGTCGGGCAGCGGCACGACCTGGCTCTTCGGGACCCAGATCTGCTCGGTCATGGCGCCGTCGAAGGGCGGCGCGCCGATGAACTCGACGTTCGGGCACAGGTTCGGGTGCCCGCGCTCGCAGAACTCGCAATGCCCGCAGGCCTTGTTGGGATCGACCGCCACCAGGGCGCCCTGCGCGAGCCCGAGCTCGGGCTCGTCGCAGGTCAGCCGGCCGCAGAACTCGTGGCCCGGCACGAAGGGCGCCGCGATGGTCGCCGCGCCGATGCCGCCGTCCTTGTAGTAGTGCAGGTCGGAGCCGCAGAGCCCCACCGCCGCGACGTCGAGGAGCGTCTCCCCGGGGCGCCCCTCGCGCAGGGAGTAGGGGGCGAGGCGGGCGTCGTAGGGCCCGTGCAGGTAGAGGGCGTGATGCATGTGCCGTTCACCGGCCCGTCGCTGGCGTCGTGTCGTTCCTACAGGTGTATTTTCTCACATGCAAGTGTATGGGTGGCCGGAGGCCCAGCGCCAGCGAGGAACGCGCGCAATGACGACGACCCTGCCGGAGGCCGCGGCCGCGGCGCGCCACGCCCTCGCCCTCGCGGTGGCCCGCGAGGCCGGCGAGCGCGCGCTCGCCTACTTCGCGGCCAGGGATTCGCTCGTGGTCGAGCGCAAGAGCGGCGCGCAGGACCTGGTCTCGCAGGCCGACCGGGAGGTCGAGGGGCTGATCCGGGAGGCGGTGGCGCGGGCGTTCCCGGACGACGCCGTCCTGGGCGAGGAGGCGGGCCTGAGCGCCGGGAATTCGGGCTACGTCTGGGTGGTCGACCCGATCGACGGCACGAGCCCCTTCCTCAACGGCCAGCCGAACTGGTGCGTGTCCGTCGCCGTGCGGGGGCGGACGGGCATCGAGTCGGGGGTGGTCCACGCGCCGGTCCTGCGGGAGACCTACGCGGCGGCGCGCGGCGCGGGCGCGACCCTGAACGGCCGGGCGCTGCGCATCGATCCCGCCACGGTCCTGACCTCGGCCAATATCGGCTTCGGGGCCACCGCGAAAACCCCTCCGGCGGAGGCCGCCGCCTTCGTGGAGCGCCTCTGCCGCGAGGGCGGCGTGCTGTTCCGCAACGGGTCGGGCGCGCTGATGCTGGCCTACGTGGCGGCGGGCCGCCTCGCCGGCTACTACGATCCCGGCCTCAACTCCTGGGACTGCTACGCCGGCCTGCTCCTCGTGCGGGAGGCCGGCGGCGTCGCCGAGTTCGACGGCGCCGACGACATACTCGCCGGCGGGGCGCTCCGCGCCGGCACCCGGGCCGTCGTGGAGGACCTGCGCCGGCTGAGCGCCGGGGCCTCGCCGGGGGGCTGAAGGCGCGCGGGAGCCCGCGCCCCGGGCCTCCCCGGGGGCGGCCGGGCCCGGATCCGGCCCGGCTTGACCGCAGGGTGCGGCGTCCGCATACCTGCGCCAGCTACCGGAGTAGGGCATGGCCACCAGCCTGAGGCAGGTCCCGGACCGCGCGACGCATGAGCGGGGCGGGCGGCGTGGGGACCCCGGGCCCGGCGCGGCCGGCCCGCGCCGCGGGGCGATCGACCGTCATCCCGTTGCCCGTGCCCGTCCCGCAGAGTGAGCCGCGGCGGCCGACGGCGGACGAGCCTGTCGACGCCTGCGGCGCGGCCGGAGCGCGCCCGGACCGTCCCGTCGCCGCCGCGGTGATCGGGGCTCGGCGGGCCGTCCCGGCCCGCG
>NZ_QOWC01000229.1 GCF_003574465.1 Methylobacterium crusticola
ACCACCGGGATGTACTCCGTCCCGCTCGCAGCCGCCCCCCGCGCGCCGGTCGCGCCGACGGCCCCTGCCGTGCCGGCGGCCGCGGTGCCGGCGGCCGCGGCGGCGCCCGTCATGGCCGCCGCCGTCCCGGAGGCCTGCGTCCCGGATGTCGCCGGCTCGGCGGTGTACCCGCTCCAGCCCTCCTTGCGCCAGGTCGCCTCCCGCTCGTCGAGATCGATCGAGCCGTGCTCCTCCATGATGTCCGTCACCGCGTGGACGTGCGCCTCGTCGACGGAGACGCTCAGCATCGTGCTGCCGCGGCTCAGGCCCTCGGTGTAGGCGTAGCGGTCCTCCTCCGGCATGAACATGTCCTTCAGGGAGGCCCAGAAGCTGCCTTCGTCGCGGGTGCGGTCGTAGGAGCCGGCGCCGCGCGGCGCGGCGCTCGCCGCGCCCGGCACCACCTTGATGGCCGATTGGGGGATGCCGGCCGCGATCAGCTTGCCGGCTGCCGCCTGCGCCTCGGCCTGGTCGTCGTACATGGCTGTGATCGTCTGGGTCATGAGCGTGGCTCCTGTGTTGGGTTATTCGGTGACGTGTCCCGCCGCGTCCGGGCGCTCGACCACGGCGTGCTGGCGGCGCAGCGTGATCGGAACCTCGACGTCCTGGCCCATCGCCGTCCGGCGCAGGTGCAGATCTTCCTTGAGCACCAGCCGCTTCTCGACGACGAGGATCTCCTCGAGAACGGGGATGAGGGTGGCCCCGCCCTCCATGCGGGCGGTCTCGGGGAGGACCGGGATCGTGACCTCCTCGCCGGCGGCGATCTCCGCCGCGGGCCCGGTGACGAGCGTCCCGGACCGCTCCCGTCCGGTCGCGGCAGGATCGCCGGTGCTCATGCCCGGCGCGGCGTCAGCGGCACCGGGGCCGTGCGGGTGAGCGTCGGGCCGACGGCCGAGACGCGGCCGGCGAAGAAGGCCGCCAGAGCCCCGAGGATCAGCGCCAGGGCTCCGTAGAGCGCGCCCTGCGACACCGTCCGCGCCGTGGCGTCGGCGGCCTGCCTGGCCTGCTCCTTGGTCCTGGCCACCGTGTCCTGGAACTGCTGGGTGTACTGCTTCACCTGGGTCCGGGCCTGGTCGAGGGGGATGCCCTGCGCCTTGGCCAGCGCCTGGGCCGCCTTCTCGCCGGCATCGGCCTGCTGGGCCGCATCTCCGGTGAGCGCGGCGCGCATTGCGCTCACCGCCGTGTCCTTCAGGGCGGCGGGATCCTGGCCGTTGCCGGCGCTGCGGACCTGGCCCTCGATGCTGGAGAACGGGTCCGAGAGCCCGGTCAGCGCGGGCGCCGCCGCCTGCGCCAGGGTCCGGGCGGAGCCGCCGACCGCGCCGCCGACGCCGCTCACCGCGCTCGACGCGGTGCCGAGGGCACCCCCGACGAGGCCGCTGGCGGCCGAGGACAGCAGGTAGATGATCACCAGCGTCGAGACCGCCCAGGCGACCAGCCCGTGGTAGCCGGCCGTCGTGTGCGAGGGCTTGCCCGACAGGCGGCCGGCGAGGTAGCCGCCCGCCGCCGAGGCGAGCACGCCCGAGATCACGAACCACAGCCCGGCGCCCAGGCCGAGCGCGCCGGCGCCCGGGGTGCCGTTGCCCATCGGGTCGACCGTCGAGAGGCCGACGCCGACGCCGAGCATGTTGAGGATCACCTGGGAGACGAGCGCCGCGGCGGCGCCCGCGAAGATGGCCCCCCAGGAGACGGAGTTCAGCATCACCGTGCGCATGTCCTCGGCCGGGGTGGCGAGGCTCGTCTGCGGCGGGGCGCGGTCGGGGCCGGCCCGCTCCGGTCCGGGGCGGCTGGGCGTGACGGGTGTGCTCTCGGTGACGACGGCCATGGGGTGATCCTTCGAGGGAGGGGAGTGGGCTGGCGGGGAGGGCGGGCGCGGCGGCCCGGGTCAGACGACGCGGCGTCCGAGGAGGGCGTGGTAGAGCCACAGCACGACGACCGCGCCGACGATCGCCACGAGCAGGGAGTAGAGGTTGACGCCCGAGACGCCGGGCTGCCCGAACTGGTTGAACAGGAAGCCGCCGACGACGGCGCCGACGATGCCGAGCAGGACGTCGACGACCAGGCCCTGGCCGGTGTTGTTGACGATCTTGCTGGCGATGAAGCCGGCCACGAGTCCGAGGACGATCCAGGCAAGGAAGGACATGGTCGGGTTCGCCTTGACGTTGCGTTGCGTGACAGAGCCTGTCCGCCGCGGGGTGCGGCGGGCAGGCGACAGCGCAGGCCTTCGCCTGCGTCGGTGGTGCCCGGTGCTCCGCGTCCCGTACCGGCGCCGCTTCCGGCGACGGCCGCGCGCGCCCGGCCTCGAGCCGGGGCCCGCCCTGGATCGTGCCGGTCGCTTCCTCGATCGGAGCGCGCATGGTTCGCCGACGGGACCGTTCGGCGACGGCTCATCCGCACCGTCTTCACATCAGCCAACCTGGCTGATCGTCCGAGATGCTCTCTCGAGCAGAGCTGCCATCATGGAATGGATTGAAATTGGTAATGTTCCGAAGATTTACATCTAGTATTTTTCAATCATCATCATATGATGGCCTTGCACCAATCCCTACCGGCCCTTCCTGAGATCTGATTTCTGGCCGACGCCGCGCTCGCGGGCCCAGACCACGACGGCGCTGCGGCGGTTGACGCCGAGCTTGCGGTAGAGCCCGGCGACGTGGTTGCGCACGGTGTGGAGCGAGAGGCCCAGCTCCGTCCCGATCTCCTGGTCGGTGGCCCCCTGGCAGATCCGCGTCAGCATGTCGGTCTCGCGGGTCGTCAGGTTCGCGGACTGGGCGGGCGGCTGACGGGAGCGCGGCGGCGCGCGCAGCAGGGCGAGCTTGTCGATGACGCCGTGGCTGAACCAGGACGCGTCCGCCATCACGGCCTCGATCGCGCTCATCAGCTCGCGCTCCGAGCGCTTGCGGGCGCTGATGTCCTGGAAGGCGCAGAGCACGCAGGCCTCGCCGTCGATCGTCACCCGCTCGGCCGAGATCAGGCAGTCGATCGCGCCGCCGCCGGCATCCTGGAAGGCCGCCTCGAAGCCGCGAACGCTGCCCGCGCGCGTCAGGTCGCGCGAGAAGCGCCGCCGCTCGTCGGGGTCGGTCCAGATCGCGAGCTCCGCCAGCGTTCGACCCTGGATCGCCTCGGGCGGGTGGCCGAGGGCCGTGACGAAGGCGAGGTTGGCCCGCGCGATCACGAGGCCGTCCGCGCTCATCAGGGCCGTCGGCACCGGCGACAGCGCGAAGGCCTTGGCGAAGCGCTCCTCGCTCTGCCTGAGCTCCATCTCGGCCTTCCGGCGGTCCTCGAGGTCCGCGAAGGTGAACAGCATGCAGTGCTCGACGCCGTGGGCGCCGGGCATCTCGATGGGGTGGCCGGCCACGATCACGGAGCGGCGCCTGCCGCCCGGCACGGCCAGGCAGGCCTCCATCTGCGGGATGGTGCGGCCGGCGTGGAGGCGCCGGATCGCGAGGTCCCGGCGCTCCGCCTCCCGCAGCACGTCGATCTCGCAGAACGAGCGTCCGAGCACCGCGTCGCGGTCGGTGCCGGTCAGGTCGAGAAAACCCTGGTTGACGCGCACGAAGCGCAGGTCGGCGATCCGGCAGATGATGGCCGGCGCCGGGTTGGCGTTGAACATGCGCTCGAAGCGCGCCTCGGCCTGGTAGCGTTCGCTGACATCCTGCATCACGAGAGCGAGGCCCGCCGGTGCGCCGGCCGGATCGGTCGTGACCATGCTGCGGATGCGGTGCATCCAGGTCTGCCCGCCGGCGCGGGCCTGGCGGACCTCGACGACGGCGTCCCGGAACACCTCGCCGGAGAGCACGCGGTCGATCGGGTGCTGGAGCGGGCCCATCTCGCGGTGGTTGCGATAGTGCAGCTCGAAGTTGCTCCGGTACTCGGCGACGTCGGCCCCGAGCGCCTCCAGGGAGGCCACGCCGTGCATGGCGAGGGCCGCCTGGTTGGCGAACGTGATCGTCCGGTCGGGCTCGATCAGGATCACGCCTTCGCTGAGGCCCGCCACGACCTGGCCCATCCGTCCTTCGTCCGCATCGCCGGCCATGAGGCGCCTCCTGTCAGGGACGCAACGTGCGAGGACGGCAAAACGCCCGCGGCCGCTCGCGCCGGGCCCCGGGGCCGCGGCCGGGACCGGTGGCTAAGGCCCCGGGCCGGGATGGCGGCAAGGCCCCGGCCGGGATGGCGGGAGCCCCCCCGCGCCGCTCCCGGGGATCCCCGGCGGGGCGCAGCCTAGCGCGGCACCCCGGGATCCCACTTCGCGCAGAACGCCGCGATGTCCGTCCCCTGGAAGTCGGCCAGGCGCTCGAGGACGGTCTCGAACGGCCAGTTCCACCAGGCGATCCGGCCGAGCGCCTCGGCGATGTCGCGGGGAAACCGCGCGCGGATGGGGCGGGCCGGGACCCCGCCGACGATCGTGTAGGGCGCCACGTCGCGGCTCACCACCGCCCCGGCGGCCAGGACCGCCCCGTCGCCGACGCGGACCCCCGGCAGCACGACGACGCCGTGCCCGATCCAGACGTCGTGGCCGATGGCCACCCGGTCCGCGCGCCGCGCGCGGAAGAAGGCGTGATCCCGCGTCGCGTCGGCGCTGTAGTACTCGGGGCAGTAGGTGAAGCGGTGGAGCGACGGCCGGTCCAGGGGATGGTTGGGCGCGCCGATCCGGACCGAGGACGCGACCGCGCAGAAGCGCCCGATCTCGGCATCGGCGACCACGCAGTTCGCGCCGAGGTAGCTGTAGTCGCCGAGCGTGCAGTACTCGAGCGCGCTGTCGGCCAGGATCTCGCAGCGGCGGCCCACCACCGCCTCGCGCAGAACGACGGAGGCGTCGATGACGGTCTCGTCGATCTTGGGGCGTCGTGCCCCGGGGCCGGTCGCGCGCGCTGTCATGAGGTCCTCGCGGTAAGGGCGGCGTCTCGCGCCGGGCCGGCGGGGCCGGCCCCCCGGGCCCTTACCGGCCGACCATGAAGGACCGGCGACGGCGGCCACGCCGACCCGGGCCGAAAGCGGCCGCGCGCGGCTCAGGTCGCGGAGCGGGCCGGGAGGCGGCGGCCCATGAAGATCGTCCCCGGCGGCGTCGGGTCGTAGTAGGGGGCGATCCGCCGGAAGCCGGCCTCCTCGTAGAGGCCGACGGCGGCCCCCATGGTCGGGAGGGTGTCGAGGCGCACTTCCCGGTAGCCCTTCGCCCCGGCCGCCTCGACGACGCGCTCCACCAGCGCCCTGCCCAGGCCGCGCCCGCGCGCGGCCGGCACGATGAAGAGCCGCTTCACCTCGCAGCAGCCCTCGGGCGCCACGGGCCTGAGGGCGACGCAGCCGCACGCGCTCCCGCCCTGGTCCCGCGCGAGGAAGAGCTCCCCCTCGGGCGGCGCGTACGCCCCGGGAAGGCCCGCCAGCTCCGCGTCGAAGTTCTGGTAGGCGAGGTCGAGCCCGAGGGAGGCGGCGTAGGCCGCCATCAGGGCGGCGGCGTCCCTCAGGTCGTCCTCGTTTCGGGCCGGACGGATGGTGAAGGTCATCGATCGTCCGCGGGCGGGCCCGCGGCCGGCTCCCCGATGCCGGCTCGCTGCGGGCGACGCACGCCGCTGCGGCCGCGGGCGGCGCCGCTCACGCCGGGGCGGCCGCCAGGGCCTCGAGGTAGCCCGCCGCCTCGTGCCAGGCCGGCCCGCGCGCCGAGAGGCCGACGTAGCCGTCGGGCCGCACCACGACGAGGGCCGAGGCCTCCGGCGGCGTCCGGGGCGCGCGCTCCAAGAGCGCGGGAAAGCGCGCCGCCAGGGCCGCGCCCCGCTCGGCGTCGGCCGCGTAGAGCAGGAAGCGCGGCTCGCTCCCCGCGCCCGGGGGCGGCCCGGCGTCGTGGGCGGGGTCCCAGCGCGCGCCGGCGTGCGGGCCCCGGGAGAGCGGGCTGCCGGCATAGGCGATCTCGACCTCGCTCATCTGCGTCGCCACCGCGTCCCGCACGGTGTGGAGGCCGAGCAGGAAGCGCATGGCGAGGTTGCGCGCCGCCTGCGCCACCGGGTTGGAGAGCGTCCCGAGGTCGGTCATCCGGGCGGCGTTGCGCAGCACCGCGTCGCCCACGGCGCTCCGTTCCGGGCTGTAGCTGCCGAGCAGCGCCGCGCCGGCCCGGCCCCGGGCCACCAGCGCCAGCTTCCAGGCGAGATTGAACGCGTCCTGCATGCCGGTGTTCATGCCCTGGCCGCCGGCCGGACTGTGGATGTGCGCCGCGTCGCCGGCCAGGAAGACCCGGCCGCGGCTGTAGGCGGCGACCTTGCGCTCGTTGATGCGGAAGTTCGTCAGCCAGACGGGGTCGGCCGCCTGAAAACCCCCGCCGGCCCGCGCGTCGATCAGCGCCTGCACGTCGCCGAGGGTGGGCTCCGGTCGCGGGTGGTCCGGATCGGTCCTGCCGCGGCTCGCGATGACGCGGGCCCGCCCGCCCGGGATCGGGAAGATCACGAAGGGCCCGTCGCGGTGCAGGTACGAGGCGATCTCGTCGCGGGGCGGCGCGCCGGCGCCCTCGAGGCGGATGTCGGCGAGCAGCCAGTCGTCGCCCTGGGCCACGCCGCGGAACGCGACGCCGAGCCCGTGCCGCACCGTGCTGTGGGCGCCGTCGCAGCCGATCAGCCAGGGCGTCCGGACCGTCTCCTCGCGGCCGTCGGCGTGCCTGAGGCGCGCCTCGACGTGGTCCGCCGCCTCGGTGAAGCCGGTCAGCTCCACCTCGCGCTCGGCCGCCACGCCGAACGAGCGGAGATGCGCGGCGAGGAGGCGCTCGGTCTCGCGCTGCGGGATCATCAGGACGAAGTTGTAGGTGCTGGGGATGTCGCCGAAGCGCGGATTGCCCAGCACGGTCCCGCCGCTGCGGATCGAGGCGCCGTCGACGCGCAGCCCGGCATCCAGGAACGCCGGCGTGCAGCCGGCCCGGTCCATGAGCTCGAGCGTGCGGGACCAGACCGCGAGGGCCTTCGAGGTCTCGGTCGCGTGCGGGGAGCGGTCGACGAGGCGCACGCCGATGCCGTAGCGCGCCAGCTCCGCCGCCATGGTCAGCCCCACCGGGCCTGCGCCGACGATGAGAATGTCCGCCACGTCGCCTTCTCCCGTGTAGTCTGTTGTTCATGCGAACAGCGGCGACGTCGTCGTCGTGCCTACACTCGCTTGATCTGCGACTTGAGCGGATTGGCATTGAACATCGGCGTACCGATGATCTCGCGGCGCCGACGGTAGGGAGCGTACCTTCGCGAGTCAATCGTCCGGCCGCGGCTCATGCTCGGCAGGAACGGGCCTCGACCGCGGCAGGTCCAGCCGTCGCGCGCGGGAAACGATCGTCTGCACATGCGCCGTGCGGGCCGCGGGGCTCCCGCGTCGGCGACGCCCGGGGGCCTCGGCGGGGCTCGGCCGCCGCGGCGGCCCGCCGGGACCTCCTCACCGGGCCTGCGGCGGGACGCGGGGGTTGTCGACGATGTCGGCGAGGCGGAGCGGGCGGCCGAGCGCGGCGCGCAGCTGCAGCAGCGTGGTCTGCCGGAAGCGCAGGTCGCCCGAGACCTCGGCGCCGGCCCAGTCGGGGAGCGCGAGCGGCTGTTCCTCGCGCTCGAGCTCGACCTCGGCCAGGACGAGGCCGGCGAGGTCCCCCTCGAAGACGTCGACGGTCCAGACCAGCCCGGCATGGGGGACGCAGTGGCGGACCTTCTCGATCACACAGCCCCGGCACACCCCTGCGAGCATGGCCTGCCCGTCGGCCCGGGGGATCTCGTACTCGAATTCCGGGCGCCCGAGGCCGACCCGCACGCCCTTGACGGCGAGCCAGGCCCGCTCCTCGTCGAGGCGGACCCGGACCTTGCCCCCTTCGAACTGCCCGATCAGGCCGTCCCGCAGGCGCCGGCTGCCCGCGACCGCGGCCCGCCAGCCGTCGTTGGCGATGAGGAATTTCCGCTCCACCTCGAACCGCATCCAAAGCCTCCGGCCGCGCGACCGGGAGGTAGCACGGGCGCCCCCCGGCCGTCAGGCGGGGCGAGGCCCCGCCGCGCGGGGGGCCTCCCGGGCCGGTCCGGCTTCATCGCCCTGTCGCACAACCCCGCTACCGCTGCCGCCTTCCTCGTGCGCCGCCGGTGCGACGGGGCGCACGGGCCCGATCCGGGCCGCGCCTGCGCGCGCCGCCATCCCCCGCGGAGACCACGGCGCGCCCCCTCCGGAGCTCTCGATGACAACGGTCCCCCACGTCCTGGCCGGCGGCGATCTCAGGCAGAGCTGGACGGATACGAGCCTGATCGCGGCGGACGACGACTGGAGCGGCGTTCCCGGCATCGTCGGCTACCGCGGCGACGACGTGACCGCGCTCGTGGCGGCCGACCCGCGGACCCTGACCGGCGACGGCACCCCGACGGTCGACGTCAACGCCAATCAGACGAGCCCCAACACCTTCACGACCGGCGGTGTGGCCGAGTTCGCGCTCGCCAACCCCACGGTCGCGCTCGCCGGCAGCGGCACGGCGGACGCCCCGAACCTCGTCCTGTACCTCGACGCGGCCGGGCGTCGGAACGTGACCGTGTCCTACACCCTGCGCGACCTCGAGAGCGGCGGAGACGACGCGGTCCAGCCGGTGGCGCTGCAGTACCGGGTCGGCGCGTCGGGAGCCTGGGTGAGCGTGCCGGCCGCCTTCGTGGCGGACGCGACCGCCGGCCCGAACGCCGCGGGTCCCGACACGCGCGTCCAGGCCGTGCTGCCCGCCGACGCCGACAACCGGGCCGACCTCCAGGTGCGGGTGATCACCGCCAACGCGGCCGGCAGCGACGAGTGGGTCGGCATCGACGACATCGCGGTCACGAGCGCGGCCGGCGCGGCGGGCCCCGCCGCCCCGGTCCTGCTGGCGCCGGCGGCCTCGCTCTCCGGCGCCGCCGCGGCGCCGGTCGGGACCGGCAGCCTCGTGGTGACCCGGCTCGGCGCGATCGCGGCCTCGGGCGCCAACACCGCCGACGGCGGCGCCGAGGTGGTGGCGTTCGATCCCGCGACCGACCAGCTCTTCACCCTCAACGCCCGCGACGGGCGGATCGACGTGACGCGGATCGGACCGGACGGCACGCTCACCCGCACGGGCGGCATCGCCCTCGGCGGCCTTCCGGAGTTCGGCGCCGCCAACACGGTGGCGGTGCGCAACGGCATCGTGGCGGTCGGCTACCAGAACGCGGATCCGCGCCGGAACGGGGCCGTGGCGTTCTTCGACGCCGGCACCCTGGCGGCCCTGCGGGCGCCGATCGTGGTCGGCAACCTCCCCGACCAGCTCAGCTTCAACGCCGCCGGCACCAAGATCGTCGTCGCCAACGAGGGCGAGCGCGCGACGGCAGGGGGCAGCGCCGTCAACCCCACGGGCTCCGTCTCCCTCATCGACCTCTCGGCCGGCATCGCTGCCGCCACGGTCGCGACCTACGATTTCGGCTCCCTCGCCGGCCAGGAGGACGCCCTGCGGGCCGCGGGCGTGCGCCTGCCGCCGGGCCCCGGCGCGATCGCCGACATCGAGCCCGAGTACACGACGATCAGCGGCACCACGGCCTTCGTCACCCTCCAGGAGGCCAACACCGTCGCGGTGTTCGACATCTCCGGGAGCGCGCCCGTCCTGACCGCCCTGAAGCCCCTCGGCGCCATCGACCTCTCGCTGCCCGGCAACGCGCTCGACGCCTCGGACGACGGCCCGGCCACCCCGGCCTCGATCCGCCTGCGCAACGAGCCGGTGGTCGGCCTGCCGATGCCGGACGCGATCGCGTCCTTCACGGCCGCGGACGGCCGGGTCTACGTCGTCACCGCCAACGAGGGCGACGCGCGCAGCGACGACAGCGACGTGGCGCGCCTCTCGACCCGCACCCTCGACCCGACCGCCTTCCCGAACGCCGCCGCGCTCAAGGCCAATGCCGAGCTCGGGCGCCTCAACGTCTCGACGATCGACGGCGACACCGACCGGGACGGCGACCTCGACCGGATCGTCGCCTTCGGCGGGCGCGGCATCTCGCTGTTCCGCCAGGAGGCGGACGGCACCATCACGAAGGTCCGGGAGACGGGTGGCGAGTTCGAGGCGATCCTCGCCCGGGACGCTCCCCTGATCTTCAACCAGAACCAGGGCAACGGCCAGGTCGACGACCGCTCGGACGACAAGGGGCCGGAGCCGGAGGGCGTCACCCTCGGCACGGTGGCGGGGCGCACCTACGCCTTCGTGGGCCTGGAGCGGACCGGCGGCGTCATGGTGTACGACGTGACGGTGCCCGCCGAGGCGCGCTTCGTCACCTTCCAGCCTCCGGCGGCCGGGCGCACCGACGCGGCCCCGGAGGTGCTCACCTTCATCTCGGCGGCCGACAGCCCGACCGGGCAGGCCCTCGTCGTCTCGGCCAACGAGGTCGGCAACACCACGACGCTCTACCAGGTCGCCCCGGCCCTGACGGCGATCCCGCTGATCCAGGGCAGCGCCGCCGCCTCGGCCTACGCGGGCCGGACCGTGACCACCGCCGGGGTGGTCACCGCGGTCGCGGGCAACGGCTTCTACCTCCAGGACCCGGCGGGCGACGGCAACGCCGCCACCTCGGACGGGCTGTTCGTGTTCACGGCCGGCCGGCCCGCGGTCGCGGTGGGCGACGCCGCCACGGTCACGGGCCAGGTCCAGGAATTCCTGCCCACGGGCGCCGCCCGCGGCGCGCTCCCGGTGACGCAGCTCGGCGCCGGCCCGAGCGTCAGCGTGACGTCGCGCGGCAACCCCTTGCCCGGTGCGATCCGCGTCGGCGGGCCGGGCGGCCTCGTGGCGCCGGGCGAGGACCTCACCGCCGGCAGCGCCTTCTGGGAGAGCCTCGAGGGCATGCGCGCCACGGTGGCGGCGCCGCTCGCGACCGGGCCCACCAACGGCTTCGGGGAGATCTTCGCGGTGGCCGGGGGCGGCGCCGGCGCGACCGGGCTCGCCGGCACCGGCAACCTGCTGATCCGCGGCGGCGACCCGGTGCTCGGGTCCACCAACGCGACCGGCGGCGACCTCAACCCCGAGCGCATCCGGCTCGATCCGGGCCTCGGCGTGACCCTGCCGAGCGTCGATACCGGGACGCGGTTCGACGACGTCACGGGCGTCGTCAACTACAGCTTCGGCAACTACGAGGTGCTGGCGACGGAGCCCGTGACGGTCGCGGCGGCGAGCCCGCGCGCCAAGGCCTCCGGCACGCTGGCGGGCGATGCCGAGCGCCTCCTGGTGGCGAGCTACAACGCCGAGAACCTCGACCCGACCGACGGGCCCGGCCGCTTCGCCACCATCGCCTCCGAGATCCTGACCCGGCTGAACGCCCCCGACGTGATCGCGCTCCAGGAGGTCCAGGACGACGACGGCCCGGGCGGCACGGCCTCCACGGTCACCTCGGCGGCCGGGACCCTCGGGCGGATCGTCGACGCCGTGGCGGCCGCGGGCGGCCCGCGCTACGCCGCCCTCGACAATCCCTACATCGGCGACGACAGCAACGGCGGCGAGCCGGGCGGCAACATCCGCACCGCCTTCCTGTACCGCCCGGACCGGGTGAGCCTGGCGCCGGGCTCGGTGCGCACGGTCGCGGCGGACGGCGCCGCGATCGCGTCGGGGACCTACGCCGACCAGCAGACCAACCCCGACAACCCGTTCTACGGCTCGCGCCCGCCGCTCGCGGCGGATTTCGTGTTCAACGGCGAGACCGTCACGGTCCTGTCCAACCACTTCACCTCGAAGGGCGGCAGCGGCGCCCTGTTCGGCTCCGAGCAGCCGCCCTTCGACGCCGGGGAGGTCGCCCGGGCGGCGCAGGCGCAGGCCGTCAACACCTTCGTGGACGGCCTCGTGGCCGCCGACCCGCGGGCCCGGGTCGTGGTGGCGGGCGACCTCAACGATTTCGGCTTCGAGGAGCCGCTCGCGGTGATCAGGGGCGAGGCGACCCTGAGCGGCTACGACCGCACGGGCGCCGGCACCCTGACGCCCGGCGGCAGCCCGGTCCTCAGCGACCTGCAGGACACGCTGCCGGCCGACCGCCGCTACGACTACGTGTTCGAGGGCAATTCCGAGACCCTCGACCACATGCTCGTCACGGCGGCGCTGAGGGGCGGGGCGCAGTTCGAGCCCGTCCACATCAACGCGGACTTCGCCGACCAGACCAGCGACCACGACCCGCTCCTCGGGCTGTTCCTGATCCCGGCGGCCGGGCGCCTCCTCGAGGGGGGGCCCGACGCCGACGCGCTCGCGGGCGGGGCGGGCCCCGACACGATCCGGGGCGGCGCCGGGAACGACGCGCTCTCCGGGGGCGCGGGCAACGACCGGGTGACGGGCCAGGACGGGGACGACCGCGTCGAGGGCGGCG
>NZ_QOWC01000230.1 GCF_003574465.1 Methylobacterium crusticola
GAGGGCGCCCGGCCCGGGGCGCGGGCCGCGCGGCCCGCGGTCGGGCCCGCTCTCAGTTCGCGTACCCGAACGCGCCGTCGCGCCAGACGTAGAGCACGTAGCCGGGGGCCGTCACGTCGCCCTTCTGGTCGAACCCGACATTGCCGAGGACGAGGTTGAAGCGCTCGGCGTGCAGGGTCTCGGCGATGGCCTTCGGGTCGGTGGACTTCGCGAAGTTGCCGGCCTCCGCGAGCGCCTGGAGCGCGGCGTAGCCGTAGAGGGTGAAGCCGTCGGGATCGACGCCCTCGGCCTGGAAGGCCTTGACGGCCGCCGCCGCCTCCGGCTTGCGCCGCAGGTCCGGGTTGAAGGTCATGAGCACGCCGTCGCTCGCCGGCCCGGCGAGCACCCCGAACTCCTTGGTGGCGATCCCGGACGTGCCGAACCATTGCGGGCGGTAGCCCTGCTCGGCGGCCTTGCGCACCAGGCGGCCCATCTCCTGGTAGTGGCCACCGTAGTAGACCACGTCGATCCCGGCCGCCTGGAGGCGCTTGATCAGGGCGGCGTCGTCGGTCTGGCCCGGCGCGATGGCGGCGAACAGCGCCTCGTTCTGGCCGATCTTGTTCAGGTTTGCCTTGGTCGAATCGGCGAGGTTGCGCGACAGGGGGGTGTCGTCGGACAGGATCGCGATCTTCTTGTCCCGGAAGCGCTCGGCCAGGATGGTGGCGGAGAGCCGGCCCTGGTCGTCCTCCCGCCCCGAGACCCGGAAGATGGTGGGCAGGCCCCGGTCGGTGAGGCGGGCGGCGTTCGAGGCCGGGCTGATCATCACGGCGCCGGCCGCCGCGTAGACGTCGGACGCCGCCAGCGAGGCGCTGGAGCAGACGTGCCCGACGATCAGCCGGACGCCCGCCTTCACGAACCGCTCGGCCGCCGCGACGGCCTGGCCCGGATCGCAGGCGTCGTCCTGGACGTCGAGGACGATCGGCTCGCCCGCGATGCCCCCGCGGGCGTTGACGTCCCGCGCCGCCGCCTGCACGCCCAGCAGCACCTGCTCGCCGATCCCGGCGATGGGACCCGTGCGCGGGACCGCGACCCCGACCACCACGTCGGCGCGGGCCGGGCCCGCGCACAGGAGCGCTCCGGCCACCAGCCACAGGGCGGCGACAGCCCCGTCCCGCCTCATCCTCGGCGCTCCCGCATGGCTCGACCCACTCCGTCCTCCGGCGTCCCGCCGCCCGGCCGCCGCTTAGCACGGCCGGGCCCATCCTGTCCGTCGCGCCGTCGGGCGCAAGCCCGCCGCGCAAATCTCCGGTTCACGCGCGGGCGCGCCCGCCTCCCCGCGGGCCGGCCCCGCCCGGGATGCCGATTCCGCCCGGGATGGCCTCCGGCCCGGGATGCCTATCGGGTCGAAGCCCGCCGGAGCGCAAGGGGCTCGCCGCGCGGCAGGATGCTGCGGCGCCGGCGCCGGGCTGGCGGGTCCCGCCCGGCCCGGATATGACCCTGCGGGCGCTCCGGAGCGGGCGCCGCGGGGAGAACCGTCATGACGCAGGAGAGCATCCGGGTCGCGGTCCTTGACGATTACCAGGGCGTCGCGGCCGGGCTCGCGGACTGGGCCGGCCTCGGCCCCGGGGTCGCGGTCGACTTCCTGCGCGAGCCGGTCCCGCCGGACGCGGCGGCGGCGCGGCTCGCGCCCTACGCGGTGCTCTGCCTGATGCGCGAGCGCATGGTCCTCGACGCCGCCCTGATCGCGGCCCTGCCGGCCCTGCGCCTCGTGGTGTTCACGGGCGCGCGCAACCCGTCGGTCGACGTCGCGGCCCTCCGGGCCCGGGGCGTCACGGTCTGCAACACCCGCACCGGCGAGGGCGGCGCCGCCACCGCGGAACTGGCGGTCGCCCTGATGCTCGCCTGCGCCCGGCACCTGCCGCGGGAACTCGCCGGGATGGCGGCCGGGCGCTGGCAGGAGACCGTCGGCATCACCCTGGCCGGCCGCACCCTCGGCATCCTCGGCCTCGGGCGCATCGGGGCCCGGGTGGCGGCGGTCGGCGCCGCGCTCGGCATGGTGCCGGTCGCCTGGAGCCCGAACCTGACGGCCGAGCGCGCCGCAGCCGGCGGCGCCGCCCTGGTCGGGCGCGAGGAGCTGTTCCGGCGCGCCGACGTGCTCAGCCTGCACATGGTGCTCTCGCCCGCGACCCGCGGCATCGTCGGGGCGGCGGAGCTCGCGCTGATGGGGCCGGACGCGATCCTGATCAACACCGCCCGCGGCCCCCTCGTCGACGAGGCGGCTCTGGTCGCGGCCCTGCGCGCGGGCGCCCTGAGGGCGGCGGGGCTCGACGTCTTCGACCGCGAGCCCCTCCCCGCCGACCATCCCCTGCGGGCGCTGCCCAACGCCGTGCTGACGCCCCATCTCGGCTACGTCACGCAGGGAACCTACCGGATGTTCTACGAGGACATCGCCGAGGCGGTCGCGGCCTGGCGCCGGGGCGCGCCGATCCGGGTGTTCGACGGGGGCTGAGCGGGCGGTACCCCGCCCCCGCGGGGCGCGCGCCTGCCTCAGCGCACGCCCGAGTAGACCGAGGCGCCGGCCGCGACCGGGGCCGTGATGGTGGAGAACACGCCGAGCACCTTCTGGACCTCCGTGAAGGGCGCGTTCGAGACGTAGACGAGGTCGCGGTTGCGCATCCGGAACGCCTGCGTGACGAACAGGCTGTTGGGATCGCGCATGTTGATCCGGTAGACCACCGGCACGAAGTTGGCGCTGAGCAGCGGGCTGTTCGGGCGCAGGCGGCGCACCACGGAGGCGGGCTCGAACCGGAACAGGAACAGGCCGGCCGGGTCGGCCTGGAAGTCGCGCAGGCCGCCCGCCTTGGCGAGGGCCTGGGCCAGGCTGATGCCCTCGGCGTTGAACGGGATCTCGTAGTTCGCGCCCGTCGCCCCCACGGCCAGGAAGGTCTGGGGATCGCGCACCAGGGTCAGGGTGTCGCCGGGGCGCAGGAAGATGTTCTCGCGGGGGTTGGAGACCACGGCGGTGAGCGGCACCGTCGCGGTGGTCTGGCCCCGCGACAGCCGCACGAAGGTCTCGCTCACGGGCGCGCGCACGCCGCCGGCGCCCGCCACCACGTCGAGCAGGCGGTCGCCCTTGGTGGAGAGCGGCACCCGGGCGCCCGCCGTGACCTCGCCCGTCACCGTCACGGCGGTGCTGGTCGGCTGCACGATCGTGACGATGACCTGCGGCTCGATCGCCTTGCCGGCGAGCTCCTGCTCGATCTGCGTCTGCACGTCCTGCACGCGCTTGCCCGCCACCTGGATGCGGCCGGCATACGGCACCGTGATGGCCCCGTCGCGGGTCACGGTCTGGGGCGGGATGGTGGCGGATTTCGAGCCGGAGGAGAACCGGTCGATGGAGAGCGAGCCGGAGAACAGGCCGCCGGTGCTCGCCTCGTAGATCGTCACCGCGACGGTGTCGCCGACGCCGATCACCGGCTCGACGGAGGGCCGGCGGTCGCCGAAGGAGGCGAGCAGGCTGTCGAGGGGCCGGCCGCGCAGGGCCTCCACCGCGGCGGCGTTGACGTCGATGATCTCGTAGCGGGCGAGCAGACCCTGGTCGGTGGCGATGTCGGCGCCGCTCGTGACCGCGTCCGTGCTCGGGCCGGCCGCGGGCAGGAAGTTGGAGCAGCCCGACACCGCGAGGGCGGTGCAGAGGGCGATCGGCAGTGCGCGCATCCGGGTGGTGGCTCGTCCGTTCGTCGAGACAGGCTCCTAGCCCAGTTCGGGGGGGCGTGTCCGTGGCCAGCGTGTCACAGTGCGCCCGCGAGCCCTCCGGCGGGCCCGCCTTCCCCGCTAGACACAGGGCGCGCCCCGCCGGGCACGGCGCGGGTGCCTCCCCCGGGGCGCGGTTGAGGCGGCCCGCCGTCTCGGGCTAGACCCGTGTGTCGACACCTGGACCCGTCGGCACGGATGCTCGGGCGCCGCATGACCAAACAGATCGGCTTCACGCCTCCCGGTCTCGCGCCCGGGCCCGACGGGCCGGTGCGGCAGCGCCACGTCTTCTACCTGCCGGGCTACGACCCCGAGGCGACCAAGCGCTACCGGGCCCTGTTCGCCCGCGAGCTCGCCCGCTACGCCAGGCGCTTCGACCTGCCCCGGCGGACCATCACCCGGGCCGAGACCAGCCCGGACGGGCAGTCCCAGACCTGGACGGTCGAGGCCGGCCGCGCCGGGTGGGACACGCGCACCACCTACGAGGTGCTGCTCTGGGACGACATCGTGCGGGCCGATTTCCGGCGCCCGCTGATCCTGTCGATGGCGCTCCTCGCGGCGGGCATCCTGCACGGGATCGTCACCGGCAAGCTGTTCCGGCTCTACGGCCTGAACTGGAAGTACGGCAACGTCATCCTGTACCCGTTCGGGATGACCCTGGCCCTGGCGGCGGCCGCCACCGGCCTCGGGATCCTGGCGGCCCGCTTCCTCGGCGACCTCGTCCCGGGCCCCGCGGCGGCGGTCCTCGGGGCCCTTGCCGGAATCGGCGCCGTGCTGGCCGCCACGCCGCTCCTCGACCGCATCTTCCTGCGCCAGCTCATCACCGACTGGGTCTTCAACTGGCAGCACAGCAACGGCTGGCGGGAGGATTACGCCGCGCGGCTCGACGCGTTCGCGGCACGGGTCGCCGCCCGGATCGCCGCGCGGGACGCCGACGAGGTGATGATCGTCGGCCATTCCTCCGGCGCGCTCACCGCCGTCGAGGTCGCCGCCCGGGTGCTCGCGGCGGGCGGGGGACCCGGCCCGGGCTCCCCGCGCCTCGCGGTCCTCACCCTCGGGGCCGGGCTGCCCCTCGTGACCATCAACCCGCGGGCCCGGCGCCCCCGGGCCGACATCGCGGCCCTCGTCCACAGCGACCGCCTGGTCTGGGCCGACTACCAGGCCCCCCAGGACTGGATGAACTTTCCGGGCTTCAACCCGGCGCACGACCACGGGCCCGTCCCGGAGGCGGCCGTGATCGCCAACCCGGTGATCCGCTCCGCGCGCTTCCGCGAGCTGATCGACCCGGCCGTCTACCCCCGCATCGCCCGCCGGCCGTTCCGGATGCACTTCCAGTTCCTGATGGCCAACGACCTGCCGGGCGACTACGACTTCTTCGCCCTGACGCTCGGGCCGCAATCGCTGCGCGACCGGGTGCTCGCCCCCGACATCGTGCCGTTGCGCGCCGACGCGGAGCCGGTGCCGGCGCACCGCGTGATCTGACCTCTCGCCGCAGGAGCTCCCCCGTGCGCATCGCCCTCGTGGTTTCGGACGTCGACGGCACGCTGGTCACCTCCGACAAGACGCTGACGCCGGCCTCGGTCCGGGCCGTGGCCGCCCTGCGGGAGCGCGGCATCGCCTTCACGATCGCCTCGAGCCGGCCGCCGGTGGGCCTCGCGCCCCTGGTCGGGCCGCTCGGGATCGCCCTGCCGATGGGGGCCTTCAACGGCTCGACGGTGGTGAACCCGGATCTCAGCCTCGTCGACGAGACCCTGATCCCGGAGGAGGCCGCCCGGGCGGCGGCGGCGCGGTTCGAGCAGGAGGGCGTCGACCTGTGGGTCTTCGCCGACGGGCGCTGGCTCCTGCGCGACCCCGACGGGCCCTACACCGACCTCGAGCGCCGCACCCTCCAGGCGGGCCCCCGCGTGGTCCCGGACCTCGCGCCCTATCTCGGCCGCGCCGCCAAGCTCGTGGGCGTCAGCCGCGACCACGCCCACCTCGCCGCCCTCGAGCCGGCGCTGGCCGCAGCCATCGGGGCCCGCGCCTCGGTGCATCGCTCGCAGGCCTACTACCTCGACGTCACCCCGCCCGACGTCGACAAGGGCCACTTCGTCGCCCGCGTCGCCGGCGAGCTCGGGATCCCGCTCGACGCGGTGGCGACGCTCGGCGACATGGCGAACGACGTCGCCATGTTCGCCCGCAGCGGCCTCGGCATCGCCATGGGCAACGCCGCCGACCCGGTGCGGCGCGCGGCCCGGGCGGTGACGGGCACGAACGACGCCGACGGCTTCGCGGAGGCGATCGAGCGCTACGTGCTGGCGTGAGCGCGCCGGTGCGCGAATGGCGGGCGCCGACCTGCGCGCGCCGTCGCGACCCTGCCGCCCGGCGCGCTCCGCCGGCAATCCCCGCGACCGGCCCGCCGGGGTATGGCGGCTGCGTCCCTCAAGCCCGGTGCCGCACTCGGCGGATCTGCGGCACCGTGCGGCGGGGCCTCCGGCGGGGCGCGGCCGGCTCCCGGCGCGTGCGGGTTCGCGGCCGGTGCCACATACCCCGACCCAGGTCTACGCGGGATTGAGTTCGATCACGGCCATCTTGTTGAAGAAGCCTATGTTGTACACATTCTTCGCGCAGAAATTCACGAACTCATCATCCTGATGTCGGTCCGAGTCATTTTCGGGCGAGTAATAACGCAACATCTTCAGCAGATAGTCGAGAATCGTCATTTCGGAATCGCGGGTATAAAACTGCCTGAGCCTGTCGACGCAGGTGTGCAGATCTTCAACGACATAGAGGCCGCCGTGGCCGATCAGCGGAAGGAGCGTCTGAAGTGAGCTGATCTGCTTGTTGGAGATGTGCGAGCCATCGTCGATGACGATCTTCGGCTGGTATCGTCTGGCGATCGCGCTCATGAAGGCCGCGTCGCCTTGATCGCCGATCTCGATGCGGATCCGCTCGCCGAGCAGTTCGGGGGTTCCCTCCTCGTCGACCGCGATGATGTTCGCGCTGCGGAAGAAATAGGTCCACATCCGGAGCGATTCTTTCGGACGCGTTCCGATGTGGAGGATGTTGATGTCCTGCTCGCGGAACGGTGCGAAGATCTTTTCGTATTTCACGAGAAAATTATGGCTCGATGATGCTCGGTCGGACGCGAGGCAGAGGCCGATGTCATCAAGCGTGATCGTCAGATGGGGAAACTGCTCGATGAACTCCGGCAGTTCGTAAATGTTGCCATCATAATGGACGGTGCTGCCCACACCGACCGGCCATCCGGTATACGCGAAATCCGCCTTGTCCTGTCGCCACGCCTCGATCAGCGACCTGACTTTTTCCTGGTTGTCGGCCAGCAGCATGGGGTGACACAGGCCGAGCGTTGCCGACGGGTTCTTTGATTTGTATTCGGCTGTGAAGAACGGCTCGAGACCGACGAAATCGCTGATCCAGGAAAACCCACCCTCGAAGAAGTACCGGGACAGGCCGCTGTGATTGATCAAGTTCTGGTTGAAGAACAGATCGTCGGCCCTCTCCAGGAAGGGGTCGAGCGCTCCGCTCGTCAGCCCGAAGAACGTGTAGGTGGTGATGTAGCCGATGTGCTTGAACGGCGACGGGTAGACGCTCTTCAGGAACTCGGAAATATCGGAATGGCTGTTGGATGCTGGCATGAAATGGCTGCCGAACACGCCGTAAACCTCAGGAGAACAGTGTTCCTCAACGTACAGGCGCTTCGACCAGAAGTTCCGCTCCAGCTCATCGAGCAGGGAGGTGAGTTGTGCGTCCGCGGAGTGGGACACGCCTTTGGTGTGGCCGAACCAGTAGTAGTCGTAGCGATGATGCGACTGCCGCAAGAGGTCGAGTGCAGCCTGGAAGCCCGACACATCGGAATTGACGTGGAGTTTGGGATCGACCTCCGCAATATTGAGCTTCAGCGTGGAATCGCGAAGCATCTTCCGCCAGGTCGGGCCTGATCCGGTATTGATCCCGAGATAAATATCGGAATCTTTATGATAAGTCTCGAGCAGATCAAGATAATATTTCGACAGGGACAGAGCGACTTCGGTTTCCGGAACGAATGAAGAAAAGATAACCGCATGCCGCATAATTGATCAACTCCGAAGTTTATAGCTGTTGTTACAGGAACTCCCGTAAGTCTACAACCCCCGCGGCGCGGCGCGGCGATGTCGGCCGCTGTCGCCCGCCTCGGCCGGTGATGTGCGCCGAGGCGCGCCGACGCCCTGGACGGACGCGTCACGCCTGAGCGCGCGGGCCCGGCAAGGTGGGCGCGGCCGGGCCGTCGCGGTGCGCGCCAAGACCGGCGTGCCTCCCGCCCGGCGAGGGCCGGTGCGGACTCTGAGGTCCGACCGGGCCGGGTTCCCCAGCAGGATGGCGGGCCCTCCCGGGCCCGGCGGCGGAGGGCGCGGGTTTTTTGCGCGCCCGCGAGGGGGCGGCGCGCGCGGCGCGCGCGCCCTATCCCGCCAGGGCCGCGTCGACCTCCCGCCCGCGGCCGAGGCCGCGCATCAGGGCATCGAGCTGGGGCCGCACGCGCAGCTGCAGCGCGTGCAGCCGGCGCACGGCCTCCGAGAGCGTCCCGCGCCGGCCGAGCGCCTCGTCCGCGAAGGCGATCATCCGGGCGTTGGGCCAGGCCTTCTCGCGCAGGTCGTGCACGCGGGCGACCACGGCCTCGGCGTCGAGGTCCTTGTGGGCCTGGGCCAGCAGCATCGTCATGGCGGCCGTCGAGCGCGAGATGCCGGCGTGGCAGTGGATCAGCAGGTGGGTCTTGCTGCGCGCCGTCTCGGCCACGAGGTCCCGGCCGAAGCGCAGGATCGCCTCGACGTCGTGCGGCTCGGGCAGGACCTGGCCCGCCGCCGGGTCGATGATGTCGTGGAAGCGCAGGGTGGTGCGGTGATGGGTGTCGTAGGTGCCGAACGCCTCGGGCTCCGGCCAGGCCGGGTCGAGGATCGACAGCACGTGGGTGACGCCGCGCGTCGAGTGGTGCCCCAGTTCCTCCAGGCCGCAGACCGTGTGGAGGGAAATCGGTTCCGGCTTCACGTCGTCCTACCTGAGGGTCAGCGCATTCCGGGCCCGCGGCCGCGCGGCGGACGATGAGGTCGGCGCCGCGGCGGGGCAGTGATGCGATGTCGGAGTGGTTCGGGCGGGCCCTCCCGCTCCCCGCCCGCTTAGCACAGGATGGAGGCCGGTTCGAGGGCGTTTCGACGGTCCCCCGGTCGGGGCGCGCCCGGGGTTTCCGGGGCGCCGGGGGCCGTGCGGGCCGGGCCCGTGCGGTTCGGCGTGAACTTCGGCGCGAAGCGCGCTACCTGTGTGCGGAACTGGACCGTGCCGAGCCTCGAGAAGGGCGGGCGATGTGGGGGCCACCATGAAGCGTCGCGACATCCTGAGGGCCGGCCTCGCCGGCGGCGGCCTCGCCGCCGGAGCCGTGGCGGCCGGAGGCCTCGCGGCGCCGGCCCTGGCGCAGGCCGCCCCGGACGTGCGCTGGCGCCTGCACTCGGCGTTCCCGCGCACCCTCGACGCGCTCTACGGCACCGCCGAGCTGTTCGCCCGGCAGGTCTTCGAGGCGAGCGACGGCCGCTTCCAGATCGAGGTCGCGCCCGCGCCGGGCGGCGAATCGGCGGCGCTGCTCGACGCGGTCGCGGCCGGCACGGTCGAGATGGCCTATTCCCCGGCCTACTACGAGGTCGGCCGCGACCCGACCTTCGCGCTCGCCACGGCGGCGCCGTTCGGCCTCAACGCCCGCCAGCAGAACGCCTGGATGCTGCACGGCGGGGCCCTCGACCTGTTCAACGAGTTCTTCGCGCGAAGCCGGCTCTACGCCCTGCCGGGCGGCAACACCGGCACCCAGATGGGCGGCTGGTTCCGGCGCGAGGTGAAGACCGTCGCCGACCTCCAGGGCCTGCGCTTCCGCATCGCGGGCCTCGGCGCCCAGGTGCTGGCCAAGCTCGGCGTCGTGCCCCGGGCGCTGCCGGGCTCCGAGCTCTACGCCGCGCTCGAGGGCAAGACCCTCGATGCCGCCGAGTGGATCGGGCCCTACGACGACGACAAGCTCGGGCTCAACAAGGTGGCGCCGTTCTACTACTACCCGGGGTTCTGGGAGGGCGGCGCGATGATCCACTTCTGGTTCGGTGCCCAGAAATGGAGCGAGCTGCCCAAGGCCTACAAGGCGATTGCCCAATCGGCCGCCGCCAGCGTCAACGGCGACCTGCAGGCGAAGTACGACGCCCGCAACCCGGAGGCCCTGCGCCGCCTCGTCGCCGGCGGCGCCCAGCTGCGGCCCTTCCCGCAGGAGGTGATGGAGGCGGCGTTCAAGGCCGCCAACGAGGTCTACGGCGATCTCTCGGCCAAGAACCCGGACTTCAAGCGCGCCTACGACTCGCTCAGGAGCTTCCGCAACGACGAGTACCTGTGGTTCCAGGTCGCCGAGTACACCTACGACAACTTCATGATCCGGGCGCGGGCGCGGGGCTGACGCGGCGCCGGCCTACTCGGCCGCGTCCTCGCCCGGCAGCGAGCCCCGGCCCTCCTCGCGGATCAGCGCGCGCACGAGGCTCGGCACCGCCTCCAGCGCGCCGTCCAGGGTCTCGTCCGCCACGAAGAGGCTCTTGAGCTCGGGGCTCGTGATGCAGACGAGCCCGTTGCCGCTCTGCTCGACCCGCAGGGTGAAAGGCTTCATCTCCCGTGAGACTCCGTTCGCGTGTCCGCCGGGAGGCCCGCGATGCACGACGCGGGCCAGCCGAGACGAGGTTGCGCCAACAAAAAAAGGCCGTACGCGAGGTACGGCCCAAGTCTAGGGAGGAAACGCCCAAGGAGGGCAGCGGGACCGCGACGCCATCGCGATCCCGCACTGCAACAAGATAAGATTGCCGCCCGCGAAGGCAAGCCGGGATTGATGGCAGCGCTGCCTTTTTTTATAGCGCCGCGAGGGCGGGTGCGGCGCGCCCGCGGCCGGCGCGGCCTGCGGCATCGGACCGGCACCGGCTCCCGGCCCGATGCTGTAGCGTCCGGCCCGCCGACGGCGCCGTCCGGGCGGCGTCCGCCCGCCTCGCGGCGTCGGCGGGGAGATTGCGGGGGTGCGCGATGGCGATCCAGGCGGAGAGGATCCGGGTTCTGGCCGGCGGGGAGCCGCGGCCGGGCGCCTACGTGCTCTACCTGATGCAGCAGGCGATGCGCAGCCGCCACAACCCGGCGCTCGAATACGCGATCGCGGAGGGCAACCGCCTGGGGCTGCCGGTGGTGGTCGGGTTCGGGCTGCTCGACGGCGGCGCGCACTTTCCCGAGGCCAATGCCCGGCACTACGCCTTCCTGCTCGAGGGGCTCGCCGACGTGGCGGCCGGGCTCGCGCGCCGCGGCGTCGCCTTCGCGCTGCGACGCGCGAGCCCGGCCGAGGCGGCGCTGGCGCTCGGGGGGGAGGCCGCGCTGCTGGTCCTCGACCGCGGCTACCTGACGATCCAGAAGCGCTGGTACGCGGAGATCGCCCGCGGGTTCGGCGGCCGGGTGGTGCAGGTCGAGGGCGACGTCGTGGTGCCGGTGGAGGTCGCCTCGGCCAAGCACGAATTCGCCGCCCGCACCCTGCGGCCGAAGCTCCAGCGGGCCTGGGAGCCGTACCTCGCGCCGCTTCGCGCCCGCCCGGTGAAGCACGCGGCCGGCGGGCTCGCACTCGAGAGCGACCTCGACGTCTCCGATCCGGCCGCCGCGCTCGCCCGCATGACCCTCGACCGCAGCGTGGCGCCGGTGCGCCGGTTCCGCGGCGGCGAGGCCGCGGCGCATCACCGCCTCGCCGCCTACCTCGCCGGCCCCTTCGCGCAGTACGGCACGGTGCGGGGCAGGCCCGAGGCGGGCGCCGCCTCGCACCTGAGCCCCTACCTGCATTTCGGCCAGATCTCGCCGGTGGCGGTCGCCCTCGCGGTCCGCGCCGCGAAGACGGGCGGGCCGGAGGACAGGGCGTCGTTCCTGGAGGAGCTGATCATCCGGCGCGAGCTGGCGGTGAACCACGTCCACACCAACCCGGCCTACGACACCTACGAGGGCGCCGTCCCGGACTGGGCCCGCAAGGCCCTGGCTGAGCATGCCGGCGACCCGCGCCCGTACGATTACGACGAGGCGGCCCTGGCGGAGGGCCGCACCCACGACGTGCACTGGAACGCTGCCATGCGGGAGATGCGCGTGACCGGCTACATGCACAACCACATGCGCATGTACTGGGGCAAGAAGATCCTGGAATGGTCGCCGGCGCCCGACGAGGCGTTCCGGCGCGCCCTGCGGCTCAACAACCGCTACTTCCTCGACGGGCGCGACCCGAATTCCTTCACCAACGTCGCCTGGCTGTTCGGCCTGCACGACCGCCCGTGGGGGCGGCGCGAGGTCTTCGGGACGGTGCGCTACCTCGGGGCGAACACCCTGAAGAAATTCGACGCCGCCGCCTACCTCCGCGCCGTCGAGGCGCTGTGCGAGGCGGAGGGCTGACGCACCCTCCCCGCGGCGGCGGCCCGCCCGGCGCGCAGGCGCGGCCGGACGACGGGCGCGTCGCGCCCGTGGCGGTGGGCC
>NZ_KZ984644.1 GCF_003574465.1 Methylobacterium crusticola
CGACGATTCCGTGACGGACGGGTGAAGGCCCCCTCCCCGGCTCTCAAGGTCGGCGGCCGCGCCCTTGACGCCGGCCTGGGGGCTCGTGAGAACCGGCCCCCTTGGACGCCCCTGCGACTGGACGCCCCTGCGACGGCGGGCGGTTGCGGGCGAGGGAGCGAGATCACCGGCATGCAGGACCCGCGAGACGCCTCCGGCCCGCCGGCGCACCCGGCGCCCGCCGCGGTGCGGCCCCAGGCCCTGAGCGTCGGGAAGGCGGCGCGGGCGAGCCTGAAGCGCCAGCGCCCGGTGATCCTGTGGCTGACGGGCCTGTCGGGCGCCGGCAAGTCGACCATCGCCGACCGCATCGAGGAGCGGCTCTGGCAGGCCGGCTACCACACGACCCTCCTCGACGGAGACAACCTGCGCGGCGGGCTGACCAGGGACCTCGGCTTCTCGGACGCGGACCGGGTCGAGAACATGCGGCGCGTCGGCGAGACCGCCAAGCTGATGCTGGAAGCCGGCCTGATCGTGATCTGCTCCTTCATCTCCCCGTTCCGCAAGGAGCGGATGCTCGCCCGCGCCCTGGTGGACGAGGGCGAGTTCCTGGAGATCTTCATCGATACGCCCCTCGCCGAGTGCATGCGGCGCGACCCCAAGGGCCTCTACGCCCGGGCCAAGGCCGGGCTGATCCCGCACTTCACCGGGATCACGTCGCCGTACGAGGCGCCGGTGGCGCCCGAGATCCGCCTCGACACCCTCGGATGCGGCGTCGAGGACGCGGCAGGGCAGGTGCTCGCCGAGCTCAGGCGCCGCGGCGTGATCGCGTGAGCCGGAGCGCCTGACCGCGCGGGCGTCCCGACCCGCCGGCGGTGCAGACCAGCGTTGCCCCGGCGCGCGGTCCCGCGGGGCTGCGCCGGGCCTGGTTCTTGCCTATATGGTGCAGTGCAACAAGAGGTTGGCAGCGGAGACATGAGCGTGGTCGAGTTCGTCCCGATGGCGGAGGCCGCCGGCTTCACGGCGGGCTGCGTCGCCATCCACGCGGCCCGGCAATGGGCCGGGATCATCACCCCGATCCTCACCTACATGGTCTTCGCGCTGGTCGTGTGCCTGTTCGTGGTCATCGGCATCCAGCACGCCGCCGACCCGACGCAGGTGATGGAGTCGATGACCCAGGCGATGGTGACCTTCTGAGCCCCCGCGGCGCGGCCGGCCCTCCCGCCCCCCGGAGGGGCGAGCGCGGGAGGGCCGGCGGGCGCGCCGTGCCCGGTCGCCCGCCGGTCCCGATGATGTAGGATCGCCGCGGGTCCTCTCTCGGGGTTGCGTCGTGATCGTGGCAGCTAGCATCGTCGCCGTGGCGCTCGCGCTGCTCGTCCGGCCGGGGGCGTGGCGCCGCGCGGGCCCGCGCCTCGCCCTCCTGGCGCTCCTCGCCGCCCCGGCGGCGGCGCTCGGCGCGGAGGGCGCCGGGGTGAGCGTGGTGCTGCATCCGGGCGTCGACCAGGGCCAGGTCCAGGCCGTGATGGATTCCATGAAGGGGTCGGGCCGGCCGGTGACCATCCGGTGGGAGGCGGGCGCGGCGCCGGCGGGCAGCGCCACGGCCCCGCCCGCCNTCGCCGAGATCTTCCTCGACGGCCTGATGCAGCGCCTCGAGGGCGTCGGCCGCCTGGCCGAGATCCCGCGCGACCTCGCCGGCGCCTGGCGCCGGGAGGTCGCGCCGGGCGGCGGGGCCGCGCCGCTCGGCGCGCTCCTCCTCGTCGCGGCAGGCGCCGCCGCGCTCGCCTGGGCGGCGCGCGCGCTCTTGCGCCGCGCGATCGGCTGGCGCGCCGAGACGCCGGCCCACCTCACCGAGCGCCTGCGGGCGGGCGTCGGCCGCCTCGCCCTCGACCTCGCGGCCCTGGCGGTCTTCTCCGCGGGCGCCGGGCTCGCCTGGCGCTGGCGCTTCCCCGAGCCCGACATGGCGCAGGCCCTCGGCCTCCGGCTCCTGCGCTACGGCGCGGTCGCCGCCCTGTTCCTCGTCGCCGCCCGCTTCCTGCTGCGGCCGCAATCCTGCGGCAACCGCCTGCTCCGCCTGCCCCACGCGGCCTGGCACACCCGGATGCTCGCCGCCTACGCCCTGCTCGGCGCCGTCGTCGAGGCGCTCGCCGCCCTGGCCCGGCACGCCGGCAGCGCGGCCCTCGTCATCGAGGGCTGGTACCTCCTCGGCGGCACCCTCCTGCTCGGGCTGAAGCTGGCCTGGTTCTGGGGCGGGCGGCGGGACATCGCGGCGCTGTTTCGCGGCGACCCGGCGCCGGCGGGGCCGATCCGGCGGGCCGCGGCGGCCGCCTATCCCTACCTCCTCGTCGCCGTCGCCCTCGCGCTCTGGGGCGCCGGCCCGATCGCCCTCGCGGATCCGGAGCGCGGGCACTGGGGCACCGCCGCGGGCGCCACCCAGGTCATCGTGATCCTCCTGCCGATCTGCGCCCTCGGGATCGACGCCGTCGCCGGCAGCCTGGCGGCGCGCCACCTCCCCGGCACGCCCCTCGCGGCGGCCGCCGCCGCCGCGGCGCGCACCGTCGCCACCGGCGGGATCTGGGTCGCGGGGCTCGCGGTGATCGCCCGCCTCTGGGACCCGTTCCTCGCCGACCCGCGCTCGCACGACGTCCTCACGGCCCTGGTGCGGGTCGCGGCCGCGCTCGTCGCCGGCTGGGCGGTCTGGAGCTTCCTCAAGGCCTACTTCTCGGCCCACCTGCCGGCGGCCCGGCCGGGCCTGCCGGGCGAGGAGGACGAGGCCGAGCCGGCGGCGCAGGGGCGCCTCGCCACCGTGCTGCCCATCGTGCGCGACCTCGCCCTCGGCGCCACCCTGGCGCTCACCGCGCTGATCGTGCTCTCGGCCCTCGGCATCGACACCGCGCCCCTGCTCGCGGGCTTCGGCGTCGTCGGCCTCGCCCTCTCGTTCGGCAGCCAGGCGCTCGTCAAGGACATCGTGTCGGGCATCTTCTTCATGGCCGACGACGCCTTCCGGCTCGGCGAGTACGTCGATACCGGCCGCCTCAAGGGCACGGTCGAGCGCATCAGCCTGCGCTCGGTGCGGCTGCGCCACCAGAACGGACAGATCCACACCATCCCGTTCGGGCGCATCGACCAGATCACCAACTTCTCGCGCGACTGGGCGACGGTGAAGTTCACGATCCGGCTCGACCGCGAGGCCGACATCGAGACGGCGCGGCGCACCATCAAGAAGGTCGGCCAGGCGATGCTCGCCGACCCCGAGCTCGGCCCCGAATTCCTGCTGCCGCTCAAGATGCAGGGCGTGCAGGAGATCGCCGACGCGGCGATCGTGGTGCGCTGCAAGTTCACGGCCCGGCCGCTGAAGCCGAGCTACATCCAGCGCGAGGCGCTCAAGCGCATCCACCGCGCCCTCCAGGAGGCCGGCGTGCCCTTCGCGTCGAACGCCGTCATGGTCCGGCCGGGGCCCGGGGAGGCGCCGCGGCCCCCGCACCTCGCGGCCGCGCTCGCCGTGCAGCCGGCGGCCGTGCAGCCCGCCGCCGAGTGACGGCGCCGTCCGCCGCTCCCCTCCCGGCGCCCCGTTTCCGCGCCCGATCCCATGCCAGACCTGTCGGCGCCGGGGCGCTTCGCGCGTCCTCCGGGCCGGACCGGAGACCTGCCGATGCTGTACGCCATCCTGTGCTACCATTCCGAGGACGCCGTCGGAGCCTGGACCAAGCAGGAGGACGACGCCGTGATGGAGCGCCTCGCCGCCGTGCAGGGCCGGCTCGCCGCGCAGGGCCGGCTCGGGCCGGTGGCGCGCCTGATGCCGACCACGGCGGCCACCACCCTGCGCAAGGACCGGGAGCCGCCGCTGGTCCTCGACGGCCCGTTCGCCGAGACCAAGGAGCAGCTCCTCGGCTTCTACCTCGTCGAGTGCCGCGACCTGGAGCAGGCCCTCGAGACGGCGCGGGAGCTCGGCGCGGCCAATCCCGGCGGCTCCTACGAGATCCGCCCCGTCTCCCTGTTCAATCCGGGGGGCGGCCCGTGACCGACCCGGCCTGGATCGACGCCGCCCTGGCGGCGGCCCGCCCGCGGGTGCTCGGCGCGCTGCTGCGCTACTTCCGCGATCTCGACGCCGCCGAGGAGGCCTACCAGGAGGCCTGCCTGCGGGCCCTCTCGCGCTGGCCCCGCACGGGGCCGCCGCGGGACACGGCCGCCTGGCTCATCCTGGTCGGGCGCAACGCCGGGCTCGACGAGGTCCGGCGCCGGCGCCGGCAGGAGCCCCTGCCCGAGGAGGACGCGATCTCGGAGCGCGGCGACGCCGAGGCCGCGATGGCCGAGCGGCTCGACGAGGCGCATTACCGCGACGACATCCTGCGCCTGCTCTTCGTCTGCTGCCACCCGGACCTGCCGGCCACCCAGCAGATCGCCCTCGCGCTGCGCGTCGTCTCGGGGCTCCCGGTGGCGCGGATCGCCCGGGCCTTCCTGGTCGGCGAGAGCGCCATGGAGCAGCGCATCACCCGGGCGAAGGCCCGGGTCCAGAGGGGCGCCGTGCCCTTCGGGGCCCCCGGCCCCGCCGAGCGGGCCGAGCGCCTCGCCGCCGTCGCCGCCATGATCTACCTCGTGTTCAACGAGGGCTACTCCGCCGGCGCGGACACCCGGGGCGCCCGGGCGCCGCTCTGCGACGAGGCGATCCGCCTCGCCCGGCTGCTGCTGCGCCTGTTCCCGGCGGAGCCCGAGATCCTGGGGCTCGCCGCCCTGATGCTGCTCCAGAACGCCCGCACGCCCGCGCGCTTCGACGCGGCGGGCGCCCTCGTGCTCCTCGAGGCGCAGGACCGCGGCCTGTGGGACGCCCGCGCCATCGGCGAGGGCCTGGCGCTCCTCGACAAGGCCCTGCGCCACCGCCGGCCCGGCCCCTACCAGGTGCAGGCGGCCGTGGCGGCGCTGCACGCGCGGGCCGCCCGGCCGGCGGAGACGGACTGGGCCCAGATCGACCGGCTCTACGCCACGCTCGAGCAGATGCAGCCCTCGCCCGTCGTCACCCTCAACCGGGCCGTGGCGGTGTCGAAGGTGCACGGGCCGGCGACGGCGCTGGCGATGATCGAGCCCCTGGCGCCGCGCCTGTCGGGCTACTTCCACTTCTTCGGGGTCCGGGGGGCGCTGCTGGTGCAGCTCGGCCGGTCCGAGGAGGCCCGCACCGCCTTCGACCGGGCTATCGCCCTCGCCGGGACCGCCGCGGAGGCGGCCCACATCCGGCTCCACCTCGACCGCCTCGCGGCGGACGCCGCAAGCTGACGGGCCCGGCCTCCGGGCCCGGCGCGCGGCGGGTGCGTCCCGCCCGGCCGGGGGGTTGCGGGCCCCCGTGTCCGGGCGCACGCCGCCGCCGCCGCGGACATACCGCCGCCCTCCTTTGGCCTTGCCGCTGCCCCGCACAGGGTTCAATGTCGCGCCCGATTTCGTGCCTGCGCCGCGGCCGGTGCGACGACGGAGCCATGAGCTTGGTGCCCACGACCAGAATCCCCTCTCCCCGCCGCGGACGCGCGCTCGCCGCGCTGGCCCTGCTGCTCGCGGCAGCCCCCTCGCCCGTGCTGGCCGCCCGGCTGGCGGCCCGCGACATCGCGGCGCCCCAGGCCTTCGAGCCGGCGGATTCGCTGGAGGGGAACTTCTTGGCCGCCTACATCGCCGGGGCCTCCCGCGACACGGCCGCCGCCGCCACCTACTACCGCGAGGCGGTGAAGGGCGACCCGCGCAATGCCGAGCTGCTGGAGCGCTCCTTCGTGGCGCTGCTCGCGGACGGCTCGCTGCCGGAGGCGTTCCGGGCGGCGGAGCGGCTCACCGCCCGGGACGGCTCGAACGGCCTGGCGCAGCTCGCCCTCGGCGTGCAGAAGATCAAGACCAAGCAGTACGCGGCGGCCCGCCAGAACCTGCAGCGCGGCGGCAAGGGCGCGGCCGCGGACCTGACCTCGACCCTGCTGACGGCCTGGTCCTACGCCGGCAACGGCGAGGGCAAGAAGGCCTTCGAGACCATCAACAAGCTCAAGGGCGAACGCTACTACAACGTCTTCCGCGACTACCACGCGGGCCTGATCGCGGCGCTCGTCGGCGACAAGGTCGAGGCGGAGCGCCGGCTCAAGGCGGCCTACGACGCCGACCACAACACCCTGCGGATCGTCGACGCGTACGGGCGCTTCGAGGCGGATTCCGGCCGGCCGGACCTCGCCGTGGCGGCCTACCAGGATTTCGACAACGTCCTGCCGCGCCACCCGATCGTGCGCGACGCCCTCGACAAGCTCAAGGCCGGCAAGCCCCTGGCGCCCCTCATCGGCTCGGCCCAGGAGGGCGCCGCCGAGGTGCTGTACGGCCTCGGCTCGGCCGGCACCTCGCAGGGCGACGAGCTTCCGGCCGTGGTCTACCTCAGGCTCGCCCTCCACCTCGCCCCCGAGCACTCCCTGGCGCTCCTCACCCTCGCCGACACGCTGGAGCGCATGAAGGCGCCCGAGCGGGCGAACGAGGTCTTCGCCCGCATGCCGGCGGGCTCGCCCCTCAAGCTCAACGCCGACATCCAGATCGGCCTCAACCTCGAGCAGATGGGCAAGGGCGACGAGGCCATCGCGCATCTCGATCAGGTCGCCAAGACCTACCCGAACGACGTCGACGTGATCTCGGCGCTCGGGAACGTGCAGCGCTCGCGCAAGAAGTTCCCGGAATCCGCCGAGACCTACTCGAAGGCCATCGACCTGATCGGCACCGAGCCGGCCCGCAACTACTGGACCCTGTACTACTTCCGCGGCACGGCCTACGAGCGCGCCCGGGACTGGCCCAAGGCCGAGGCCGACCTCAAGAAGGCGCTGGAGCTCGTGCCCGCGACCCAGCCGAACGGCCGGGCGCAGGTGCTCAACTACCTGGCGTATTCCTGGGTCGACCAGAACCAGAACATCGACGAGGCCTTCCGCATGCTCAAGCAGGCGGTCGACCTGCAGCCGCGGGACGGCATGATCATCGACAGCCTGGGCTGGGCCTATTACCGGCTCGGCCGCTGGGACGACGCGGTGCGCGAACTCGAGAAGGCCATCGAGCTGAAGCCCGGCGACCCCACCATCAACGACCACCTGGGCGACGCCTACTGGCGCAGCGGCCGGCGGCTCGAGGGCAAGTTCCAGTGGCAGCACGCCAAGGACCTCAACCCGGAGCCGGACGACCTCGCCAAGATCGAGGCGAAGCTGAAGGACGGGCTGCCCGAGCCGGAGAAGCCCGCCGCGACCGCCGAGAGCCAGGCTCCCGCCCAGCCCGAGATGCCCAAGGGCGCCCCGACCCCGAGCGAGCCGCCGGCCATGGGCGTCGAGCAGAAGAGCGGCGGCTGACGAGCCGCCCCGAGCAACGGCCGACCCGCCCCGCGGGCCGCGCCCGCCCGGGGTCCGGCGGAGGCCCCCGGCCTTCCCCCGGCCGCCCGGCGGGCGCGGTGTCGCCCGGGCTCCGCACAGCGACGCTTCCGTGACCGCCCTCGCCACCCGCGCTCCCGCCAAGATCAACCTCACGCTGCACGTCCTCGGCCGCCGCGCCGGCGACGGCTACCACGCGCTCGAGAGCCTGGTGGCCTTCGCGGGCGTGGGCGACGCCCTGACGCTGGAGCCGGGCCCGGCCCTGGACCTCGCGGTCGCGGGCCCCACCGCCGGGCCCGCCGGCCCCCTCGGCGACAACCTCGTGCTGCGGGCCGCCCGGCACCTCGCGGCCCTGGTCCCGGACCTGCGGGCCGGGCGCTTCGCCCTCGTCAAGCGCCTGCCGGTGGCGGCCGGGATCGGCGGCGGGTCGTCGGACGCCGCGGCCGCCCTGCGCCTCCTCGCCCGGTCGAACGGCCTGCGGGCCGATCACCCGGCCGTGCTGGAGGCGGCCCGCCGCACCGGCGCCGACGTCCCGGTCTGCCTCGAGCCGCGGGCCCGGATGATGCGCGGCGCCGGCGAGTCCCTCGGCCCCGCCCTCGCCCTGCCGCCCCTGCCGGCGGTGCTGATCAACCCGGGCGTGGCGGTCGAGACCGCCCCCGTCTTCCGCGCGCTCGGCCTGAAGGCGGGCGAGCCGCACCCGGCGGCCCGGGAGG
Organism: Methylobacterium crusticola; assembly: GCF_003574465.1. Lineage (GTDB taxonomy): Bacteria > Pseudomonadota > Alphaproteobacteria > Rhizobiales > Beijerinckiaceae > Methylobacterium > Methylobacterium crusticola. The sequence continues at coordinate 8,039 of NZ_KZ984644.1, forward strand.
AGCACCCGGAGGTCGACGGCGCGCGCGACCTCGCGGGCCTGCTCGCGCGGATCGGCCCGGCCCGCAACGACCTCGAGGCCCCGGCCCTGAGCCTCGCCCCCGTGATCGGCGACGTCCTCGCGGCGCTGCGCGACCAGGATGGCTGCCGGCTCGCCCGGATGTCGGGATCGGGCGCCACCGTGTTCGGGCTGTTCGCGCACCGCTCCCGGGCCGCCCAGGCCGCGCGCCGGATCGCCGCGCAGGCCCCGGGCTGGTGGGTGCGGCCGACGCTCCTGCGCTAGAGCATTCTTCGACGGCGTGGATGCCGGTTCGTCGCAGACGAGGCGGCAACATCGAAAGCCTGGAGCAGCGATCGCCAGCAACGCGATCGGGTGCCGCTCTCGAGCGGCCCCCGCGCGGGTGCCCCGTTCCCGAGGAACCCTGCCCGGGATTCGCTGCCCCGGAGGTCCGCGCTCCGGCGGCGCAGTGGGCCGGTCCGGCCGCGGCGAAGGCCGGCTGCGGCCCGGCCTCACGCGGTCAGGCTGACCGCGATCGTGCTGCCGTCGAGGAGCGAGAACCGGATTCCCGCCGTCCGCAGGGCCGCCAGGACCGCCGGCCGGCTGCGGGCGGTCGGGCCCTCGCTGTTGTCCTCGAGGCGCCGCACGGTCGACAGCGACAGGCCGCTCGCCTGGGCGAGGTCCTTCAGGGTCCAGTCGAGGAGCCCCCGGGCGGCGCGCATGTGATGCCCCTCGACGGCCTGCTCCAGGCCGGCGCGGACGTCGTCGACGGGCAGGGCGAGGCGCGAGGCCGCCGGGTAGGCCATCGTGGTCCAGGACCGGATGACGCCCCGGCCGTCGCGCACCGGCACCGTGACGTAGGTGAAGCGGGCCCGGTCGCCCCCGGCGAGGATCAGCTTGGGGGTGAGCGAGAAGGGCTTGCCGGCCAGGAACAGGGGCACCGCCCGGTCGCGCCACAGGGCCCGCTCCTCCGGGACGGCGGCGCGGGTGAAGTCCGCCGCCAGCTCGTCGTTCGACAGGCCGGTGAGCGCCAGGCACTCGGCCGAGAAATCCCGGACCGGGAAGGTCCGGAACGCGGTCGTGAAGATCCGGGCCACCTCGAACAGGGCGCGCCGGCGCCGCGCCTCGCTGCGGTGGGCCCGGGCCAGCATCTCCTGGTCGCTGACGTCGATCATCACGCCGGCGGCGCTCAGGGGCCGCCCGTCCGGGGCGACCCGGACCCGGCCCCGGGTCGTCAGCGTCCGCAACGTCCCGTCCGGGCGGATGATGCGGAACGTGTGCGCCTCGAGGATGCTGGCCTTGACGATCTCCGCAATCGTGGCGAGCCCGAGGCGGTCGTCCGGATGGACGAGGTCGAGGAGCAGCCCGTAATCCGGGCTCACCCGGTCCGGCGTCAGCCCGAGGATGCCGTAGAGGCCCGACGACCAGAACTGCTGGTTCGTGACGAAGTCCCAGCGCCAGGATCCCGTCAGCCCGGTTCTGTCGGTCAGCCGCAGGAAGTCGCCGGCCGTGAAGGCCGGGTCGCTCGTGTTCATGGCAGCACAATCCCGTCTCAGCCGCCGGGTGAGCACCTGCGGCCGGGTTCCAGCGCGCGGGCGGCCTCGCGGCTCCCTTTCAGGAAGGCACGTTTCTCTCCCTGCGTCACGGGGGGCGCGTTGCGGAGCGGGGCCTACTGCGGAGCAGGACTTGGTGCGAAGCGAGACTTGGTGCGGAGCAGGGCCTGGGCCGCGCCGAGGGGTGCTCACCGGGCGCGGCGGATGGTCGAGGCGCGAACAAGAGCGGCCTCGATCCGACCTGCGGCGCGGGGGTTTAACCGAATATTCTGTTCCGGGAACTCACTCTCCCGGCACATGCGGCACCACGCCAGGGAACGGGCATGCAACGGCGGTTCGGAACGATTGAGAGATACGACGCGGACCGCGAGCTCGACCGCCTGATGGCCGCGCTCAGGCGGCTGCTGGCGCACCGGGGCTACGTGCGCGGCGAGATCGTCAGCGAGAAGCTCAAGCGCCTTCTGCCCCAGCGCGGCGCCGCGGTCGGGTGGGACGAGGTGCGGGCCCGCCTGCGGACGGCGTGTTCCGACCAGGTCGCGTTCGACTACATCGCGCGGAGCGTCCAGGTCGAGCTCGACCTCGCGCACGGACGGATCGTGCAGGGGCGGTGAGGCGGCGCTCGAGCAGCGTCCGGCGACGTGGGCACCGGCTCGTCGCAGGCGACGCGAATACACCGGGGACTTGGCGACGAGGCAGGGACTTGGCGACGAGGCAGGGACTTGGCGGCAAGGGGAGAGTTCGCGGCAAAGCCGCGGATCGAGGCCGCGGCCGCCCCGGCCGGGACCGGCGCTAGCGCGCCCGCGCGATGCAGAAATCCACCGCCTCCAGCAGGGCTTCCTTCATCGGGCTCTTCGGGAACAGCGCCAGGGCGTCGCGCGCCATGGCGCCGTAATGCCGGGCCCGCTCGATCGTGTCCTCGAGCGCCCGGTGGCGCCGCATGATGCCGAGGGCGGTGTCGAGGTCCCGGGCCTCCTCGATCTCGGCCCGCTCCAGGGTGCGGCGCCAGAAGGCGCGCTCCTCGTCGGAGCCGCGCCGGAAGGAGAGCACCACCGGCAGGGTGATCTTGCCCTCGCGAAAATCGTCGCCGACGTTCTTGCCGAGGTCCGCGCTGGTGCCGCCGTAATCGAGGGCGTCGTCGACGAGCTGGAAGGCGATGCCGAGGTTCATGCCGTAGCTGCGGCAGGCGGCGACCTCGGATTTCGGCCGCCCGGCCAGCACCGGCCCGACCTCGCAGGCGGCGGCGAACAGCTCGGCGGTCTTGGCCCGGATGACCGCCAGGTACTCGTCCTCGGTCGTCTCGGTGTTCTTGGCGGCGGTGAGCTGCATCACCTCGCCCTCGGCGATCACGGCCGCCGCGGAGGAGAGGATGTCGAGGGCCCGCAGGGAGCCGACCTCGACCATCATCTTGAAGGCTTGGCCGAGCAGGAAGTCGCCGACGAGGACGCTGGCCTCGTTGCCCCACTTGATGCGGGCCGCGACCTTGCCGCGGCGCATGTCGCTCTCGTCGACCACGTCGTCGTGCAGGAGCGTCGCGGTGTGCATGAACTCGACGCTGGCCGCGAGCTTGACGTCGCCGTCCCGCTCGCCCTCGGCCGGGCCGTAGCCGCACAGGGCCGCGGTCGCGAGGGTCAGGATCGGCCGAAGGCGCTTGCCGCCGGACGAGATGAGGTGGTTGGCCACCTCCGGGATCATCGTGACCTCGGACCCGGTGCGCGAGAGGATCATCGCGTTGACGCGGTCCATGCCGCCCGAGACCAGCGCGACGAGGGCGTCGAGGCTGGCTTCCGGATCGGAGGATTTGTCTTCGAAGGGAAGTACGACGCCCACGCCCGCGAGTTCTCCTCATCCGCCCCGGACCGGCGGGTCCGTCCCGGCCGCCGCGCACGGGGCGTGTCCCCGCCCCCTTTGGCACGCGACCGCCCCCGGCGGCAACACGCAAGCTGCCGCAAGCCCGTCACCGCACCCGCCCGCCCCGTGCCCGGACCGCGGCCCTCACCCGCGGCCCTCACCCGCAACCCTGTGGCGTGCTAAGCCTCGCCGGGCGACGGGCCGGCCGGCGTCGCCGCGCGGACGCGGTGCGGCACGGACCGTGCGGGGCGGGCGGGCGTGCGGGATGCCGCGCGGCCGTGCCCGCCTTCACGCAGGCCGCTTCCCGGGACACCGCTTCCACCCATGATCGAGTTGATCCGCACGAACGACCTCGTCCTGATCGGGTTCGCCGAGTCGCTCCTCGAGGGCGCCGCGATCCCGGTCCTCGTGGCCGACCGGCACATCAGCGGCATGGAGGGCATGATCGGGGCCTTCCCCCGCCGCCTGCTCGTGCCCGAGGACCACGCGCTCCAGGCCCGGCGCATCCTCACCGACGCGGGCCTCGGGCACGAGCTGCGGGACGATGCCCGGCGCTGAGCCGGCCGCCTGGCTCGGCGGGCGCCTGCGGCTGGCGCAGGTCGGCCGCGGCGGGCACCGGGCCGGCACCGACGCCGCCCTCCTCGCCGCCGCCGCGGGCGCCCGCCCGGGCGAGACCGTCTGCGACCTCGGCGCGGGGC
>NZ_QOWC01000233.1 GCF_003574465.1 Methylobacterium crusticola
CGCTCCGGCCGGCCGGCGCCGGCATCATCGTTCCGGCCGGACCGGGGAGCAAGGCGGCCCATGGTGCTCAGGGGTCGAGGTCGAGCATGCGGCGCACCCGGATCAGCTCGCCGAGGGACCAGGCCTGGAACGGGCAGCCGCCGGGGCGGTGCGGCGGGTCGCCGTCCGCCACCTCCGAGACGTGGCCGAGGCCCGCCTCGCCGAGATGCGCCGTCAGGGGCGGCAGGAACCGCTCGCGCGCCTCGGCCTTCGCGGCCTCGCTGCGGTCGCGCACCCGCAGCCAGGCATCCACGAAGGGGCCGATCAGCCAGGGCCAGACCGTGCCCTGGTGGTAGGCGCCGTCCCGCGCCCCCGGGTCGCCCCGGTAGCGACCGACATAGGCCGGGTCGTCGGGGCTGAGCGAGCGCAGGCCGAGCGGCGTCAGGAGCGCCCCCTCGACGGCGTCCACCACCGCCCGGGCCGGCGCCCCGGTCAGGACCGGGACGGGCAGGCCGCCGACCGCCAGGATCTGGTTCGGCCGCAGGCGCGCGTCGGCGGTGCCGGGCCGGTGGTCGCAGTCGAGGACGTCGTGGAGCGCCCCCGAGGGCCCGACGAAGCGCCCGAAGGCCGCCCGCGCCCTCGCCTCGGCCTCGGCCCAGCGCGGGGACCAGCGCGTCGCCGCGACGTGCAGGGCGTTGATCCAGAGGGCCTGGATCTCGACGGGCTTGCCGATGCGCGGCGTCACCACCCGGTCGCCGACCTTGGCGTCCATCCAGGTGAGCTGCACCCCCGGAACGCCGGCCCGCAGGAGCCCGTCGGCGTCCGCGCCGATGCGGTAGCGCGTGCCGGCACAATACCCCTCGAGGATCGCCTCGCAGGCCCCCCGCAGCCGGTCCGCGACCGCGTCCGGCACGGGCCGGGCGGCCGCCTCGCAGGCGCTCAGGACGTCGTGGACCGCCACCACGTACCAGAGCGAGGCGTCGACGGCGTTGTAGTCCGGCGTCTCGCCCCGGTCGGGGAAGCGGTTGGGCATCATGCCCTCGCTCACCGCCCCGGCCCAGGCCGACAGGATGGCGAGGGCGGGCGCGAGCTGGCCTGCGGCGACGAGGAGCCCCCGCATGGCGATGAAGGTGTCGCGGCCCCAGTCGGTGAACCACGGGAAGCCGGCGACCAGCGTGCGGCCGCCCGGGCGGTCGACCTGGTAGCTCGCCGCGGCGAGCGCGAGGGGCGAGGGCGCGGCGGCCCGGCGCGCCCGCTCCCCGGCCACGAGCCGCTCGGCATGGGCGCCCGCCCGCGCCGCGAGGTCGTTGCCGCTGCGCAGCACCATCACGGCGGGCTCCTCCGCGAGGTCGAAGCCGAAGCGCCCGGGGCTGCCGAGGTCCTCGGTGTCGTCGAGGCCGCGCGCCCGCTCCGCCGCGTACAGGAACTGCCGGTACCAGTCGGGCCCGTGCGCGTAGGTCCCGTTGGTGAGCGCCGAGACCGGCGGCAGGTCCCGGTAGGGCTGCCAGCACACGTTGGGACCCCGCACCGCGGCCGTGAAGTCGAAGCCCGGGTTCTCGCGGTGCAGCCCGTGGTAGTCGCGCCCCGAGAGCAGCGGGCGGACCTCCAGGGCGCAAGCCCCCGTCCCGGCCTCGCGGCGCCAGCGCAGCACCGTCTCGCAGGCGTCCGGATCGACCAGGATCTCGTGCACGATGCGGGTGCCGTCCGGCAGCGCGAAGGTCCAGGTCGGCCAGGGCCGGGGCGAGAAGGCCTCGATGCGGCGCCAGCCGTCCGGATGGATCACGTCCGGCGCGTAGCGCTGCGTCGAGAGCGCGAAGGCGCCGGCCTGCGTCCGCGCCGTCACCTCGACGCCGTTGACGAGCACGACGCGGCCCGTGGGGGGCGTCGTGGCGGTGAGGAGCAGCGCGTGGTAGCGGCGGGTGCGCAGGGTCGCGGCGGTGCCGGAGGCGAAGCCCCCGAGGCCGTCGGCCTCCAGCCATTCCGCGTCCTCGCGGGGCGCGCCCACCGGGGAAGCGCTCACGCGCCGTCGAGGGGCAGCCAGTGCCGCCCGTCGCGGGCGAGCAGGGCGTCGGCGTCGGCCGGGCCGGCGCTGCCGGCCGCGTAGGCCTGGGGGGCGCCGCCCTGGCCCCAGCCCGCGACCAGGGGCTCGACCACGGCCCAGGAGGCCTCGATGTTGTCGGCGCGCTGGAACAGCGTCGCGTCGCCGATCATGCAGTCGTAGAGCAGGGTCTCGTAGCCGACGTTCGGCTTCTCGTCGAAGAAGTCCTTCTCCCGGTAGCTGGTGCTGACCTTGGCGAGCCGCATCGTCGGGCCCGGGACCTTGGCGTTGAACTGGGTCACGGTGCCCTGGTCGGGATCGACCTGGATCCGCAGGATGTTGGGGGCGAGCTGGTCGACGGGCGTGTCGCGGAAGAGCTGGTAGGGGGCGGGCTTGAAGTGGACCGCGATCTCGGTGCGCCGCCCGGTCATGCGCTTGCCGGTGCGCAGGTAGAACGGCACCCCGGCCCAGCGCCAGTTGTCGATGGTGAGCTTGAGGGCCGCGTAGGTCTCGGTCCGGCTGTCCGCCGCCACGTGCGGCTCGGCCCGGTAGGCCGCGACGTCGCGCCCGAGCAGCCGGCCGGCCGCGTACTGGCCGCGCACCGCGTCCGCGAGCGGCACCGGGCGCACCGCCTGCACGAGCTTCGCCTTCTCGGTGCGCACCGCCTCGGCGTCGAAGGAGTTCGGCGGCTCCATGGCGGTCATGCACAGGAGCTGGAACAGGTGGTTCGGCACCATGTCCCGCAGCGCGCCCGTCGGCTCGTAGAAGGCGCCGCGCTCCTCGACGCCGATGGTCTCGGCGGCGGTGATCTGGACGTGGTCGACGTGCTCCCGGCGCCAGATCGGCTCGAACATCCCGTTGGCGAAGCGGATCGCCATGATGCTCTGCACCGTCTCCTTGCCGAGGAAATGGTCGATCCGGTAGAGCTGCGGCTCCTCGGCCACGGCGAGCAGGCGCCGGTTCAGCTCCCGCGCCGAGGCGAGGTCGCTGCCGAACGGCTTCTCGATCACGACCCGCCGGAAGGCGCCGCCCTCCTGCTTCAGCAGCCCGGCCGCGCCGAGGTGCTCGACGATCGGCGCGAAGAAGCGGGCCGCGACCGCGAGGTAGAACACCGCGCTGCCCGGCACCCGGGCGGCGATGTCGCGGTAGGTCTCGGGGGCCAGGAAGTCGCCCTTGAGGTAGTGCAGGCGCTCGCGCACGAAGCCCCAGGCCTCGGGATCGATGCGCTCGGCGTGGAACTCGGCGCCGGCGTCCTTGGTGAAGGAATCCATGGTCGCCGTGAGGTTCTGGCGCCAGGACTCGTCCGAGCCGTCGACGTGGTCGATGCCCCAGACGGACAGTTCCCCGGCCAGGAGGCGGCTGCCCGCGAGGTTGTAGAGCGCCGGCATCAGCAGGCGCTTGGTCAGGTCGCCGCCCGCCCCGAAGATCACCAGCGTGCAGGGCGGGGCCGCCTTGGTGCCGGAGGCCGCGCGCCCCTCCATCGAGATCGGTGACGCCATGCTGGCCTCCTTCGCGTGCCCCGGCGTCGCCGCGGCCGGGCATGCGGTGAAGCTAGCTCGCGCAGCGCGGGTGGCAAGGCGTGGCCTCGCGGCCTGGTCGATGCCCTATCCCCGCCGCACGTAGCGCCGGTCGAGCCAGAGCAGCGCCGCGTTGGCGCCGACCGCCAGCACCACGACCGTCAGGATCACCGCGGTGGTGAGCCGGACGTTGTGCAGGGCGGTGCCGTTGACGATGAGGAAGCCGAGGCCGGCCTGCGAGGCGAACATCTCGCCGATCAGGACGCCGAGCAGCGTGAGCGAGAAGCCGACCCGCAGGCCGGCCACGATCTCCGGCAGGGCCGCCGGGGCGAGCACGAACCGGACCGTCTGCGCGCGCGACAGGCGCAGGGCGCGGGCGGTGCGCAGCAGCACCGGGTCGAGGGACTTCACGGCCCCGAGGGTGAACAGCGCGATGGGGACGAACCCGTGGATGACCCCGAACGCGACCTTGGCGCCGAGGCCGAGCCCGAAGACCAGCAGGATCACCGGGTAGAGGGTGATCTTCGGGATGGCGTAGAGGCCGGCGAGGAGGGGCTCGGCGACCTCGCCGGCGAAGCGCCGCAGGCCGAGCCAGAGCCCGAGCGCGAGGCCGATCGCCGCCGAGAGGGCGAGGGCGGCCGCGAAGGCCTGCGCGGTGGCGGCGCAGTGGCCCCAGAACGCCGCCGTGCCGGCGAGCTGCCGGAGGGCGCCGAGCGCGGCGGCGGGCGAGGCGAGGGCGGCGTCCCCGGCGTAGAGGTGGAGCCCCTGCCAGAGCGCCAGCAGGAGCCCGGCGGCCACGAGGGCGTCGCGCCCCCCGGTGCGGGCGGGGGGGCGCGCGGCCCCGCTCACGCCCGGGCCCTCCGGCGCATCAGCCGCGTCTCCCACAGGTGCAGCAGGAGGTTGAGCCCCGTGGCGAGGCCGAGCACGAGCAGCATCACCGCGTACATGGTGCGGTTCTCGAACCCGTCATACGCGAACGAGATGGCGTGGCCGAGACCGGCATCCGCCAGGATGAACTCGCCCGCGATGATGCCGATGACCGCGTACGCGAGGGCGAGCTTGCAGCCGGTGAACAGGAACGGGGCGGCGCTCGGCAGCACGATCGACGCCAGGGTGTCGAGGCGCCCGAGGCGGTGGACCCGGGCGGTGCGCAGCAGCACCGGCGGCACCCGGTCGAGGCCGTTCAGCGTCGCCATCATCATGGCGGGCAGGCCGAAGGCGGTGCCGAGCACGATCAGCGGCGCCTGGTTCAGACCGAGGATCGCGACGAGGAGCGGGTAGAACACGAAGGTCGGGACCGCGTAGTAGGCGGCGAGCAGCGGGTCGAGGGCGCGGCGCAGGCGCGGCAGGCCGTGGACCGCGACCCCGAGGGGGAGGCCGAGCCCGACCGCGAGGGCGAGCGACGCCGCCACGGCGCCGCCGGTGTGGATCAGGTCGGCGTTGAGCTCGCCCGACCACAGGAGCCCGGCGAGCGCCGCCGCCATGGCGCTCGGGGGGATCAGCGTCAGGGGCTGGATCACGCCCGCCCGGCACAGGAGCTCCAGGGCCAGCACGGCCCCGGCGAGGAGCGCGAGGCGGGCGGCCGCGACCGCGGCGGACCGGCTCACGCCGTCGCCCCCGGTCCGCCGATCGCCTTCAGCGACTCGTCGCGCAGGCGCGCCCAGAGCCGCGCCGTCACCGTCCCGAAACCGGCCTCGGCGACGAGGCGGCTGTCGCGCTCCCGCGGCCAGCCGGTCTCGACGAGGTCGATGAAGCGGCCCGGGCGGGACGACATCACCCCGACCCGGTCGGAGAGCATCGCGGCCTCGTCGAGGGCGTGGGTGATCAGCAGCACGGTGGCGCCGGTCTCGCGCCAGAGGCGCAGCAGCTCGTCGCCCATCAGCAGGCGGGTCTGCTGGTCGAGGGCGCCGAAGGGCTCGTCGAGCAGGATCAGGCGGGGCCGGGTCACCAGGGTGCGGGCGATGCAGACGCGCTGGCGCATGCCGCCCGAGAGCTGCGCCGGGTAGGCGGCGGCGAAATCCGCGAGACCCATGAAGCCGAGGGCGTAGTCGACCCGCCGGGCGGTCTCGGCCGGGTCGGTGCCGGCGCGCCTGAGGCCGAACGCGATGTTGTCGCGCACCGTGAGCCACGGGAAGGAGGCGTCCTCCTGGAAGACGATGCCGAGGCCCTCCGGCACGGCGCCGTCGACGGGCCGGCCCTCGAACAGGATCGTGCCGGCGGTGGGGCGGCTCAGGCCCGCCAGCAGGTCGAGCAGGGTCGACTTCCCGCAGCCCGAGGGCCCGACCACCGCGAAGAACTCCCCCGCGCGCAGGTCGAGGTCGACCGGCCCGAGGGCCGCCACGGGGCGCGCGCCGGGGTAGACCCGGGTCACCGCCGAGAGGACGGCGTGGCTCTCGCGGGGACCGGGCGCGTCCCGCGCGCCCGCGGTCCCGCGGGGACCGGGCGCCTCCCGCGTCCCCGGCCCGACCCGCGGCCGCGCCTCGGGCCTCACTGGGTGCCCTGGAGGTCTTTGGGCAGGAACGAGGAGTCGGTGACCTCGCCCCACTCCACCGGGGCCTTCAGGCGGCCGACGAGCTTCATGCCCTCGAGCATCCGGTTCATGTTGGCGAGGTTCAGGCGCCCGTCGCCGAAGTAGCCGATCTCGACGAAGTGCCGGAACACCGTGCGGTAGAGGGCGGGATCGCCGTTGTAGGCCCTGGCCACGATGTCGGCCGTCTCGTCGGGGTGCTCCCGGATGTAGGCGACGGCCTCGCGGCGGGCGTCGATCAGGGCCCGCAGGGTGTCGCCGCCGGTCCGGGCGAACTCCGTGGTGGTGATGCCGACCGTCTGGGTCACGGCCGGGTCGACGCAGTCCCGGGCCCAGAAGCCCGCCCGCACCTTGCCCTGGTTCTGCGACCAGAGCGGCTCGCCGGTCATGCCGGCATCGACCGCGCCGTTGAGGACCGCCGAGAGGTTGGCGCCGAGGTCCCCGGCGGCGACGAGCTGGAGCGCCTTCTGGTCGATCCCGGCCTTCCGCAGGCACATCAGGATCAGCATGTTGGTGACCGAGCCGGGCGCCGTGTAGGCGATCTTGCGGCCGGCGAGGCCCGAGAGGCCGGCGAGCGTCGAGTCCGGCCTGGTGATCCACAGGATGTCGGCGACGCTCTCGACCCCGCCGCTGACGATCTTGAGGGGCTGCCCGGACTGGATCGCCAGGATCGCGGCCGGCAGCGCCACCTCGCCGAAGGGCAGGCCGCCCGCCAGGGTGTTGCGCACCGAGGTGCCGCCGCCCGCCGAGGTGAGGAAGCCCGTGATGTCGAGGCCGCGCTTCTGGAAGAACCCCTTCTCGCGGGCCACCGCGTAGGGCGCGCCGTAGAAGGCCGAGCCCCAGTGGGTGACCGTGATGGTCTCGGCCCGGGCCGGCAGCGCGGCGAGGAGCGCGAGCCCGCAGGCGGCGCGGGCGAGGAGGCCCGGGAGCCGCGCGGCGCATTGTCCAAGCCGCGCGGCGCATTGTCCAAGCCGCGCGGCGCATTGTTCAAGCCGCGCGGCGGTTGCCGCGGGCCTCGCGGTGCGTGTCGGCATCGGCGCCATCCTCCTCGGCATCGCGCGCGCCCCCGGGGTCACTCGGCGGCGTCCCGCTCCGGCGCGCGGAAGCGGGTGCGCAGGGCGTCCCACTCGTCGGCCCCGAGGCGCCGGAAGCGCTCGCGCAGGTCCGGCGCGCCGTCCGAGGCCGGCGTCCGCCCGCTGCGCCGCAGGTCGGAGAGGGCGGCGTCGAACGCGTCCATGGCGGCCCCGAGCAGGAGGCTCGGCAGGATGGCGAGGCGGTAGCCCATGGCCTGCGCGGTCGCGAGGTCGACGTCCGGCGTCTGGCCGCCCCGCACGATGTTGAGGAGGCAGGGACCGGCCACCCGGGCCGGCACCGCCGCCATCTCGTCGAGGCTCCGGGTCGCCTCCACGAAGGCCATGTCGGCCCCGGCCGCCAGGGCGGCGTTCGCCCGCGCCACGGCCTCGTCGAGCCCCGCCACCGCCCGGGCGTCGGTGCGGGCGACGATCAGGAAGTCGGGGTCGCGGCGGGCCGCGAGCGCCGCCCGGAGCTTCGCCAGCCACTCCTCGCGCGGGACGATCTCCTTGCCGTCGAGGTGCCCGCAGCGCTTGGGCGAGACCTGATCCTCGATGTGCAGGGCGGCGACCCCGCGCATCTCGTACTCCCGCACGGCGCGGGTGACGTTGAGCTCGTTGCCGTAGCCGGTATCGGCGTCCGCGATGACCGGGACCGCCACCGCGCGGGCGAGGGTGCCGGCGTTGGCGGCCATCTCGCCCATGGTCACGAGGCCGAAATCCGGGAAGCCGAGGGCCGCGGCGGTGCCGGCCCCGGTCATGTAGACCGCCGGGTAGCCGGCCTGCGCGACGAACCGCGCCGAGAGCCCGTCGTAGGCACCGGGCGCCACGATCATCTCGGGGCGCGAGAGCAGGGCCCGCAGGGCCTGCGTCTGCCTCATGGCGTCTCTCCCGGCGGACCGTCTCCCGGCCCGCGGCTCCTCGCGGGAGGGACGCCGGCGCGCGGTCTCGAGGCGCCAGGGTAGGGGACGGGGCGGCCCGAGCGCAAGGGCCCCGGCCGGGCGGCGGGCGCCCCCCCGGACGACGCCGCCGGGGCCGGGGCGCCGCGGAAGACTGCCCCGGCGCGGCCGGTCCCGGGACCGTTGGTCCCGTTCGAGGCGTCCGGCATCGGACATCGACGCGATGCCTCGGGGTGGCGGCGACGGCGGATACGCGCGGCGGGACGCCCCGGCCGCCTTGTCGCCGCCTCACGAGGTCATGTTCGACATCAAGTCAGTGATGTTGCCCAATATAAGGAAAAACGCTTGGCTATTGCGGTCTTTGGTGCAGTATAGCCGACGCGAGGACGCAATCAGAACGGAACCATCCCGCGCGCCGGAGGAAAGCGATGTCTCGATCGATGGTGCTGCCGCTCGTCGCCCTGGCGCTGGCGCAACCGGGCCTCGCGGCGGCCCAGGCGCCCGCGCCGGCCGGCGACGCCCTGGGCGTGCTCCGCGGCTGGACCCAGGAGGTGCGGACGGTCGTCGCCTTCAAGATCCCGGACGAGGCCGCCCAGAAGCTGATGCCCGCCGGCTGGACCGTCGCTCCGGCGCAGCAGGGACCCGCGAAGGGCTCCAACCTCTCGGTCGTCTTCCGGGAGCAGCTGGCCGCGACGGGCCCGGACGGCAAGCCGTCCGGAGGAGAGGAGAGGGCCGCCGTCCTGGCGATCCCGGGCCGCAACGACCAGGACACGGCCTTCGTGATCGTGGGCGCCTTCAGCGACGCCGCCACGTCTCCGGGCTACTACAAGGTCAGCAAGCCCGCGACCGTCACGCTGGAGCGCCGGACGAGCGCCGTGAACCTCGCGGGCGCGACCGAGGAGGCCTGGCGCGTCACCACCGGGACCGGGGAGACGATCGCCTTCCGGGTCACCTACGACCGCGGCGCGCCGGCCCGCGCGCAGTTCAATTCCCGCAACATCTCCGCCGCCGACCCGAAGGTCAGGAGCACCTACCGGGTCGACCAGGGCCTCGACCCCCTCCGGAGCCAGCCCAACGCCGTCGACCGGACCAAGTCGGTGTCCTTCGAGGCGTCGGGCGGTTCGCTCGCCGGCCTCTTCGACGGCAAGGAGCAGATGGTCGCGGTGCTGTCGCTGCCCTGGTACTCCCGCCAGATCTACGTCCCGGCCGCCGTCGACTGACCGGGGAGCGCGGCGCCGGGGCGCGGCGCCCTGCCGTCCAGGCGCGGCGCCCTGCCGTCCGGGCGCGGCTCCCCGCCGTCAGGGCGGGGCGCCCCACGGGGACGCAGCCCCCTCCCGCGCCCGCCGCGCTTCACGCGCCCGGCCTCCGGGCCTTAACCTGCGGGATCGCGGACGGATGCGGGCGGGATCATGACGGACGGCACGGGACGGGCGGGCGCCATCGCGGTGATCGGCAGCGGCGCCATCGGCGGCTACCTGGCGGGGACGCTGGAGCGCGCCGGGCACGCGGTCACGCTCTGCGTGCGCACGGCCTTCGAGCGCCTGACCGTGGTGGACGCGGACGGCGAGCGGACCGTGCCGGTCCGGATCGCCGCGGCGCCGGCGGGCCTTCCTCCGGTCCCGTGGGTGCTCGTCACCACCAAGGCGCAGGACGTGGGCGGCGCCGCGCCCTGGCTCGACGCCCTCGTGGGCCCGGACACCACCGTGGTCATGGTGCAGAACGGGATCGATCACGCGGCGCGCGTCCGGCCCCATCTCGGCGCCGAGGTCCCGGTCCTGCCGGCGATCATCTACTGCTCGGTGGAGCGCACGGCGCCCGGCCGCATCGTCCACCACGGCAGCGCCCGGATGACCGTGCCGGCGGGCGAGACCGGCGCGGCCTTCGCGCGCCTGTTCTCCGGCACGCCCTTCACGATCACGCAGGAGGAGGACTTCGTCACGGTGGCGTGGCGCAAGCTCCTCGGCAACGCCGTCGCGAACCCGATCACCGCCCTCACCCTGCGCCGCATGGCCGTGTTCGGCGACCCGGCGATCCGGGAGCTGGCCCGCGGCCTCATGGCCGAGGTGGTGGCGGTGGCCCGCGCCGAGGGCGCGCGCCTCACCCCCGAGGACGGCGAGCACGTCCTCGACGTCTACGGCCGCGCGCCGGGGGACGGCGGCACCTCGATGCTCTACGACCGCCTCTCCGGCCGTCCCCTCGAGCACGCCTTCATCACGGGCGCGGTCGTGGCCGCCGCCGACCGGCACGGGCTCCCGGTGCCGCTCAACCGCGCCGTCCTGGCCCTGCTCGGGGCGACGAGCGGGCGGGGGCGGGAGGGCGCGGCGTGAGCTCACGGGAGGCGGCCGCGGGAGCGGCGCGTCCCGCGGGGCGGGCTCACGCGCCCGCCGCGATCTCCACCAGCACCTGCTCGCCCTCGACCCGCACCGGATAGGTCGCGAGGTCGCGGCAGACCGGGGCACCCTGCGCCCGGCCGGTCGCGATCTCGAACAGCCCGTAATGCAGCGGGCACTCGATGTAGCCCTCCACCACCTCGCCCTCCGACAGGAGGGCGTTCTGGTGCGTGCAGCGGTTCTGGGTGGCGTAGAGGGCGTCCCCGACCCGGTAGAGGGCGAGGGCGTGCCCGCCCGCCTCGCGGGCGATGACCGCGCGCCCGCCGAAATCCGCGAGGGCGGCCACGGCGTGCCAGGTCATCCGGCGCCCCCGACGATCACGGCGCGGCACTCCCCGAACCCGATCGGCGCGAAGCCCTCGCGCAGGCCGCGGGCCTTGAGGACGACCTCGTCGCCGTCCTCGAGGAAGCGGCGCTCCTCGCCGGAGGCGAGGCGGACCGGCTCCCTGCCGCCGTTGGTGGTCTCGAGGAGGCTGCCGTAGGCGCCCGCCTCCGGCCCCGAGAGGGTGCCGGTGCCGAGCAGGTCGCCGGGCTGCAGGTTGCAGCCGCCGCTGGTGTGGTGGGCCACCATCTGGGCCACGGTCCAGTACATGTGCCGGGCGTTCGAGCGCGACACGGGGTGGGCGGGCAGGCCCGCCGCCTTGAGGCCCGGCGTCAGGAGCAGCACCTCGAGGACGAGGTCGAGGGCGCCGGCGGCCTGGTCGGCCGCGTCGAGCAGGTAGGGCAGGGGCTCAGGGTCGCCCGCGGGCCGGGGCGCCTGCGGGATCCGGAACGGCGCCAGGGCCTCGGGGGTGACGATCCAGGGCGAGATCGTGGTGGCGAAGCTCTTTCCCAGGAACGGCCCGAGGGGCTGGTACTCCCAGCCCTGGATGTCCCGGGCCGACCAGTCGTTGAGGAGGCAGAAGCCGGCGACCTGGTCCTGCGCCGCCCCGACCGCGACGGGCTCGCCGAGGGCGTTGCCGGGCCCGATCCAGACGCCGAGCTCCAGCTCGTAGTCGAGCCGGCGCGAGGGGCCGAAGAGCGGGGCCTCGGTGCCGGGCGGCCGCGTCTGCCCGCTCGGGCGGCGCACCGGCGTGCCGGAGGGCCGGATCGAGGAGGCGCGGCCGTGGTAGCCGATCGGCAGGTGCTTGTAGTTCGGCAGCAGCGGGTTGTCCGGCCGGAACTGCCGGCCGGTGTTCTCGGCGTGGTGGATGCCGACGAAGAAGTCGGTGTAGTCGCCGATGGCCGCCGGCAGGTGGACCCGGCAGGACGCCGCCTCGTGCAGCAGCGCCTCGACCGCGGCCCGGTCGGGGCTGCCCTCGCGCAGGAGCTCCGAGACCCGCGCCCGCAGGGCCCGCCGCGGCCCGGCGCCGAGGGCGAGGAGCCTGTTCAGGCCCGGCCCCGCCGCGGCCTCGGCGGCCCGGGCCGCCTCGCCCGCCAGGAGCCCGGCCGCCAGCAGCCCGGGCAGGTCGAGGACGCGCTCGCCGATGGCGATGCCGGCCCGCGGCGCGCCGTCGGCCGGGGAGACGATCCCGAGGGGCAGGTTCTGGATCGGGAAGTCCGGGTGCCCGTCCGCCCCCGGCACGAAGGAGCGCAGGGCAGCGTCGTGGGTCGCGTCGAGGACGGGCATCAGCGGGCCTCCGGCCGGCTCGGGTCGAAGTGCTTGGCCAGTCTGCGGCCGTAGGCGCCGTACTCCGCCTGCAGG
>NZ_QOWC01000234.1 GCF_003574465.1 Methylobacterium crusticola
GGCGCGCCGCGGCCGGCGGGCGAGAAGCCCGTCGCGTCGCCGGCCGTGCGCCGGCGCGCGCTCGAGGCCGGCATCGACCTGCGCCAGGTGCGCGGCACCGGCCCGGCCGGCCGCATCGGGCACGACGACCTCGACGGATTCCTGAGCGCCGGGCCCGAGCCGGAGGCCGTGCCGGCGCCGGCCGGGCGGCGGCCGAACACGGCGGTCGAGGACGTCAAGGTCATCGGGCTGCGCCGGCGCATCGCCCAGCGCATGGCCGACGCCAAGCGCCGGGTCGCCCACTTCTCCTACGTGGAGGAGGTTGACGTGACCGCCCTGGAGGAGCTGCGCGCCGCCCTCAACCTGCGCTACGGGGCGAGCCGCCCGAAGCTGACCCTGATCCCGTTCCTGGTCCAGGCGCTGGTGCGCACGGTGCCGGACTTCCCCCAGATGAACGCGCACTACGACGACGAGGCGGAGGTGATCCACCGCCACGGCGGCGTGCACGTCGGCATCGCCACCCAGACGCCCAACGGCCTGATGGTACCGGTGCTGCGCCACGCCGAGGCGCGCGACCTCTGGGACGCGGCCGCCGAGGTGCGGCGCCTCGCCGACGCGGCCCGCTCCGGCCTGGCGGCCCGCGACGAGCTCACCGGCTCCACCCTCACGATCACCTCCCTGGGGGCGCTCGGCGGCATCGTGACGACGCCCGTGATCAACCGGCCCGAGGTCGCGATCCTGGGCGTCAACAAGCAGGTGATGCGGCCCGTCTGGCGCGACGGCGCCTTCGCGCCCCGCCTCACCATGAACCTCTCCTCCTCCTTCGATCATCGCGTGGTCGACGGCTACGACGCCGCGCTCTTCGTGCAGGCGCTCAAGGCCCTCCTCGAGACGCCCGCGATGCTGTTCATGGATGCCTGACCCCCATGGGTGAGATCACCACCAAGCTCCTCGTGCTCGGCGGCGGCCCCGGCGGCTACGTCGCGGCGATCCGGGCCGGCCACCACGGCATCGACACGGTGCTGGTCGAGGAGACGCGCCTCGGCGGCACCTGCCTCAACGTCGGCTGCATTCCCTCGAAGGCCGTGATCCACGCGGCGGAGGCCTACCACGCGGCCCTGCTCCAGGCCGCGGGCTCGCCCTTCGGGCTGAGCGCCGGGCCGCCGAGCCTCGACTTCACCCGCACGGTCGCCTGGAAGGACGGCATCGTGGCCCGCCTCAACACGGGCGTGGCCGCGCTCCTGAAGCGCGGGGGCGTCAAGATCCTGCGCGGGCGCGGCACCATGGTCGACGGCAAGACCTGCCACGTCGAGACCGACACCGGTCCCGAGCGGGTGCGGGCCGAGCACGTCATCCTGGCCACCGGCTCGGTGGCGAGCGCCCTGCCGTCGCTGCCCTTCGGCGGGCGCGTGATCTCGTCGACCGAGGCCCTCTCGCTGCCCGCCGTGCCCGCCAGCATGGTGGTGGTGGGCGCGGGCTACATCGGGCTCGAACTCGGCACAGCCTTCGCCAAGCTCGGCACGAAGGTCACCGTGGTCGAGATGGCGGAGCGGATCCTGCCGCTCTACGACGCCGAGCTGACGAGGCCGGTGGCCCGGCGCCTCGGCACCCTCGGGATCGAGGTCCTGCTCGGCGCCCGCGCGGCGGGTATGTCGGAGGCGGGCGACGCGCTCCGGGTCGAGACCGGCGGGAGCACCCGCGACATCCCCGCCGCGACGATCCTGGTCGCGGTCGGACGCCGGCCGCGCACCGCCGATTTCGGCCTCGACCGGCTCGACCTCGACATGAGCGGCCCCTTCATCCGCATCGACGAGCGCTGCGCCACCTCCATGCGCAACGTCTGGGCGGTGGGCGACGTCACCGGGGAGCCGATGCTCGCCCACCGGGCCATGGCGCAGGGCGAGATGGTGGCCGACATCGTGGCCGGCCACCGCCGCGCCTTCCACAAGGTCGCGATCCCGGCCGTCTGCTTCACGGACCCGGAGATCGCCTCGGCCGGGCTGTCGCCCGACGAGGCGCGGGCGGCGGGCCACGAGGTGCGCACGGGCCTGTTCCCGTTCGCCGCCAACGGGCGCGCCATGACGCTCGCGGACGAGGACGGCTTCGTGCGGGTGACGGCGCGGGCCGACAACCACCTGGTGCTGGGCATCCAGGCGGTGGGCGCCGGCGTGTCGGAACTCTCGGCCGGCTTCGGCCTCGCCCTCGAGATGGGCGCGCGGCTCGAGGACGTGGCGGGCACGATCCACGCCCACCCGACCCTGGGCGAGGCCTTCCACGAGGCGAACCTCCGGGCCCTCGGCGAGGCGCTCCACATCTGACGGCCGCCGGGCCGGCCGGGCCCGGCCCTCAGCGCCCGGGAGGGACCGGCACCCAGACCCGCCCGTCGAACAGCCGGCGCGCCGTGCGGTAGAACGACCCGGCCCGGGCGATCCAGGCGCCGTCCTCCCGGGCGACGTCGGCCCCCACGGTCAGCACGCCCGACGGCATCCCGAGGCGCAGCGCCCCGTCCCCCGCCGCCGGCGACAGCGCCTCGGCGACGAGGGTGCCGGCGATGCGCGCCGCCACCGCGATGCAGAGCGACACCGTCAGGGGCAGGGCCCTGTGCGGCTGGCCGTTCGAGATCACGCGGGCGGCGAGGTCGATCTGCCCGGCCCGGATCCCCTCGCCCGTGAGCGTCGGGGCGTCGGCGGCCGGGCCGACGACGCCCACGAACGGCACCACCCGGAGGGCGCGGGCCGCGGCCGCGTCGGGCGCGATGCCCATCCGCACGGAGCCCGCGACCCGGATGTCGTCGAGGAGGCGCAAGGCCGCGGGGTCGGCGTCGAGCGCGTCGGGGAGTTCGGCGCCCGTCAGCCCGACGTCCCGGGCGCGGACGAACACCGCGGCGTTGCCGGCATCGACCAGGGAGGCCTCGACCGGGCCGAAGCCCGGCACGTCGAGGCGGTCGAGCGCCCTGCCGCTCGGCAGGAGCCGGCCGGTCGTGGCCCCGCCGGGCTCGAGGAAGTCGAGGCGCACCGGCGCCCCGGTCCCGGCGACCCCCGGGATCGCGAGGTCCCCGTCGTAGCGCGCCCGGCCCCGGTCGACCGGGAAGGTGGCGCGGATGATCTTGCGGGTGTTGGTGTTGTGGATGCGGATCGTCGCCACGTCCCCGTCGACGCCGACCAGCCCCTCGTCGACCGCGAAGGGGCCGACCGCGGCGCTCATGTTGCCGCAATTGCCCGCGTGGTCGACCCGGTCCTCGCGGATCTGGACCTGGGCGAAGGTGTAGTCGAGGTCGGCGTCCGGGCGCGTCGCCGGGGCGAGGACGCAGACCTTGGAGAGGGACGAGACGCCGCCGCCCATGCCGTCGAGCTGCCGGCCGTAGGGGTCGGGCGTGCCCATGGCGGCGGTGAACAGCGCGTCCCACGCGGCCCTGTCGGCCGGCAGGTCCCGGGCGTGGAACATGATGGCCTTGCTGGTGCCGCCCCGCATGAAGACGGCCGGGATCGCGCGCTGCATCGCTCTGCCTCCTCGCCTCGGGACCGGAGCCGGCGGGCGGGTCTCCATACCAGAGAACGCCCGCGCCGGCGTCGGCCTGCGGGCGGTCCGCAGGCGACGGCCGGCGCGCCGCCCGGTCCCGGGGCTGCTCCGCCCGGCCCCGGGACCGGGCCGGTCTTGACAGCCCGGCGCCGCCGCGTAGTAATTCACCGGTGAGTTACTAACGAGTGCCGAACGGCGCCGGTGCGACGAGGAAACCCCCGGGATGGCGGCGAACCCACGGCGCCGGTTGCTGGCGCGCGCTCTCGATTCGGCCTGGATCCGGCCGCTCGTGATGATGGTCGGGCTGATCGTCCTGTGGGACCTCGCCGTGCGGCTCCTGCGCATCCCGCCCTACCTCGTCCCGGCCCCCCTCGACGTGGTGGCGGCCTTCCGGAGCGAGGGCGGCGAGCTCCTGGCCCAGGCGGTGCCGACGACGCTCGCCACCCTGGGCGGGTTCGGCCTCTCGGCAGTGGTCGGCATCGGGCTCGCGATGCTCATCGCCGGGTCCCGGCGGGTCGAGGCCTACCTCTACCCGCTCCTGGTGTTCTCCCAGTCGATCCCGAAGGTCGCGGTGGCGCCGCTCTTCGTGGTCTGGTTCGGGTTCGGCATGACCCCGAAGGTGATCTCGGCCTTCCTGCTCGGGGTCTTCCCGGTCGTGGTCTCGGGCGTCCAGGGCTTCAAGTCCCTCGACCCGGACATGCGCGACCTCGCGCGCGCGATGAAGTGCTCCTGGCTCCAGACCTTCCGGATGGTGAGCCTGCCCCACGCCCTGCCGTCGATCTTCGCCGGCCTCAAGGTCTCGGTGACCCTGGCGGTGGTGGGCGCGGTGGTCGGGGAGTTCGTGGGCGCCAATTCCGGCATCGGCTTCGTGCTCCAGCGCTCGATCGGCAATTTCGATCTGCCCACGATGTTCGCCGCCCTGGTGATCCTGGCGCTGATCGGCGTGGTGCTGTTTGCCCTCGTCGACCTCGTGGAGCGCCTCGCCGTGCCCTGGCACGCGAGCCAGCGCGCGCCGATCCACGCCACGGCCTGACGCGCGAGGCCGGACCACGCCCGACGGGAGGACGCCCCCCATGACGCCCAGAACAGTCGCAGGCCTCGCCCTCCTGGCGGGCGCCCTGATCGCTGGCCTGCCGGCCGCGCCCGCCCGGGCCGCCGACAAGGTCGTGCTGATGCTCAACTGGTACGTCTACGGCGAGCACGCGCCGTTCTACTACGGCCGCGAGACGGGGCTCTACGCCGCCGAGGGCATCGACCTCGAGATCCAGGAGGGCCGCGGCTCGGCCGTCACCGTCCAGGCGGTCGCGGCCAGGACCGTGCAGTTCGGCTACGCCGACGTGCCCACCATGATGAAGGCCGCCGCCAAGGGGGCGCCCGTGACGGCGGCCGGCGTGCTGCTCCAGCGCTGCCCGATGTCGGCGATGGGGTTCTCCGACAAGAACATCCGCCGGGCCGAGGACATGCGGGGCAGGACCATCGCCACGACGCCGGGCGATTCGATGTCGCAGATCTGGCCGCTCTTCCTCAAGAAGGCCGGCCTCAAGGAGAGCGAGATGCGCATCGTGGCCGGCGACGCCCAGACCAAGCTCAACGCGGTCATCAACGGCCAGGCCGACATGCTCCTCGGCTACGTCATGGACCAGAGCATGAAGATCAAGGACGCCACCGGCAGGGCGGTGACCCCCGTGGCCTTCGCCGATTACGGCGTCACGCTCGTCTCCTCCGGGATCGTCGCCAACACGGATTGGCTCAAGGACAACCCCGACCTCGCCCGCCGCTTCATGAGCGCCACCACCCGGGCGGTGGAGGGCGCCGAGAAGGCGCCCCGCGCGGCCGTCGACGCGGTCCTCAAGGCCCTGCCCAAGGCCGGCAGGCCCGAGACGCTGCTCGAGGGCTTCAACCTCACGGTGCCGTTCTACCGCACGCCCGAGACGCAGGGCCTGCGCCCGTTCCAGGTCACCGACGCCACGATGGCGGAGACCGTGAACGTGCTGGTGGAGTACGGCGGCCTGAGCGCCGCCGCCAAGGCCGACCCGAAGGCCTTCTACACCCGCCAGTACCTGCCCGCCGGGCAGACCAACTAGGGGCCGGGGCCGGATGTCCAACGCGCCCCTGCGGGTCGTGCACGACGGCGCGCCGGCCACGGCCCGCCCGGTGCTGATCGAGATCCGCGCCCTCGCCAAGACCTACCGCACGCAGGACGGCGCGGTGCCCTCCCTGCGGCCCCTGGACCTCGACCTCGGCGAGGGCGAGTTCGTCGCCGTGGTCGGGCCGTCCGGCTGCGGGAAGTCCACCCTGCTCAAGCTCGTGGCCGGGCTGATCCGGCCGACCTCCGGCGAGGTCCGCATCGGCGGCCGCCCGGTCGTGGAGCCGCCGGACGACGTCGGCATCGTGTTCCAGAACCCGGTGCTGCTCGCCTGGCGGACCATCCTGCGCAACGTGATGATGCCCGCGGAGGTGCGGCGCCTCGACCGCGCCGCCCACCTCGCCCGCGCCAGGGCGCTCCTCGCGACGGCGGGCCTGTCGGATTTCGAGAACAAGTATCCCTGGCAGCTCTCGGGCGGCATGCAGCAGCGGGCCGCGATCTGCCGCGCCCTCGTGCACGATCCGCGCCTCGTGCTGATGGACGAGCCGTTCGGGGCCCTCGACGCCCTGACGCGGGAGCGCATGAACCTCGAGCTGCAGCGCATCCACCACGAGACCGGCAAGACCATCCTGCTCATCACGCACTCGATCCCGGAGGCGGTCTTCCTCGCTGACCGGGTGGTGGTGATGTCCGAGCGGCCGGGCGCCATCGCGGCGATCTACGACGTGGCCCTGCCGCGCCCGCGCACCATCGACCAGATGGGCAACCCGGTCTTCGCCGACCTCGCGCGCCGCATCCGCGGGCACTTCTACCCCCAGGGGCAGCTGGCCCCGGGGCCGTCGCCCCAGGCGCATCTGGATTGACCGGGATGGCGGGGATCCGGCTGACGCTCCGCGACATCGTCCTGTTCGAGCGGCCGATGCGCTTCACGCACCCGTTCCGCTTCGGCGTCGCGCGGGTCGAGGCCGCGCCCCAGGCCTTCGTGCGGGTGAGGGTCGAGACGGAGCACGGCGCCTCCGCGGGCGCCGCCGCCGAGATGATGATGCCGAAATGGTTCGACAAGGACCCGCGCAGGAGCCCCGACGAGACCGTGGCGGACCTGCGGGCGAGCCTGGCGGCGGCGGCGGGCCGCTACGCCGATGCCGGGTCGGTGCCGCGCACGCCCTTCGGGCTGCACGCGGCTGCGCGCGACCCCGGCGAGGGACGGGGGCCGGCGCTGGTGCGGGCCTACGGGGCGGCGGTGATCGACCGGGCCGTGCTCGACGCCGCCCTGCGGGCCGCGGGCCTCGGCCTGCTCGAGGGCCTGCGGGCGAACGCGCCGGGCCTCGACGCGCGCCTGACCCCCGACCTCGACGACCGGGAGATCGCCGGGCACCTGCGGAACCTGGCGCCGGTCGGGCACGTCGCGCTCCGGCACACGGTCGGCCTCGCCGACCCGCTCGACGCCCTCGAGGCGCTCCTCGCGGGCGGCGCCCTGGGCTACCTCAAGGTCAAGCTCGGCGGGGACCCGGACGCGGATGCCGGGCGGCTCTCCGCCGTCGCGGATCTCCTCGCGCGGCACGCGCCCGGGGCCCGGGTCACGCTCGACGCCAACGAGGGCTACGATCCCGGCCGCCTCGCCGTCCTCCTGGAGCGGCTCGACGCCCCGGCGCTCGCGGGCATGCGCCGGCGCCTCCTCTACGTCGAGCAGCCCTTCGACCGGGCGGAGACCTTCGCGCAGGCCCTGGGGCCCCTCGCCGCCGCGGTGCCGTTCGTCATCGACGAGGCGGACGGCGACCTCGACGCCTTCCCGCGGGCCCTCGCCCTCGGCTACCGGGGCGTGTCGATCAAGGGCTGCAAGGGGCTCTACAAGGGCCTCCTCAACGCCGTGCGGGCGGCGGCGCGGCCCGGCGCCTTCGTGACCGCCGAGGACCTGACCTGCCAGGCCGGCCTCGCGGTGCAGCAGGACACCGCCCTCGCGGCCGCCCTCGGGCTCGCCCACGCCGAGCGCAACGGCCACCACTACGTCGCGGGCTTCGGCCCGGCCCCGGACGCGGAGGCGGAGGCCTTCGCGGCGGCCCATCCCGGCCTCTACGTCCGCACCCGGGCGGGCATCCGCCTCGCCACGGCCGCGGGCCGGCTCGCGGCCGGCTCGCTCCTCGCCGTCCCGGGCTTCGCCGGCGGCGCCGAGCCCGACTGGGCCGCGATGGCGCCGATCCCGACCCGCACCCCCATCCAGGCCCCACGGGAGATCCGCGCATGAGCGCACGCAGGCTCGGCATCATCATGAACGGCGTCACCGGCCGGATGGGGATGAACCAGCACCTCATCCGCTCGGTGGCGGCCATCCGCCGCGAGGGCGGCGTCCTCCTGTCGGACGGCAGCCGGGTGCAGCTCGACCCCGTCCTGGTCGGCCGCGACGCCGGCCGGGTCGAGGCCCTCGCCCGCGCCCACGGCGTCGAGCGCTGGACCACGGACCTCGACGCGGCACTGGCCGACCCGCGCGACGAGATCTTCTTCGACGCCGCCACGACCCAGATGCGCCCGGCGCTCCTCGAGCGGGCGATCGCCCGGGGCAAGCACATCTACTGCGAGAAGCCCATCGCCACCGGCCTGCCCGAGGCCCTGCGCATCTGCCGGCTCGCCCGCGAGGCCGGCGTGCGCAACGGGGTCGTGCAGGACAAGCTGTTCCTGCCCGGCCTCCAGAAGCTCCGGATGCTGCGCGATTCCGGCTTCTTCGGCCGCATGCTCTCGGTGCGCGGCGAGTTCGGCTACTGGGTGTTCGAGGGCGACTGGCAGCCCGCGCAGCGCCCGTCCTGGAACTACCGCACGCAGGACGGCGGCGGCATCATCCTCGACATGGTCTGCCACTGGCGCTACGTCCTCGACAACCTGTTCGGCGAGGTGCGCTCGGTCTCCTGCATCGGGCAGACCCACATCCCCGAGCGGGTCGGCGAGGACGGCGCGCGCTACGGCGCCACGGCGGACGACGCGGCCTACGCCACCTTCCTGCTCGACGGCGGCGTCATCGCCCACATCAACATGTCCTGGGCGGTGCGGGTCTACCGCGACGACCTCGTGACCTTCCAGGTCGACGGCACCCACGGCTCGGCGGTGGCGGGGCTCACCGGGTGCGTGATCCAGCCCCGCCAGGCGACCCCGCGGCCGGTCTGGAACCCGGACGTCAAGCAGGGCATCGACTTCTACGCCGGCTGGCAGGAGGTGCCCGACAACGTGGTGCCGGACAACGGCTTCAAGGCGCAGTGGGAGATGTTCATCCGCCACGTCGCCGAGGACGCGCCCTACCGCTACACGCTCGTCGAGGGCGCCAAGGGGGTGCAGCTCGTCGAGTGCGCGCTCCAGAGCTGGAAGGAGCGCCGCTGGATCGACGTGCCGCCGCTCAACGTCGCGGGCGCGCCCGCCGGCACGCCGCAGGCGGGCGCCGCCCAGGAGGCCCGCCATGAACCGGCCTGAGACGATGAACCGGCCTGAGACGATGAACCGGCCCTCTCCCTGCGCCTGCCCCGGGCCGACCGCAGCCTCGAGACCTACCGCCTGTCGGCGCCGCGGGCGTTCCCGGCCCGGGCCGCGGGGCCGATGAACCGGGTGGCGTTCTCGGCCGCCCACGTCGTGGCCGACCCCTTGAGCGACGCCGACCCGTGGCTGCGGCCCGCCATCGACTGGGACCGGACGCTCGCCTACCGCGAGCACCTCTGGGACCTCGGCCTCGGCGTCGCCGAGGCGATGGACACGGCGCAGCGCGGCATGGGCCTCGACTGGCCGACCTCCCTCGACCTCATCCGGCGCTCGGTCGCGGCGGCCCGCGGCCGGCCCGGCGCCCTCGTCTTCTCGGGCGCCGGCACCGACCACCTCGCGCCCGAGGCCGCCCGCAGCCTCGACGACGTGAGCGCGGCCTACGAGGAGCAGGTCGCGGCGGTCGAGGCGGCGGGCGGGCGCATCATCCTGATGGCCTCGCGGGCGCTCGCCCGGGTCGCCCGCTCGGCGCAGGACTACGCCCTCGTCTACGACCGGGTGCTGTCGCAGGTGCGCGCGCCCGTCATCATCCACTGGCTCGGCGACATGTTCGACCCGGCGCTCGCCGGCTACTGGGGCGCCGACGCCTTCGACGACGCCATGGCGACCGCGGTCGACATCATCAACCGCCACGCCGCCAGGATCGACGGCGTGAAGATCTCGCTCCTCGACAAGGACAAGGAGATCGTGATGCGCCGCCGGCTGGCGCCGGGCGTGCGCATGTACACGGGCGACGACTTCAACTACGCCGAGCTGATCGCCGGCGACGAGCACGGCCATTCCGACGCCCTGCTCGGCATCTTCGACGCCATCGCGCCCGCGGCCTCCGCGGCCCTCGTCGAGCTGGCGCGGGGCGAGACGGCGCGCTTCCACGCGATCCTGGCGCCGACGGTGGCGCTGTCGCGGCACATCTTCCGGGCGCCGACGCGGTTCTACAAGACCGGGGTGGTGTTCATGGCCTACCTCAACGGCCATCAGGACCACTTCACCCTGGTGGGCGGGCAGGAGAGCGCGCGCTCCACCCTGCACCTCGCCGAGATCTTCCGCCTCGCCGACGCCGCCGGCCTCCTGGACGATCCCGAGGCGGCGGCCGCCCGCATGCGGGCGGTGCTGGCGGTCCGGGGCGTGGCGTGAGCGGTCCGATGCGCGACCTCTCGGGCGACCACCGCCTTCTCTCCCTCAACACCGCGACGGTGCGCCGGCAGGGCGACCTCGCCGCCATCGTGGAGGCCTGCGCCCGCCACGGCATCCGGGCGATCTCGCCCTGGCGCGACCAGGTCGAGGCCGTGGGCCTCGCGCCCGCCGTGGCGGCCGTGCGGGAGGCGGGCCTCGCCCTCTCGGGCTACTGCCGGGGCGGCATGTTCCCGGGCGATCCCTCGCAGGCGCCGGCGGTGCGCGACGACAACCGGCGGGCCGTGGACGAGGCCGCCGCGCTCGGCGCGCCCTGCCTGGTCCTGGTGGTGGGCGGCCTGCCGCAATACGCGCGCCCCGGCTCGGCGCCGTCGCGCGACCTCGGCGCCGCCCGCGCCCAGGTCGAGGACGGCATCCACGACCTCCTGGGCTACGCGCGCGCGGCCGGGATGCCGCTCGCCATCGAGCCGCTGCACCCGATGTACGCGGCCGACCGCGCCTGCGTGAACACGCTCGCGCAGGCCCTCGACCTCTGCGACCGCCTCGACCCGGGGCGCACGGGCGCCCTCGGGGTCGCCTGCGACGTCTACCACGTCTGGTGGGACCCGGACCTGCTCGGGCAGATCGCCCGGGCGGGCGCCGAGCGGATGCTCGCCTACCACGTCTGTGACTGGCTGGTGCCGACCCGCGACCTCCTCCTCGACCGCGGGATGATGGGCGACGGGATCATCGACCTGAAGCCGGTCCGGGCCGCCGTCGAGGCGACGGGCTTCGCGGGCTTCTGCGAGGTCGAGATCTTCTCGGAGGCCGATTGGTGGCGCCGGCCCATGGACGAGGTCCTCGAAACGTGCATCCAGCGTCACCGGACCGTCGTCTGACGGCGAAGGCAGGCAACCGGCCGGGAGCGCCCGGCCGGTCGGAGGCTCTGAGCGTGACATCTCTCGACGCCCGCGCGGCAGGCCCGGCGGCCCCGGAGCGCCCGGTGCGCCAGCGCGACCCGGAGCGGACGCGGGCCAACATCCTGGCGGCCGCCACCGCGGCCTTCACGGGGCGGGGCTTCTCCGGCACCAGCATCGACGACATCGCGGTGCGGGCCGGCGCCAACCGGCGCATGATCTACCACTACTTCGGCAGCAAGCGCGGGCTGTGGCTCGCCGTGCTCGAGGCGGCCTACGAGCGCGCGCGCTCGGCCGAGATGCGCCTCGACCTCGCGGCGCTGGCGCCCGAGGCCGCGATGCATCGCCTCGTCACCTTCACGTTCGATTCCTTCACGGGCGACCGCACCTTCATCAACCTCCTCAACAGCGAGAACCTCCACCAGGCCCGCCACCTGAAGGATTCGGCGCGAGTCAAGGAGATGCACTCGCCCCTGATCGGCCTGATCCGGGAGATCCTCGAGCGCGGCGTGCGCGAGGGCGCCTTCCGGCCCGGCATCGACGCGGCGCAGCTCTGGATCTCGATCGCGGGCCTGTCCTACTTCTACTTCGCCAACGTCTTCACCCTCTCGGTGATCCTCGACCAGGACCTCCAGGCGCCCGGGCCGGTCGCCCACCGCCGCGCCCACGTGGCCGACCTGATCGTCGCCTCCCTGAGGGCGGGCGCGGGCGAGGGCGCCGGCCGCGGGGAGGCGCCCGCGGCCGAGGCGCGCGCCCCGGCGGTGCGGCCGCGGCGGGGACG
>NZ_QOWC01000235.1 GCF_003574465.1 Methylobacterium crusticola
GAGGCCGGCAGAACGTTCACCGGCGCGTCGTCGACCGGGACGACGGTGATCGTGGTCGTCGCTGTGTTGGAGTTCAGGCCGCCGTCGTTGACGGTCACCGCGACGGTGCGCGCCGTCGCCGCGGGATTGTCGGATGTCGACGAGAACTGGATCTGCCGCAGGGCATTGGCGTAGGCCGTCGGCGCCGCGGCGCCGCTGAGCGTGATCGTGACCTGGCCCGGGACGCTCGTATCCGACACCGCGGTGATCCCCGCGGGCGGCGCGCCGACGAAGGCCAGGACGTCCCCGGCCTGCGCATTGGCCAGGACGACCGTCGCCGCGCGCAGGAGCGTACTGTCGGGATCGCCAATCGAGGCCGCCGACGCGGCGATCGCGACCCCGGTGCCGTTCTCGGTGTAGCTCGTCGTATAGTTCCGGGCGCCCGCCGCGAAGGTGTTGACCCGCACGGTATCGACGAAGATGTCGTCGCTGGAGGTCCCGGCGTTGTAAGAGAATGTGAGCGCGCCGCTGTCGGCGACGCTCGTCGGCAGGTTGACGGTGATGTCGGTGGCCGTCCACGCTTGGTAGGTTGAGGCGGCGATGGTCGCCGGACCGCCGCTCGCCCCGTTGAGGTAGGCGACAGTCGCCGTGGTGGCGGCACCGCCCGAGACACCGGTGGTGACGCGGGCGTAGACCACACCGCCGACCGAGACGTCCAGTACCGCCGGCGCCGTGGTGTCGGGCGTCGAGTTGTTCCAGCCGAAGCCGAAAACGAGCTGGGCCGTGCCGTTCGAGGACGGGCCGTTTCGCAGGCCCGTGAGCCCGGTCTGCGTCAGTGTGCCCGCGCTGCGGTCGGCGTCCCAGTACACGCCACCGCCGCCGACGGTCGCGGTGTAGCTGGTGCTGCCGGAGGTCGTCCACGGCGCGATGCTGTCGGTGAAGGTGCCGTTCTGGACGATGTTAGCCGCCGCGTCGGCGGCGACCGCCGAGTTGAGGTCGACCACCGGCGGACGCGCCGCGTAGCCGAAATCGGCGCCCTGGTCGCTGGCACCGATGGCGGTGAGCGCCACGGTGCGGGTGGCGCCGCCGGTGGTCGAGGCGGCAGTACCGAGGACGCCGTTCGCGTCGGTGACCCGCACGATGTAGCGGCCGGGCAGCACGCCGCCGAACTGGTAGGTACCCTCGGCGTCGGTCGTGTCCGTCGCCAGGATGCGCTCGCCGGCATCGACCACGCCGTCTCCGTCGACGTCGTCGACGAGTTGCATGGTGACGTTGGCAAAGCCCGTGTCGCCCGCCGTGACGGTGCCGCTGGCGTCGCGGTCGGCGAAGACCCGGTCGCCGATCGCGCCGGTCGCCGGCACCCAGGTCGCCGCGTCCGCGACGCCACCCAGCGCCGTGGTGCCGTCCGTGGTGATGGGGATCGCCGCGCCGATCGCCGCGCCGGTGACCGGGTTGATCTGCTGGACGACCGTTCCGACGACGTAGGTGCTGCCCAGGATGTCGCCGCCGCCCTGGATGGTGTTGGCGCTCGCCGGGTTCGTGACGGTGTTGATGACGAGGCCGTCGGCGAGGTTGTACCGGGTGATCGTCGTGCCGCTCAGGCTCAGCAGGACTCCGGTGCCGCCGTTGCCGGTCGGGTCCGCGGCAAAGTCGCCCCAATCGTTCGTCCCGGTGATCAGCGCGCCGAAGGTCGACGCGGTGGCCACGTTCCGGCCGCTGTTACTGAAGGTGATCCGGTAGATCTGGTCCGAGGTCGCCGTCACGTTCTCGACGCCGACATAGAGGGCGCCGTTGACGAAGGCCGCCGCGCCGCTGCCAACGCCGGTACCGGTTCCGACCACGATGCTCGCCCCGACGCCGTTGTTGGTCAGGTCCGAGTCGATGACGAGATGCTGGTTGTTGACGTAGTCGTAGGCGAACAAGGCGCGGTTCGTACCGGCCGAGGCGCTGTCGGCGTAGTAGATCAGGCCGTTGCCCTGGTCGATCGCGACCGAATTGGCGGTTCCGCTGAAGGCGATACCGCCGATCGTTCCCGGGATCGTGGTGACCAGGGTCGCCCGACCGGTCGTCACGTCGATGCTGTAGAGGCCGGCACCGACGGCCGCGACGATCGCGCCGCGCCCGGTCGCGACCGTGGTCGCGAGCAGGCCCGCATAGGCGTCGCGGCCCGTCTCGGTGACGGCGAGTGCCGTCTCGACCGTGCCGGTGCGGTACTCGAGATCCCAGTCGCCGCCGAGCGCAGCGGCGCCGGTCGGGTCGGTCGAGGCGGCGACGTCGGCCCCAGTCGCCTCGGCGAGGAGTGCCGCCACCCGGGCGCCGCTCGCGCCGCCCGCGAAGTCACAGCCGTAAATCAGGAGGTCGGCGCCGTCGGCCAAAGCGCCGCGCATCACCGCCAGGTCGCCGGCGTAGCGCCCGGCGATCGAGGCCTCGTCGAGCGTCGCCGTGCCGATCCGCAGGGAGGCGCTGTCGCCGTGCGACAGGATGTGGATCGCCGTGATGCCGCCGCGGCCGCGCAGAGCCTCGGCGATCTGGTCGAGGCCGTCGCGGTCGCCGTCGATCACCACGACCTCGGCGTCCGGCGAGAGGTGCCGCAGCAGGGTGTCGCGGTCCGCGACCCGGCCGTCGACGAACACGACCTCCCGCCCCTCCGCGGGGCTCGTGGCGACGTCGACGATCTCGGCTCCGGTCAGCCGCGAGAGCCAGCCGGCGCCGGACGCGCCCGCCTCCCCGGCGGCGAAGCCTTCGGCATCCACGGCGATGCGCGCACTGTCGGCGAGCGTCGCACCGATGCGCATCAGGTCTCCCTTCTGGGAGTCGCTCAGCCCATTGAGGTCGATCACACCGGAGCCGAGAGCGAGGCGTCCCTCAGCGCCCTTCGACACGATGGTGAGTGAGGCGACGTCCGTCCGGCCACGCACGTAGGCGGCGATCTGCGCGAGCCCGTCTTCCCCTGTGGAGAGCGCTAGCACCTCGGCTCCCGGCGCCCTCCCCTCTCCGCTCTCCCGAGCGTCACCGCGCGAGGGGTCGATCACGACGAGACGGGCGCCGGCCTGAGCCGGCTCGGGAGCCGTGTCCGGATGCGCGGCGGCCCCATGCGCCTCGATCTCCGCGAACGGACGGTCATGCTCCGCGAAGCCTTCCTGGGCGTGCTGGTCGTCCGCCTGCTGCGTGACGGCCGCCGCCGCCGCGGCGCCGGCCGCGTCGAATAGAACGCGATCCTCGAGCCGCAGCAGTCCCGTCGACACAATTCCACGCCGCCCTGACGGATGAGACACGCACGGCCCCCTGCGCTTCGACGCACTGGCGCGCAATCCTTCAACTCAATTCCAGATTGAGGTCTCACGCGCCTTCCGAACAACCTATAGAGGCCTCGACGAGGTGAAAAGGGACTCTAGCGACCTGGAGTTGTGATTTTTCTGCAACATTGCCAATTAAAAACAATATCAAATGTTAATATGAAGCGATATTAGCGATCCGTCACGTCGTAATGTGCTTTGATAAAGTACCCGTATTGATATTTATATTTAAGATGAAGAAAAATATTTATTGATGATGCAAATTTTCTCCTGAGGTTCTTATGATGACATCTATCTATTGGGAAGGGTGGACATCAAACGGCGGGCGGAGAGTGTCTGAATGTATCTGCCTGCGGGGCAGAAAATACAACCTAAGGTTTAGACTGCAGACTGGAGTTGTCACAGGATCCGCGACCACCGCTTCGATGCCGGTGACTCGGGGAGACGGACGGGATATACCCAAAGTACTAAGTCTTATGAACTAGGCAGATGGATCGGAGACGCGTTGGGTCATCAATCGGGCAATCCGCATGTGCGGCGGCGGCCACGCGGACGACCGTGTAGCAATGTCATACGGGTTCTGATTGACCGACTTGCGATGCGGAAACCGGTTTTGCTCAAGCGCCGCACTGGCTGATGATACAGTTTCCCGCCACCCGCCTGCTTCGCTGGAAACGTTGGCACCAACGGTGCTCAGCATGGAGGCTTGCGGCACGTCGAAACATTGGACTAGTGAATTGATAAAATTCAGTTCCGATGTGTGATTGATGCCGCCAGCTTACGTGAAGCTGCATGTGCAGCACGGGAAGACCGATGCGAACGATGCTGCTGCCATCTTCGAGGCGGTGACGCGCCCGAGCATGCGATGCGTGCTGGTAAAGTCAACCGAGCAGCAGGCGGCGCTTGCGGTGCACGGGACGCGCGAGATGTTGGTCAAGCAATGATCCTCCCCAATATCAATCAAGGGCGACTACAATCGGCACAGGATCCACTCGGCCCTGAGGTATAGGACGCCCGAGCAGGCCGAACGGCAGATGGTAAGCTAACCGTGCCCACCGGAAAGGTGGAGGATCACTGTGCAATGCGCGGCAAGCATGACGCACGCAGGGATCAGAGAAGCTCAGGACTATTCTCGCCGTTCGGGTTCTGCTGAATGAAGTGGATAATTCTCTGCCTAATTTGCTCTTGAGACTGTCCAAATGTCGGAATGTTGAGCCGCCACGCAAGTTCCTCCAGAGTGAGATCCTCTTGGCGGCGCCCATTGACATAAGATTCAATGATGATCTTCGCAATTGGATTGATTTTCTCGTTCAAGTACGCAATTTTTCTTTCGTCTCTGTACCACGGAACGGTTGAATCGGGATAAGCGTCGTTCGCTTCCTTCAATCTCTCCGAGAAAGATTTACCAAACCATTTGGATATTTTGTAGCCGTCGTAGCCACCGAAGTCTCTATACTGATCCTCTAGTACAGAGAACACAGTGTCCCGTATAGCCCGCTCGGAAGTCCTGTGGACAATCTCGGGGTCGCGATAGCTGGCCTCAAGCCGAGCTTCGATTTCCTCACTCACCGGCCGGCCGGACGCCTCGGCCGAGGCCTCCAGCTTCTCCCGCAGATCCGCGGTGACGCGAAACGCGAATTTCCCTCTCTTCTTGCTCGGTGGTCGACCTCCGCGCTGCGGCCGGCTCTCTTCGGTGTCGTCAGTCATTGCGCGTCCCCGCCAGGTCTCAATCGTACCCTATATGGTACCCGATTGGTTGACCCAACCTGATCGTTCACTTATATCGTCGATGTACCCCATTTGGTACCCCGATGGTTGGAGCGGTCATGAGCAAAGACATCATGCAGGTCCTGACCCAGGCCACGGTGGATGTGGCGCTCGCGGGACGGGTGCTCGGCATTGGAAAGAACGCCGCCTACCGCGCTCGGGAGGCGGGCGAGATCCCGAGCATCAAGGTTGGCGGCAGGTACCGGGTGCCGACGTCGAAGCTGCGGGAAATGCTTGGCCTTCCTGCGCACGAGGCGCCGCGTGAGCCTGGCCTCACGCCTCCCATTGTCGCCTGACCCTACCGCCGGCGGGCGCGACTCGCCGGCTCTCCCTTTCGCCGACGAAGGACCTCGCGAGGATCCGCTCATGGCCCGCCGCACCAGCGACAACCGCGACCAAGGCGACTTCCCGTCTGAGGCGGTGATCGCGCGGAGTTTCAGCCAGACGCTGGCCGAGTGGGCCGCCAAGGCGCAGATCCTAGAGCGGGACGGGCTGCCGAAAATCGATCCGGTGATGGGCGGCCGATACCTGCCAGCCGTGCGCGCTTACTTCAACAGGCGCTACGGTCTCTCCACCGTCGAGGCGATCCCGCCCGACGGACAGGAGAACCTCGATGCCCTCTGACCTCAACGCACCGGGCCTGAAGCTCCGCAGGCGCAAGAACGGGCCAGACACCCTCTATTGGGTTGCACGGAACGACCTCGTGAAGGCCGGCTACAGACCCGAGACAATCCGCCTCCGGCACTCGCTCGACGAGCCCGACCACCTCCCACTGATCTCCGCCGCATGCATGCGCTATCAGGCCGAGATGCTGGAATGGGCTGTGGGGCGTCGGGACGACCGCAAGCGGTTTGACGGCACAATCGCAGGGCTCGTCCGCTGCTACCAGGTCGACGGGGCCAGCCCGTACCACGGGCAGAAATGGAACACGCGGCGGACCAACAACCATCTCCTGAAGCTGATCGAAAAGGCCTTCGGCGAGCGCGTGCTCGGCGCGCTACACATCGGCGACTTCCGGCGTTGGTACGATGCGGCGAAGAAGCCGAATGCGGCGGGCGGCCCGGAGCGGGTTGATCGCGCCTGCAAGATCATCAAGATGCTGCGTGAGCTGTTCAAGTATGGCGTCACTGCCGAACTGCCGGAGTGCCAGCGGCTCCGCACGATCCTGATGGAAGCCGAGTTCCGGCAGGCCCGGCGCCGCAAGACGAAGCTCGAACTGGAGCACGTCGAGGCGTTCGTGGCGAATGCCCTGGAAGTGGGGAAGGTGTCCCTGGCCCTTGGCACCGCACTGCAGTTCGAGACGATGCTCCGGCAGAAGGACGTGATTGGCGAGTGGGAGCCGATTCTGGCCGGCACCGCCGCGAGCGGCATCGTGCTCAACGGCCGGCGCTGGGTGAACGGTCTGGTCTGGTCCGACCTCGGTGAAGGCCTTCAACTCGTGAAGGACACGACCAAGACGGGGCAGACCGCGGCGCACGACCTCACGCTCTGTCCGATCGTGATGCGCGTCCTGGCGCACGTCCCGGCGAATCGGCGCATCGGACCGCTGATCATCGATCCGGCGTCGGGGCGGCCTTACGCCGAGTTCGTCTACACCCGGGAGTGGCGGCGCATAGCGAACGCGGCCGGTATCCCGAAGCACGTCTGGAACATGGATGCCCGCGCGGGCGGGATCTCCGAGGCCGACGACGCCGGGGCTGAGCTGGACCACATTCGGTCCGCGGCGGCGCATGCGCAGGCGACGACCACGGCCCGCTACGTGCGTGGCACTAGAGGAAAATCGCGCAAGGTTGCCGAACTGCGGCTCGCTCATCGGGCGACGAGGAACAAGCCCTAAACGGGTCTTGGGGAACGTGACGGGGAACGTGGGGAACGCGAGATCAACGGTAGGGCAATCCAACCCCCTAGCGCCGCAGGCGGAAGGGGTGGAGCGGGTGAAGGGAATCGAACCCTCGTCATCAGCTTGGAAGGCTGTTGCTCTACCATTGAGCTACACCCGCGACGGCCCGCCCGATAGCATGGCGCCGGGCGCTTGAGAAGCCGCGGCCGGGCGGGGGGCCCGGGCGGGTCACTTCTCCCGGAAGGCCCGGGCGATCTGGTCGGACATCGGCTTCGTGAAGTAGGTGAGCACCGTGCGCGGCTGGGTCTGGATGAAGGCCTCGACCGGCATGCCGGGCGTCAGCCGCAGGGTGCCGAGGCGGCGCATCTCCGGCTCGGGGATCGCGATGCGGGCGGTGTAGTAGCCCTGCCCGTTGCGCGGGTCCGTCGTCAGGTCCGGCGAGACCCGCGACACCTCCCCGTTCAGGACCGGCGTGGTGCGCTGGTTGAAGGCCGAGAAGCGCAGGGAGGCGGCCTGGCCGCGCTGGACCTGGTCGATGTCCTGGGGGGCGAGCTTCGCCTCCACGGTCAGGTGGTCGGCGGTCGGGACGATCAGCATGATGTCGGCGCCCGGCGACACCACGCCGCCCACCGTGTGGACGGCGAGCTGGTGCACGGTCCCGGCCTGCGGCGCGCGGATCTCCACCCGCCGCAGCTGGTCGTCGGCGGTGATCCGGCGCTCGGCGTATTCCGACATCTTGCTGCGGATCTCGGCCAGCTCCTTGCCGACCTCCGTGCGCAGGTCCTGGTCGATCTGGAGGATCTGGAGGCGGGTCTCGGTGATCTTGCCGCGCACCTGCGCGATGGTCGAGACGAGGGTGCCCCGCTCGCCCTCGAGCCGCGCCAGGTCCCGCTCCAGGGCGTTGACGCGCTGGAGCGGCACCAGCTTCTTGCTCCA
Organism: Methylobacterium crusticola; assembly: GCF_003574465.1. GTDB lineage: Bacteria > Pseudomonadota > Alphaproteobacteria > Rhizobiales > Beijerinckiaceae > Methylobacterium > Methylobacterium crusticola. Next base: position 7,819 of record NZ_QOWC01000235.1, read on the forward strand.
GAGGTCGCGGACCCCCGTCAGCTCCTGCTCGATCAGGGCGATCTCCCGGCCCTTGGCGGCGATCTGCTCGTCGAGGCCGCGGATCTGCTCGTCGAGCTGCCCCACCCGCTCGGCGAGCTGGGATTTCTGGCCCTCGCGGGCGCTCAGGCGCATCTCGAACAGCCGGCGCTCGCCGGCGACGAGGCCCGCCACCACGGGGTCGCGGTCCCGGGCGAGCAGCGCGTCGGGGAAGCTCGCCGCGCCCGCGCCGTCGCGCTCGGCCTCGAGCCGCGCCCGGCGGGCGAGGGATTCGTCGATCGAGCGGGTCACGATCGCGAGGTTGGCCTGCAGCACGGTCTCGTCGAGGCGCAGCAGCACGTCGCCGGCCGCGACGTGGTCCCCGTTCTTGACCCGCAGCGCGCCCACCACGCCGCCGGTCGGGTGCTGCACCTTCTTCACGTCGGATTCCACCACCAGGGAGCCGGCCGTGACGACGGCGCCGGAGAACTCGGCCGTGGCCGCCCAGCCGCCGGCGCCGACGAACAGGAGCCCGCCGCCCACCGCCCCCGCCAGGAGGTGGCGGCGGATCGAGGCTCGCGTCTCAGGGGTCATCGCGTCCATGGAGGTCGGCCTTACCGGCTCTGCGCCGTCTTGAGGGTGAAGGGGCCCGCCGGCACGGCGCGCACGGGACGGGGGGCGGGCGCGAGGATCTGCTCGCGCGGGCCGCAGGCCTGCACGCGTCCGTTCGCCATCACCATCACGCGGTCCACCGCCGAGAGCGCGCTCGGCCGGTGGGCGATGACCACCACGATGCCGCCGCGCGCCCGCACGCCGGCGATCGCCTCCGCGAGGGCCGCCTCCCCGTCCTGGTCGAGGTTCGAGTTCGGCTCGTCGAGGACGACCAGGAAGGGGTCGCCGAAGAGCGCGCGGGCGAGGGCCAGGCGCTGGCGCTGCCCGGCCGAGAGCAGGGTCCCGCGCTCGCCGATCTGGGTCTGGTAGCCCTCCGGCAGGGTCTGGATCAGGTCGTGGACCCGCGCCGCCTTGGCGGCCGCGATGATCGCCCCGGCCTCGGCGCCGGCCTGGAAGCGGGCGATGTTCGCTGCGACCGTGCCGGGGAACAGCTCGACCTCCTGCGGCAGGTAGCCGACGTGGCGGCCGAGGTCCTGCGGGCGCCAGTGCTCCAGGGCGGAGCCGTCGAGGCGCACGCTGCCCCGGGCCGGCGGCCAGATCCCGACCAGCATGCGGGCGAGCGAGGACTTGCCGGAGGCGCTGTGGCCGATCACCCCGAGGCCCTGCCCGGGCTCCAGGGTCAGCGTCACGTCGAGCGCGGTCAGGCGCCCGCGGCCGGGCGGGCCGACGCTCGCCTGCTCGACGGTCAGGCTCGTGCGCGGGGCCGGCAGCGTCAGGGCCGCGGAGGGCGCGCCGGCGGCGTCGAGGGACGCCCCGAGGTGGCGCCAGCTCTCGCGGGCGGCCGAGAAGCTCTTCCAGTGGCCGATCGCCTGGTCGATCGGGGCGAGCGCCCGCGAGCTCAGGATCGAGCCCGCGATGATCACGCCCGCGGTCGCCTCCTGCTGGATCACCAGGTAGGCGCCGACGCCGAGGACGGCCGATTGCAGCATCACCCGGAGGATGCGCGAGGCCGACGCGATGGCCCCGGTGATCTCCTGGGTGCGCCCCTGCGTGCCCTGGTAGGCGCCGTTGACCCGGGCCCAGATGCTCTCGAGGTCGGGCCCCATGCCCATCGCCCGCACGGTCTCGGCGTTGCGGCGGCTCGCCTCCGCGACGAAGCCGCGGGCGGCCGCCGCCTCCCGGCTGTCCGCGGCGTGGTGGCGGGTCAGGAACTCCGCCAGGACCGTGAGGGCCACCAGCGCCAGGGCCCCCACGAGGGCGGTCACGCCGATCCAGACGTGGAAGGCGAAGCAGAGCCCGAGGTAGAGCGGGATCCAGGGCAGGTCGAACAAAGCCCCCGGCCCGCCGCCCGCCAGGACGTTGCGGATCTGGTCGAGGTCGCGCATCGGCCGCAGGCCGTCGGAACCGCCCTGGCCCCGCAGCGGCAGGGTGACGATGGTGTGGAACACGCGCCGGCTCAGCGCCTCGTCGAGGGCCCGGCCCGTCCGCAGGAGCAGCCGGCCCCGGATCAGGTCGAAGAAGCCCTGCGCGGCGTACATCACCAGGACGATCAGGCTCAGGCCCACCAGCGTCGGGATGCTGCGGCTCGGCAGGACCCGGTCGTACACCTCGAGCATGTAGAAGGAGCCGGCGAGCGCCAGCAGGTTCACCGCGCCGCTGAGGACCGCGACGCCCACGAAGGCGTGCCGGCACTGCGCCAGGGCCGCCACGATCGGGGACAGGCTCTCGGCCCGCGACGGCCGCATCCCGAAGGCCGCGAGGACGTCCCGGCTCAGGCCCTCGCGGGCACCCGGGGCGGGAGCGGCGGCGGGCGGGGCCTCCCTGGGCCGGAGCCGGCCGAGGGCGGCGAGGCCCCGCGACAGGGCGCGCCGGCCGAGGGGGGCGAGGCGCTCCGCCAGGGCGTGGCCCTGCACCAGGGCGAGGCCCCGCGACAGGGCGAGGCCCCGCATCAGGGCGCGGGCCCGGGGGCGGGCGGGCTGCGCGCGGGCGGCGGGCTGCGGGCCGGCGCGCCCAAGGCGGAGTTCGGGACGTCTCACAGGGGCAGGCTCCGTGTCGGCGCGGGGGTCGCGCCCGGCCGGCGGGCGGCGGCTCGCGCGACAAGGGAAGGATCGTGGATCGGGCCGTCCCCGACCCGCGCGGGGGTCGGGGACGGCCTGCGCGCCGGCCTCGAGGGCATCGACTTCGCGCCCCGACCCGGGCGGGGCCGGGGGATGGCCGGGACCGGGATGCCGGTCGCCGGCCGGGGCCGGGTCAGACCAGGTAGTCGTGGAAGGTGAAGTGGTGGGTGCCGTTCGACCACAGCCCCTGCTCGGCCCCCTGGACCGCGTAGGAGGCGTGGCTGGCACCGTCGGTGTAGGTGGCGCCGTCGACGTAGAGGTTGCGGTCCTTCGCGGCGCTGCCGTCGTAGGCGTCGTTCAGGAACTTCACCGCGACGTCGTGGTCGCCCGCGGCCCAGGTGCCGCGCACCGAGATCAGGTCGGACTGGCCCGCCGCGTGCGAGGCGTGGGCGGTCTGCGTGCCGCCGACCTGCTTGCCGTCGACCGAGACCGTGTAGGTCGCGTCGCCCCGGTAGGAATCCTGGCTGATCTTGAGCAGCAGCACGTCCGGCCCGCTGCCGAGCGTCGCGGCCGCCGCGGCGGGCGTGGCGGTGGGCGGGGTCGCCGCCGGGGCGGCCGGGGCCGCCGTCGCGGGGGCCGCATCGCCGATGGAGAAGTGGTGCGACCCGTTCGACCACAGCCCGGCCTGGCCGCCCGACACGGCCTTGCCGTCGTAGGTGGCGCCGTCGACGTAGAGGTTGCGGTCCTTCGCGGCGCTGCCCGCGTAGGTGTCGTTCAGGAAGGTCACGGACACGTCGTGGGTGCCCGCGCCCCAGTCGCCGCGCACCGAGATCAGGTCGGACTGGCCGGCCGCGTGCGAGGCGTGGGCGGTCTGCGTGCCGCCGACCTGCTGGCCGTCGACCGAGACCGTGTAGGTCGCGTCGCCCCGGTAGGAATCCTGGCTGATCTTGAGCAGCAGCTCGTGCGACCCGCTGCCGAGCGTCGCGGCCGGCGTTCCGGCGGGCGCGGCCGGGGTCGCCGGCGCGGGATCCGTCGCGACCGGGGTCGGGGCGGTCACGACCGGCGTCGGGGCGGGATCCGTCGCGACCGGCGTCGGCGCGGTCACGACCGGGGTCGGGGCGGGCGTGGACACGATGGGGGTGCCGCCGCCGCCCGGCGTCGCCGCGGTGTTGTCGGTGACGAGCTGGATGTGATCGCGGATCGCCTGCATGTCGGTGTGCAGGTTGTTGATCTGCTGGTTCGTCGCCCCGGTCTCGACGTAGGCCATGTTGATGGTGTTCGGCCCGGCCGTGTCGGTGACGTAGCCGCCGTAATTCTGGTAGGCCTTGGCGAGCGCCATGCCCTCGGCCGTCTTGATGCCGATCGTGCTCAGGTCGACGTCCCT
>NZ_KZ984645.1 GCF_003574465.1 Methylobacterium crusticola
CCGGTGCGGGGGCCGGAAGGTCCCGGTTGCTTATGGTTAAGCTTTCGTTAAGGTTCGCCCTGCCGGGCCGCGCCCGGGCCGCCGCCTCGCGCAGGAGCGATCCATGCCCCCGATCCGACTGAAGCCGACCCACGACGGCACCTACACGGTCTACCGCGGCTCGCAGGTGCTGATGTCCGGCCTCACCCGCGCCCAGGCCGAGAGCCTCGTCGCACGCGCCGCGGCCTGAGGTTCTCCGCACCGCACGTCCCGCGGATGGCGCAGGCGCCGGCGCGGTCGCAGGGTCGCGCCCGAGATGCGGGCCCAGCCGGCAGCCCTGATCACGCTCGACCGGCGACGGCGGAAGGCCGGGCCCGCATCAAGCTCCTTTTCAGGCCCGTCCCGGCTCCGACCGGCGCGCCCCACCCCCGCTCGCGCGCTCCGCGTCCGCCCGGCGCCGAACGCGCCGGGCGGACGCAATACGAGCCATCGCATCAACTCCGCATTCAGCGTTTCGGGCGCATCCTCTCGTTGAACGCGGCGCGCCCGCTCGCACAGGGTGCAGTCATGCATAGTCATGTCGGACGCCGGGGTCTCCTCACCCCACGGATCCTGGCGGCCCTGAGCATCACCGTCATCCTGGCACTCAGCGCCGCGTCGGCCGTGATGGTGCTGCAGATGCGCCAGAGCGCCTGGGATCAGGTAGGGCGGACCTCCCAGAACCTGCTCGAGGTCATCGAGCGCGCCATCGACCGCAACATCGAGCTCTACGATCTCTCCCTCCAGGCCGTGGTCGAGGGCCTGCAGAACCCGGAGGTCGAGGGGATCTCGCCGACGCTCCGCCAGCTCATCCTGTTCGACCGCTCGGCCACCGCCCAGGGCCTCGGCTCCATCCTGGCCCTCGATGCCGAGGGCAACGTGTTCGTGGACTCCGCCTCGCTCATCCCGCGCCGCCTGCGCCTCGACGACCGCGACTTCTTCCGGATCCACAAGGAGCGCGCCGACGTCGGCCTCTACATCGGCCAGCCGACCACGACGCAGAAGGACGGACGGCTGCTCATCCCGTTCAGCCGCCGCCTCGCCTACGCGGACGGCACCTTCGCGGGCGTCATCGTCGGCGCGATGGACGTCTCGTACTTCGACGCGCTCCTGCGGCGCCTCAGCATCGACACGAGCGGCAGCGTCGCCCTGTTCCGCACCGACGGCGTGATGCTGGCGCGCAACCCGTCCAACCTCAAGACCATCGGCCAGAACATCTCGGGATCGGCCCATTTCCACCACTATCTCGAGGCGGCGGCGGGCCATTTCGTCGCGACCGCCAAGGTCGACAACGTCGAGCGGTTCTACACCTTCATGCACGTCGGCACGCGCCCGCTCATCATCAACGTGAACATCTCCACGGAGGCGATCCGGGCGATCTGGCAGCCGAAGGCGATCGGGATCAGCGGCGTCGTGTTCGTCCTGTGCGCCGGCATGATCGCCCTGACCCTGCTCCTCCAGCGCGAGCTCGAGCGCCGGGTCGAGGCCGAGCGGGCCGCCCTCGAGGCCAACGGCGAGCTCGCGCGCCTCGCCGCGACCGACGGGCTCACCGGGCTGCCGAACCGGCGCCACTTCGACGCGACGTTCGAGCGGCTGCGGAGCCAGGCCGAGCGCTCCGGGGAGACGCTCTCGCTCCTGCTCATCGATGCCGACCGGTTCAAGCGCTACAACGACACCTACGGTCACCTGGCCGGGGACGAGGTGCTCAAGACCATCGGGCGCTGCCTGAAGCAGCAGGTGAACGGGCCCGACGAGGCCGCCTGCCGGATCGGCGGCGAGGAGTTCGGCTTCCTGCTGCTGGGGACGCACGGGCGCGAGGTCGCCTTCAGGGCCGAGCGCATCCGCCAGGCCGTTGCCCGGATGCAGATCCCCCACAGCGGTCAGGACGGCGGCCTCGTGACGGTGAGCATCGGCGTCGCCTGCATCACCCGCGACACCGGCATGGCGCTGAGCCAGTGCTTCGCGGCGGCCGATGCGGCGCTGTACGAGGCCAAGCGGCGCGGGCGCAACCGGGTCGTGATGCAGGCGAGCCCGGACGAGGCCGCCGCCAGCAGCGTCGGCGTGGCCTGAGCCCCCGCGACGCGCAAGGTCCCCCGTTCAGAGGTCGATGTCGATGGTGAGGACGAGCGCGTCGTTCAGGTTGCTGATGTTGACGGTGACGAAGTCCTCGATCGTGCGGCAGATGTGGATCATCACCTGATCGCCGACGCCGCCGCCGGAGGCGGTGGCGAGCAGGTGCAGGAACTCCGATTCGACCTGATCGGCGCTCTTGCCGCTCTCGAAAACGTACTTGAACTTGATGTCGCCCTTCATGAAGAGGGTGAAGTTGACGCCCATCGAGCAGACGCGGCTGAGGAGCGACTTGGCGATCTTGCTGAAGCTCGCCTCGATCGAATCGAGGATGCCGCGGTTGGTGCCGCCCGTGCCGGGCGCGTTCACCTTGGGAGCCGACATGGCGATCTTCAGCGCGATGAGGCTGCCCTCCGTCCACGCGCCGCTGCTGCGCCGGTAACCGTTCGAGCCGGTCGCCTCGAGATCAAAGCCGATAGCCATCTGGAATGTCCTGGTAAAGATTGCGTCAAAGGATTCCGGTCCAGGCGCGGCGGACAGAACCCGTACCGCACACTGCCGGACATGGTGACAGATTAATCAATCGATATCACGGCGCCGTGCGCATCCACACTCGATATGCAGCTTACGTTTCGATCAAAGATCGCAACGTGCCGGACATATCCGGTCCTCTCCCGCCATCATGCGCTTCTGGACTGACGCCGCTCCTCGCCTGTCAGCGTCAATCATCGCCGATACGGACCGGCTTCGGATGGAGGCGACGCCTGTTCGATCACGCGCCGGAGCGAATGCTTCGGGAGCCGCGTGCAGTGTCGCACGGCGCCCCCGGGGCGACGAAAGGGTCCTGGCCCGCGCCCGGCCCGGCATCCGCCGCCGGGGCCGCATCCTTAACGGCCCGTTCACCGTGCCGGTCCAGTCTCTCGGGGTCGCGGGAACGGAGCCGGCCGAGGCGGCGGCCCGCCGCGGGGCCCGCGCGCCCTCGACCGGGCCGGGGACCGCGTCCGGCAGACCGGCCGCCTGAGACAAGGAGCATCGATGCATCTCGTCGTGACGGCCCACACGGCCACCGGACCGCAATCCCACCAGCGCACCACCCCGGAGGCGGCCCTGGAGAAGGCCCACGAACTGACGGATGACGGCCACCAGCACGTGGTGATCACCGACATCACGGGTCGCGACTACGAGCCGACGCAGTTCGACAGCCTGTTCGTGAACCCGGGCAACTGACCGGAGGGGCCGCCGGCCGCGACCGGCCCGCCCGCCGAGGCGGCCGACGCCGCGCGGCCGGGATCGGATCGGCGGGGCCTGTGCGCTCGCGCACATCGCGCCGGCCCGGCAGGGACTACACCGGAGCGGCCCCTTCACGGGCGATTCCTCCCAAGACCTCGGGCCGCTCCGCAAGGGCGGCCTCTTTCTTGTCGGCGGTCCGGGACTCGGGGAGCCGGTGCCACGCGAGCGCGAACGCGAGGGCGTCGCGCAGCGTCGCGAAGCCGACCTCGATCTCCCCGCCGGCGCGCGCGACGCCGGCAGGCTCGATCCGCAAGCGCGCCAGCAGGCCCCTCAGGCGCGTGACGGCGGCCTGCTCGTCCTCGAGCACGGGAACGGCGAAGAGCATCCCGGCAGCCTTGCCGGGAACCGCCGCGGGCCGCCCGGGCGGACTGCGCAGGGCGGCCGCGCTCCCGGCCGGGTCGGTGCGCCGGGCCCGGAAGGGCGCGGGATCGACGCCGCCGCGCCTCACTGAAGGCGGGCCGGCAGGGGCATCGACGACGTCCGCTCGTCGTAGACGGCGCGGCAGGAGCCGGCCTCGACGTCGAACAGGGCGTAGTCGAGGCCCTTGATCGTCGTCACCTCGTGGGGCACGCGGTGCTCCCCGCAGCTGATGCCGCTGAGGCGGTGGGAGGTCGACCACAGGGGGAGCATCGCGACCGCCTGCTCCGGGCCCTCGGCGAGCCGCACGCGGAAGGCCAGCGTGTGGCCGTCCCAGGACAGGTGCTCGAACCGGGCCTCGTCGCGCCGGTCGAGCCAGCGCAGCATCTGGGCCGCCGAGATGAGCGCGACGTTGCGCGCCTTGGCGAGGGACACCAGCGTGTCGAAGTAGCCGTCGGTGTAGTCGTAGTGCGTCCCGAACACCCCGAAGAACTGCTCGGGCCCGAGCGCCTTGTCCAGCATCGCGGTGATGCCGTGGCGGTGGTCGATGCCGTTCTCGTTCACCAGGTGGGTGGCGGCCTGGTAGATGTCGAGCACGCGGCCGTCGAGGTCGGCGAAGCGCATGGGCAGGCCGGAGCCGGTCATGAAGCCCGGCCGCTGCCCGATCCACTCCCCGGACCAGTAGTAGTAGTCCAGGTTCAGCCGGATCCCGTGGGCGCGCTGGATCTTCGCGGTCTCGGCCCAGCCGTTCCAGGCGATGCAGTGCAGGCGGTGGGTCGCCTGGCCGGCGATGCCGAACCGTGCCCGGCCGATCCGGTCGGTCTGCTCGCTGAGCGCGAGGCTGACCATCGCCGGATCGGAATCCTTGCAGCCGGTGTCGACGTGCATGGCCGGCTCGAAGCCCATCTCGGCGTAGCGTTCCGCCTCCGCCCGCGGCAGCGGGGTGCCGGAGGTGACGTAGGAGGTGGCGCGGTCGCATTCCCAGGCGTCCGGCCGGCAGTCGCTCGGGCTCCCGGCGGCGAGGCGCGCGAAGGCGTCGAGGGTGCCGCGGGGCGTGGCGTGGTCGTCGCCCGCCATGATGAGGGCGGCCCGCCGGCCGTCGGGGAGGTACCACAGGCGCGGCAGCGGCAGGCGCGCCTCGCTCATCACCACGATCAGGTTCGCCAGCAGGCGCTGATGCTCGTCGGCCTGCGGCACGCCGACCTTCGCGAGGTCGAGATGGTCCGGGTAGAACAGGTCGTTGGCCCGGCGCGGAGGCCGCCCGTCGCGCTCCTGCCCGACCCAGGCCGGGTTGCCCTGGCGCGAGCGGACGACCGTGGTGGCGAGATCGTACGCGAGGGCCGCCGCCTGGCCCTGCCCCACCTTGCGCAGCGTGACGGCCGGATGGGGCAGCGGGCGCTCCGCGGTCTCGAACAGGTGCGCGACCGCGTCGCCGTCCTCGAGGGCGAACCGGCTGATCGGCCCGTGGACCTGGATCGTGTCCTGCACGAGGCCGCGGCTGGCCGCGGCCTGCGCGTCGGGCCGCAGGTAGCCGCCCTCGAGCGGCGCGCCGGCCTCGGCGAGGCCGAACAGGGGCAGCCAGGCGCCGGCGGGCCGGACCGCGACGAGGTTGCCGCCCGCCTGCACCCAGGCGGCGAGGCGGTCGGCGAGGCCGGGCTCCGCCGGCGCGGCCGTGAGGAGCACGAGCCGCGCGGAGGCCAGCCGCTCCGGCGTGAGGGCGGCCGCCTCGACGACCGTGAAGAGGTTCAGCCCCTCGGCCCTGAGGATCTCCGCGTAGTAGCGCCCGAAGGGGTTCTGCGGACCGACCACGACCAGGACGGGCGCGCCGGAATCCTCGCCCGGCGGGGCGGCGCCGGCCGTCGTGAACCGGGTGGTGGCGGGCGCCCTCAGCGCCAGGCCGAGGGCGCCGGCCGGACGGGCGCCGGCCTCGGCCCCGACCCTCAGCGCGTAGGCCGTGCCCGGGCGCAGGGGCGCGGCCGGCGTCACGAGCCCGATCCGGTGCTCCGCGTCGTAGGCGACGCGGGCGGGCACCGGCCGCCCCTCCCGCTCCTCCAGGACGAGCGTCGTCCCGTTGACGCTCCCGGGCGCCATCGCCCGCGAGAACGCGACCGCGATCGGCACGCTCGGGTCGATCTCCTCCGTGCCGTCGGCGGGCGACAGGGCGACGACCGTGGGAGACAAGTACAACTTCAGATGATACGCAGAAAAACCAGTCAATAAACAAGAAATTGCAATCAAAGCAGAGTACGCATACTTCCCCGATAGCATGGACACCCCACCCGTGCACAGCCAAATCTCGACGATGGTCATACCAGACGGGTCCCGGCCGCGACAGCCTCGACGATCCGGCGGCGCCACCCTCTTCAGGGTAGATTCATGAAGTGGCGCTACCGCTTTCGTCCACAGGTCGCCGGGCCGGCCAGAGGAGCAGCCGCCGATGCGGAGTGGACCCGGGACGGCTGCGCGGATCCGGACCCGGCTCATCGCCGCGCCGCCGCGGGTCGCACGCGGGCTGCACGCGTGTCGTCAGCCCGGTCCGGAACCCGGTGCATGCGATCACGGGGGCGAGACCTGCGCGCGAGCCGGAAGATCGACCCTCGCCCGGGGCGGCCGGGCGCGGCGACCACGACGGCGCGCCCCGGCCGCATTTCGGAATCTTCACCCATGATGGCGCCCCGGGCGCGCGAGGCCGGTAGAACGGAGGCGATGGCTCAGGAACGGCCGGCCATGCTCCACATCGTCCTGACGGTGCCCGCCCTGGCGCTGGTCCTCGGCATCGCGCTCTCCCGGTTCGGCGACGACCCGGTCCCGAAGCCGCGCGGCGGCGCTCGCCGCGGGCGGGACGACGCGGATTGACGATCGAGGCCCCCCTGGCGGCGGGGGCGGGCCCGGACGCGGCCGGATTCCCGGCCGGCGGTGATGATACGTTTACAAGTTGTGATTTATCATTGCGCCTACCACCGGTAGCATCCTGCCGGGGTTGAGTCCGCGGAGTGCCCCGTTGCTGTCACCGCTGATCGACAACGACGCCGATCGCCTGAACGTCCTGCGCGCCCTGCGCATCCTGGACACCCCGCCGGAACCCCACTTCGACGCCGTCTCGCGGACCGCGCAGGCTCTGTTCGGAGCCCCGGTCGCCTGGATCTCGCTCGTCGACCACGACCGGCAGTGGTTCAAGGCCAAGTGCGGGGTCTCCCTGCAGGGAACGTCGCGCGAGGTCGCCTTCTGCTCCCACACCATCCGGTCGGACGAGATCCTCGTCGTCGAGGACGCGACGCGGGACGAGCGCTTCCGCGACAACCCGCTCGTCACCGGCGACACGGGCTTCCGCTTCTACGCCGGCGCCCCGCTGCAGCTCCGGCCCGGCATCCGGGTCGGAACCCTGTGCGTGCTCGACACCAAGCCGCGGGCGTTCGCGCTCGAGCAGCGACGCCAGTTGCAGGACCTCGCCCACATCGTCGTGGCCCACCTGCGGCTGCACGAGAGCAAGCTCGCGAGCGAGCAGGAGGTCGCGCGGCGCAGGTCGAGCGAAGCCCTGGTGCAGGAGCAGGCCCGGGACATCCAGGAGCGGGAGGCGGCGCTGCGCGAGGCGAACCGCCTGCTGACGCTGGCCGAGCAGGTGGCGCATCTCGGCCACTGGCACCTGGACGTCGCGTCCCGGCGCCTCGCCTGGTCGGACGAGGTGTTCCGCATCTGCGGTCTCGGGCCCCGGGACGAGGCTCCGGCCCTGGCCGAGGCCGTCGCGGCCTTCCATCCCGACGACCGTCAGCGCGTCACGGACGTCGTCGAGCGCTCCCTGGCGACGGGGGACGGCTTCGAGTTCCCGGCCCGGATGGTGCGTCCCGACGGGGTGGTGCGCGACGTGGTGTCCCGCGGCATCTGCACGGTCGGTGCGGCGGGCGCCGTGACGGCCGTGTTCGGCACGCTCATGGACGTGACCGAGATCCGGCGCACCGAGCGGCAGCTGCGCGAGATGTCGAGCCTCCTGGAGACGACCCTGGAGAGCATGGACCAGGGCCTCGTGATGGTCGACGCCCAGGGCGTCGTGCGCGTGTGCAACGCGCGCGTCGTGAGCCTCCTCGACCTGCCGCCCGAGATGATGCGCGCCCAGCCCCTGTTCTCGGCGGTGCGCCGCTACAAGCTCCAGCGCGGCGAGTTCACCCGCTCGCAGCCCCACGTCCGGGACCAGGTCACCTGGTGCGGGATCGAGACCGAGCCCCCCACCTACGAGCTCGAGCGGCCCGACGGCACCGTCCTGGAGATCCGGACGGTGCCGCTGCCGGAGGGCGGGGCGGTCCGCACCTACACCGACATCACCGAGCGCAAGCGCGCCGAGATGGCGCTCGCCCGCAGCGAGGCGGCCCTGCGCCAGAGCGAGGAGCGCCTCCGCTTCGCGCTCGACAGCGGCAGCGACGGGCTGTGGGACTACGACATCCTCACCGGCGAGGCCTGGATCTCCGACCGCTGGCACACGATGCTCGGCTACGAGCCGGGCGAGCTGCAGGTGGACCGCCACACCTGGGTGCACCTCGTGCACCCGGAGGACAAGACCCAGACGCTGCACCAGATGGAGGAGCACCTGGAGGGGCGCGCGCCCACCTTCGAGCGCGAGTACCGCCTGCGCCGCAAGGACGGGAGCTGGGGCTGGGTGCTGGCCCGCGGCAAGGTCGTGGCCCGCGATGCGGCGGGCGCGCCGCTGCGCATGGTCGGCACCCACATCGACATCAGCGCCCGCAAGGCCGTCGAGAGCAAGGTCACCTGGATGGCCGTCCACGACGGCCTGACGGACCTGCCCAACCGCAACCTGTTCCGCGAGCGGCTGAACGAGCGGCTGCTCGAGATCCGCCGCCGCGGCGAGGGCTGCGCCGTCCTGTACCTGGACCTCGACCGCTTCAAGGCCGTCAACGACACCCTCGGGCACCTCGCGGGCGACGCGCTGCTGCGCGAGATCGCGCACCGGATCCGGTCGATGCTGCGGAGCGAGGACACGGTCGCGCGGCTCGGCGGGGACGAGTTCGCGGTCCTGCTCGCCCGGGCCGGGCAGCACGACGAGGTCGCGGTCGTGGCGCGGCGCCTGATCGAGACGGTGCAGGCTCCCGTCACCCTGGGGGCGCAGCAGATCGAGGTCGGCGTCAGCATCGGGATCGCGTTCGCGCCGCCGCACGGCAACGACGCCGAGACGCTGTTCAAGCGCGCCGACCTGGCCCTGTACCGGGCCAAGGCCGAGGGCCGCAACACCTTCCGGTTCTTCGAGGCGGCGATGGACGAGGCCGTCGAGGAGCGGCGCCGGCTCGAGCTCGACCTGCGCCTCGCGCTCCAGCGCGGCGAATTCGAGCTGCACTACCAACCCATCCTCGACATCGCGAGCGGCGCGATCACGTCGGCCGAGGCCCTCGTGCGCTGGCGGCATCCGACCCGCGGGCTGGTGCCGCCCGGCACCTTCATCCCCCTGGCGGAGGAGACCGGCCTCATCGTGCCCCTGGGCGAGTGGGTGCTGCGGGCCGCGACCCACGATGCCCGGCGCTGGCCCGCGCACGTCAGCGTGGCGGTCAACGTCTCGGCGCTCCAGGTGCGGCACGGCCACCTGGTGCGGACGGTGCGCGCCGCCCTGGAGGCGACCGGCCTTCCGGCCCGGCGCCTGGAGCTGGAGATCACCGAGAGCGCGCTGATGACCGACAACGAGCACGTCTGCGAGGTCCTGCACGACCTGCGCGGGCTCGGCGTGCGGATCGCGCTCGACGATTTCGGCACCGGGTACTCGTCCTTGAGCTACCTGCGCCAGTTCCCGTTCGACAAGCTGAAGATCGACCGCTCCTTCATCTCGGGCATCCGCGATCCCGAGACGGCGGCCATCGTTCGCGCCATCGTGGCCCTGGGCACCAGCCTCGGCATGGTGGTCACCGCCGAGGGGATCGAGACGCCCGAGCAGTTCGCCCTTGCCCGCGCGGAGGGCTGCACGACGGCCCAGGGCTACCTGATCGGCCGCCCGTGCGCCGCCGGGGACGTGCTCGCGGCGGTGCTGCCGGGTGCGGCGGCGCGGGCGGCCNGACGGGCCCGGGAGCCGCCGCGACGGGCCCGGGAGCCGGCGGCCGGCCCGTCGCGGCGCCGGTCAGGCCTGCGCGAAGGCCTTCATCCCGGACCTGATCAGCGCGAGGGCGGCGTCGGCGCCGCTCCGGCGCACCGGGCAGAACGCCTTGCCGGCGAGCCGGTTGTAGTGCTCGAAGAAGGCCTCGATCTCCTCGAGCATCTGCGGCCGCAGGTCAGAGAGGGCCGTCACGTGGCCGTGCGTGTGCGCGTGCGTGGCCACGCCGATCAGGCGGTCGTTGCGCTCCGTCCGGCCGTCGCGCTCCGTCTGCTCGGCCTCGATCGCGCCGATGATCCGGGCCGTCATCACGCAGCCCGGGAAGGCCGGCGCATCCATGATCACCAGGACGTCGAGCGGGTCGCCGTCGTCGCCCCGCGTGGAGGGGACGTAGCCGTAATCGTAGGGGAACGACATCCCCTCCGGAAGAACGCCCTTGAGCTGGAACACCCCGGTGCCGTCGTCGTAGGCGTACTTGTTGCGGCTCCCCTTCGGGGTCTCGATGACGACGTGGACCGCCGCGCCCTCGGCGAAGGCCGGCAGCGGAGCCGGAGCCTCACTTCTCATCGCACGTCCCCTGATCGCCTGCACATCGGTCGCGGGGCGAACGCCGCGCCGGCCGGATTGTTGCCTCGCCGGCGCCCGCGCAGACCGGCCGCGCCCGTGGGATCGCCCCGCCGCATCGCCGGCCGGGGGAGGTCGGGGGCCGGTCGTCCCCCCGTCGCGCGCCCCCGAAGACGCGCGGCGCTCCGCTCAGGTCGTGCGGGGGCCTTACGGCTTGCAGCGCCAGGTCTCGGACAGGGCGAGCCCGAGCAGCAGGCCGCCGGGCCGGTTCTGGTTCTTGGGGTGCTCCCCGAGATACTTGCAGAACACGTCCACGAGCTGCTGCGTGGTGACCGCCTCCTTCGGGCAGAGGTGCTTGCCGACCGAGGCGTCGGCCACCCCCATGACGAAGCCCGCGAGGTAAGCCTTCTGGGTCTCCGACGCGCCCGGCTGGCAGGACGCCGAGAACTCGCTGCCCCGCTTGACGTCGGCGAGCTTGCCCTGCTGCGCGAGCGCGGGAGAGGCCAGAAGCCCGGACGCCATGAGCGCCGACGCCAAGAGCCCGGACAGGGCCAGGAGCGCGGGCACGGCGCCGGGCGCGCGCCGCGGGCCGGGCGGCGTCCCGACCGCCCGGCCGGAGCGGGATGCCGCCCGCGCGGCGGGCTGCCCCGCCCGGGCGAGCGCGCGGGCGGGGTCAGGCGCTGTCACGGGCCGGGCCGTGGTCATCCCGGGAGGACGCGGGCGTCACAGCCGCCCCAGGAGCGCGAGGACGATGACGACCACCAGGATCAGGCCGACGATCCCGCCGGGCGCGTAGCCCCAGCCCGCGTTGTACGGCAATCCGAGCGGCAGGGCGCCGAGGAGCGCGAGAACGAGGATGATGACGAGGATAGTGCCCAGGCTCATGCGCAGCCTCCCGGCGTGGATCCGCCGAGCCACGAACGGCGCGACGGCCAAGACGGTTCCGGCCAAGGCGGCTCCGGCCAAGACGGTTCGGCCAAGGCGGTGCCGGCCGGCGCCGCGGCGGGACGGCGCGCCCGGGACGCCTGCCGGGTCCCGCCCCGGATCCTTCCGCGCCGGTCGAGCGTTACGAGCGCCACGGCGAGCGGGTGGGTGGCCGTGGCCGGCGCGTCCGGCGATACGGGGCTTTTGACGCAATGGCGTGGATCAGGCTGACGAGGAACAAGATGCCGATATGGGTCAATACGATCCACATCATCAGGATCGCGCCGCTGAACGGGACCGCACGACTTCTTCTCACGTCGACCGACAAGAACGGCGAGTCTCAATTCGTGCATGTCCGGGAAACGGTCGAGCAGGTGATGGCGCTGATCAAGGCCTCGGACGAGACGCTCGTCGAGCCCGGCCCCTGACGCCGGCCCGGCACGGGCGCCCGTCCGGGGCCGACCGCGCGGGGCCCCCCCGAGCCGCCCGACCG
>NZ_QOWC01000238.1 GCF_003574465.1 Methylobacterium crusticola
GCGCGGCCGCGGGAGTTGCGGCCTTGGGGATTGCGCCGATGGGAATCGCGGCCATGGGGGATCGTCCTGTCGCAGGGCCGCGGCGAGGCGGGCCGTCGGGTCGGAGGCCCGAAGGCTCTCCCGCGGCCCCACCCGCTGTCAACGAGAATGTTCTTTTTACAGAACGGCGGAGCGGAGCGACAATCTTCTTTCGCGCCGGGCTCGCGCAGTGCGATCTTTCAAACCGGCGAGAAAAGACTCATCGGCGGCGATAAATGCTTGTGCGGGGCGGCCCGACCCGCAAGAACATCGCTCCCGGTGCCCCAACGGGATCGCGCGCTGTTCTTTTTGAGAAACGGAGCCGGGCGACGATCGCGGGGCGGGTCGGGCCGGCGGGCCCGCAACGCCGCCCGGGCGCGGGCGGCTCACGGACGGGATGCGCGCGATGACGCAGGTACAGGCCGGATGGGGCGCGGGCCCGAGCGCCCGCTACGAGGAGTGGGCCGGGTGGTTCCGCCCGCTGCTCCGGCAGATCCGGGAGGGCGGGCCCGCCCGCGACCGCGACCGGCGCCTGCCGCACGAGGAGATCGGCCGCCTGAAGGAGGCCGCCTTCACCACCCTGCGCCTGTCGCCCGCCGAGGGCGGGCACGGGGCGAGCCTCCCCGAGCTCTTCGCCCTCCTGATCGAGCTGTCGGAGGCCGATCCCAACGTCACGAACGCGCTCCGGGCGCATTTCGGCTTCACCGAGGACGTGCTGAACTCCCGCTATCCGGAGTGGCGCGCCCAGTGGCTGCCGCGGATCGCCGCCCGCCAGACGGTCGGCAGCGGGGTCTCCGAGACCGGCCCGGCCAAGGTCGGCAGCTTCGACACCGTGCTGCGCCGCCGCGGCGCCGGCTACGTCCTCGACGGCACGAAGTTCTACACGACCGGCTCGCTCTTCGCCGACTGGATCCACCTGGCGGCGGTGGACGAGGCCGGCAACCCGGTCGGCGCGGCGGTGCCGCGCCGGGCCCCGGGCGTCGAGGTGCTGGACGACTGGGACGGGTTCGGGCAGGCGCTGACCGCGAGCGGCACGGCCCGCTTCACGGACGTTGCCGTGGCGGCCGAGCTGGTGAACCCGGACCCGGGCCGGTTCCGCTACGCGATGGCGTTCTTCCAGCTCGTGCACCTGGCGACGCTCGCCGGGATCGGCCGGGCGGCGGCGGGCGACGTGGCGCGCCTCGTGGCCGAGCGCACCCGGGTCTACAGCCACGGCAACGCCGCCAGCGTCGCCGACGACCCGCAGGTGCTGCAGGTCGTCGGCCGGGTGCGGGGCGCGGCCTACGCGGCCGGCGCCGTGGTGCTCAAGGCCGCGGAGGCCCTCCAGCGGGTCTACGAGGCCGACCAGGCGCCGGACGGCGAGGCGGCGGCCGCCGCCGAGGCCACCGTGGCCGACGTCGAGGTGAACCAGGCCGTGACCGTGGTGACCAGCCTGGTGCTCGACGCGACGACGCTGCTCTTCGACGCCCTCGGCGCCTCGGCGACCCGGCGCGGGCTCGGCCTCGACCGGCACTGGCGCAACGCCCGCACCATCGCGTCGCACAATCCCCGCATCTACCGCGACCGCACCGTCGGCGCCTTCGCGGTCAGCGGGGCCGCCCCGCCCCGCCACTACCGCGTCGGGCAGGCGTGAGGCATCCGCGGCCGATAAGCCTCCGGGCTCCCGGAGCGTGGCGTCGCGAGCGCGCGGGCGCGCGCCCGTCATCGGCCGGCAGCCCGGCGGCGTTCCCCGGCGGCAGGCCGGCGGCGTTCCCCGGCGCCGCCAACCTCGCGGCCCGTCCCGCGTTGGTGAGGGGCACGGGTGCCGGCGCGCCTCGCGCGCGAGCGGGCGAGGCGCGCCGGCACCCGTGCCCCTCACGCGGGAGCGAAGCGAGCCATGATCCACCACCTCTCGTTGGGAACCAACGACGTCGCGCGGGCGCGGGCCTTCTACGACGCCGTCCTCGCGGTGCTCGGCCTGCGGCTGATCAAGCAGGACGCGGGCGGCATCCACTACGGCACGGGCGACATCCTCCTCAGCCTCGTGACGCCCGTGGACGGACGGCCCGCCGCGCCGGGAAACGGCGTGCACGTCGCGTTCCAGGCGCGCGACCAGGCCATGGTCCGGGCGTTCCACGGGACGGCGCTGGCCCACGGCGGCAGCGAGGACGGGCCGCCCGGTCTCCGGCCGGAGTACAACGCCCACTACTACGGCGCCTTCGTGCGCGACCCGGACGGCAACAAGATCGAGGCGGTCACCCACTCCGCCGGGTGAGCGGGCACGGGGCGCCGGGGAGGCCCGCAGGCGCGGTCGGCCCCGGCGGTGGCGCGAAGGGGGGCGCGGCATGTTCGACGACTTCACGGCCGAGACCATCGATGTCGGCGCCACCACGATCTTCCTGCGCCGACGGGGGACCGGGGCCCCGGTCCTCCTCCTGCACGGCTTCCCGCAGACGCACCTGATGTGGCGGGAGATCGCGCCGGATCTCGCCCGCACGTTCAGCGTGGTCTGCGCGGACCTCCGGGGCTACGGCGCGAGCGGCTGCCCCGCGTCGGCCCCCGACCACGCCCCCTACGCCAAGCGCGCGATGGCGGCCGACATGGTCGCCGCCATGGCGGCGCTCGGGTTCGACCGCTTCGCGGTGGCGGGGCACGACCGGGGCGGCCGCGTCGCCTACCGCATGGCGCTGGATCACCCCCGCGCGATCGACCGGCTGGCGGTCCTGGACGTCGTGCCGACCGCGGCCGCGTGGGACCGGGCCGACGCCCGGTTCGCCCTGTCGTTCTGGCCGTGGTCCCTGCTGGCGCAGCCCGCGCCGCTGCCGGAGCGGCTCGTCCACGCCGCCCCCGACGCCGTGATCGACGGTGCGCTCGACGGCTGGGGGTCGCGTCCCGCCGCCTTCCCGCCGCAGGTGCGGCGGGCCTACATCGATGCCCTGCGGGATCGCCGGCACGTCCACGCGGTCTGCGAGGAGTATCGCGCCGCCGCGACCCTCGACCGCGCGCACGACGCGGCCGACCGCGCCGCGGGCCGGCGCATCGCCTGCCCGGTGCTGGCCCTCTGGAGCGGGCAGGGCGGGCTCGCCCGCTGGTACGCCGACGAGGGCGGCCCGCTGGCGCTCTGGCGCCCGTTCGCCGACGACGTGCGGGGCCACGCCGTGGAGGGCGGTCACTTCTTTCCCGAGGAGGCGCCGCAGGAGACCGCCGCCGTGCTGCGCGGCTTCCTGGCGCCGCCCTGAGCCCCGCGCGCCGCCCGCGCTCGGCGCGGGCGTCCGGTCGGGAGCGGAGGGGCGGCAGGGAATGCTCTAGGCGGCGACGCCGTCCCTCCAGCGCAGGGCGTCGATCAGCGCGCGCAGCGCCGGCGTGACCTGCCGGCTGGTGTAGTAGAGGTGGCAGCCCGGGAAGGCGGGACACCAGTCGGCCAGCACCTGCACCAGCCGGCCCGCCGCGAGGTCGGCCGCGACCTCGTCCGCCAACATGTAGCCGAGCCCCGCGCCCGCGCGCACCACGGCGGCCGCCAGCGCGCCGTCGTTCACGACGAACCGGCCGCCCGCCCTCACGCGCGTCTCGCGGCCCCCGCGCGCGAACTCCCAGGGCAGGAGGCCGCCCCCGCCGACCAGGCGGTAGTTGACGCAGTCGTGCGCCTCCAGGTCGGCCGGGGTCTCGGGCCGGGGATGGCGCGCGAAGTACGCGGGCGTGCCGACCACCACCGTGCGCAGGTCGGGGCCGACGCGCACCGCCACCATGTCGCGCTCCACGCTCTCGCCGAAGCGGATGCCGGCGTCGAAGCCCGCCGCGACGATGTCGGTGAGGCGGTCGTCGAGGACGACCTCGACCGAGACCGCCGGGTGGTCGAGGAGGAAGCGCGGCAGGGCCGGCTCGAGGACGGTCCGCGCCGCGTAGGGAAACGTCGTCACGCGGACGCGGCCGGACGGCTCGCCGCGCCAGTCGGACAGCGCCGCGAGGCCGCGCGAGACCTCCGCGAGCGCTGGATCGAGGGAGCGCAGCAGCCGCTGGCCCGCCGGTGTCGGCGCCACGCTGCGCGTGGTGCGCGCGAGCAGGCGTATGCCGAGGCGCGCCTCGAGCGCGCGGACCGCGTGGCTGAGGGCCGAGGGCGACAGGCCGAGCTCCGCCGCCGCGCGGGTGAAGCTGCGCGCCCGCGCCACCGTCGCGAAGGCCGCCAGATCGTCGAGGTCGCCGCGCCGCATTGCTGCATACCGTTCACAAGCCCATGCCGTCACGGGCGGATAATCCCGCGAGAGGGCCGTCGCTATCCTCGTGTCATCATCGAGGAGATGCAGCAATGGACCTGACGCGCTATCGAACCCTGGGCCGCTCGGGGCTGGCGGTGAGCCCCCTGGCGCTCGGCACCATGACCTTCGGCACGGCGCGCTGGGGCATGGACGAGCCGGGCAGCCGCGCCGTCCTCGACGCCTACGTCGAGCGGGGCGGCAACTTCGTCGACACCGCCGACGTCTACGCCGGCGGCAACGGCGAGGCGATGATCGGCCGCTTCGTCGCCGAGCGCGGCCTGCGCGACCGGCTCGTCCTCGCGACCAAATCGGGCTTCGCCGGCGGGACGGGGCCGCATGCCGGCGGCAACGGCGCCAAGCACGTCCGCGCGGCGCTGGAGGGCTCGCTGCGCCGCCTGAGGACGGACTTCGTCGACCTGTACTGGCTGCACGTGTGGGACGGCGTCACGCCGGCCGAGGAGGTGTCGGAGACGATGGCCGGCCTCGTGCGTGCCGGCAAGGTCCGGTACTGGGGGCTGTCGAACGCGCCGGCGTGGTTCATCGCCAAGCTGGCGACGCTCGCGTCCGTGCGCGGGCTGCCCGGGCCGGTCGCGCTGCAATTCTTCTACTCGCTCGTCAGCCGGGACGTGGAGGACGAGCATCTCCCGCTCGCGGCCGAGTTCGGCATGGGGATGGTGCCGTGGTCGCCGCTGGCCTGCGGGCTGCTGACCGGCAAGTACGACCGGGCCGCCGTCGAGGCGGCCGGGCCCCGTGCGGGCGGGCTGCCGACGGACGCGGCGCGGGCCGGGGAGGAGCGGCCGGCCGACGACAGGCGCCTGGACGGCGCCAATCCGTTCGGCGACAGCCTGTTCACCCCGCGCAACTGGGCCATCGTGGAGGCGGTGCGCCGCGTCGCCGCGGCGATCGGGCAGCCGCCGGCGCGCGTCGCGCTGGCCTGGGTGGCGGGCCGGCCGGGCGTGGCTTCGACCCTGATGGGGGTCGGCCGGCCGGCGCAGGTGGCCGACAACGTCGCCGCCCTCGACCTCGTGCTGTCGTGCGAGCACCGCGCCGCCCTCGATGCGGCCAGCGCGCCGGCCGAGCCGCGCATGATCTACGGCCTGGCGCGGCCGCCGCTGCGGCGGCAGGTCGTGTTCGGGGGCGCCGAGGTCCTGGCGGCGGGCGAGACGGCGCGCCCGTCGGGCTGAGGACGCCCGCCTGCGATCCCGGAGCGGCCGCCCGGCCGGAGAGGGCGCGGTCAGGCACCGTCCCGGCGGCCGGTGCGCCGGGGACGAGGCGGGTCAGGCCGGGAAGCCGGCTTCGCGCGCCTTGATGATGGCGACCACGGTTTCGTTGACGGGCGTCGGGACGCCGTGCGGCCTGCCCAGGCGCGGGATCGCGCCGTTGATCGCGTCGACCTCCCCGCGGCGGCCCGCGGCGTGGTCGAGGAGCATCGAGGGCCGGGCGTCCGGGATCTTGCCGCCGAGCGTCCTGATGTGCGCGATCGGGTCCCCGACCTCCAGCCCGACGCCGATGGCCTCGGCCACCGCGATGGCCTCCTCGGCGCAGCCGAGCGCCACGCTCCAGGCGTCCGGGTCGGCCATGACCCCGCCGATCGTGAGCCCGGTGGTGCAGGTGGTGCCCGAGAAGGTCACGTTCATGATCAGCTTCTCCCAGACCATGCGCGACACGTCCTCGAAGAGGTCGACCTTGAACCCCGAGGAGGTCCAGATCTCGGCCGAGGCCTGCAGGCGCCGCCGCGGCAGGCCCGAGAAGGCGCCGAAGCGGATCATCTCCAGGCCGTTGTGATGGGCGTGGCCGGGGCCGCGCAGCGAGGCGCCGAAGCCGCCCACGACGCCGACCGCGATCCTGTCGCCGTCCAGGACGGACGCCGCGACCTCGGGGGAGCCGAGGCCGTTCTGGATGGTCTGCACCACCGTGTCCGGCCCGATCAGCGGCACGCACGAGCGGGCCGCGGCCGCGACGTCGAAGGCCTTCGTGGCGATGACGACGAGGTCGCAGACCCCGATCCCGTCCGCCTCCGTCCCGGCGCTGGCGAGCGCGACGGTGCGGTCGCCGCTCGCCCCCTCGACGCGCAGGCCCGCGATCCGCATCGCCTCGGCGTGGTCGGGCCAGAGCGTGACGGCGTGCACCGCGTGGCCCGCGTCGGCCATGAGGGCGGCGTAGACCGAGCCCATCGCGCCGCAGCCGATGATGGCGACCTTCGCCATGCCGCCCTCCTCACGCCGCCGGAGCGCCGGCCGCGAGCGCGGTCCGGATCGCCCGGGTGACCTCGAGCGTGCCGGCGTCGCCGCCGAGATCGCGGGTCCGCGGCCCCCTCGCCAGGACCGCGCCGGTCGCGGTGCGGATCGAGGCCGCGGCGCCGGCGCAGCGCGGATCCCCGTGCCGCTCGGCGATCCAGTCGAGCAGCATGGCCGCGGACAGGATGGCGGCGACCGGGTTGGCGACGCCCCGGCCGGCGATGTCGGGGGCCGTGCCGTGGCTCGGCTGGAACACGCCGTGGGTCTCGCTGACGTCGCCCGACGGCGCCACACCCAGGCCGCCGACGACCCCGGCCGCGATCTCGGACGTGATGTCGCCGAAGATGTTCTCGGTGACCACGACGTCGAAGCGCTCGGGATTGGTCACCAGCATCATCGCGCCGGCGTCGATGTAGAGGCGCGCCGTGGCGACGTCGGGATGGCGCGCCGCCGCCTCGTCGAAGAGCTTGCGCAGGAAGGCATTGCTGCGCAGGACGTTGGCCTTGTCGAGGAGCGTGACGTGGCCGGGCGTGCCGTGCAGCCGGCGGCGCCGCTTCGCCTGCGCGAAGGCGACCTCGAACAGCTTCTCGCTGGTGGCGCGGGTGATCGTCAGGCGATCGCTCGCCCGCTCGTCGCTCGGCTCCGCCGGATCGTGCCGGCCGGCGAACAGGCCCTCGGTGAGCTCCCGGATGATCAGCATGTCGACCGCCTCGGCGCGGACGCGGGTGGGCACGCCGGGAAACAGGCGGCAGGGGCGCAGGCTGGCGAACAGGCCGTAATGCTCGCGCACGTCGATCTGCGGCGCGATCTCGGTGCCGTCCGGGTAGCGCACGTCCGGCAGGCCCATCGCGCCGAGCAGGACCGCGTCGGCCTCGCCGAGCGCGCTCATGGACGCCGCGGAGATCGCCTCGCCGGACACCCGGTAGTAGGCGGCGCCGGCGTCGTAGGTCGCGTAGCTGAGGGTCACGCCGTGCTGCTCCGCGGCGTCGGTGAGCACCGCGACGGCGGCGTCCGTCACCTCGAGGCCGATGCCGTCGCCCGGCAGCAGCGCGACCTCGTAGCGGTTCCTGGCCATCGGCCGTGCTCCCGAAGCGTCCCCGACCGAATGCGATGATCCGGAGCGCGGCGTGCCCATCGGGCGCGAACGCTTCTAATGCGCGCCGAGGATGCAGGCAACCGGGGGCGGGTTCAACGCTCGCCGCCCCCGTTCCACGGGGGGCGGGGCGTCAGGGCGTGCGGGGCCGCGGGCAGGCTCCCTCGGATGTCGAGGGCGCGGCGTCGTTCCCCCGCCGGGATCCGGGCCGGCAGGAGAAGGAGCAGAGGGCCGGGATCCTCGCGCGCATCCTGCACGAGACCAGCGCCATCCTGGGGATGTCGCCACGGGACGTGCGGGTCTACGTCTCCGATATTCCGGCGCACGGGGTCCTGGAGTTCGGCACCGTGCTGCCGGAACCGGGCGCCCGCGCGGCCGCGCTCGGCAAAGAACAGTTTTGCGCCAGGACAGCAATTTTCCGGCCGAAACGACCCGCCGCCGCGCCGATCGTTTCCCTCTCGCGGTCTCGAGGCAGCGAAATCAACGAAGCCTCACCGCCTGGAGCCATGTTATCGATCGTCAAGACTTGCGCTGACGAGCCGACATCGAGGCATGCCGGTCGGGGGAGGGCACTTGCATGCATAAGGTCGATACGCATTTCCCCATCTGGGACTTGAAGGAGAACTATTACCCCTGGTTGACCGACACGGTGCGGCCGCGGGTGATCGGCGACTACGCGAGCATCCGCAAGGACTACCTGATCGGCGATTTTCTTCGCGACGTCGGCGAGACGGGGGTGACGAAGGCCGTCCACGTGCAGGCCGAGCACGACCACGCCGATCCCGTCCGCGAGACGCGCTGGCTGCAGGGCGTGGCGGACGGCGCAGGCTCGCGCGGCTTTCCCCACGCCATCGTGGCCTACGCGGATCTCGGCGCCGACGACGCCGAGGAGGTCCTGAACGGGCATTGCCGGCATCCCAACATGCGCGGGATCCGGCAGAGCCTCATCCAGCCCAAGCTCGACCTCGCGGCGCGCGACCCGCGCTCCAGCCCGACCTGGGCGCGCAACTTCACGCTGCTGCGCGCGCTCCCCCTGCTGGCGGCGCGTGCGGGCCCTGGAGGCCCGGGGCGTCATCACCCGCTACAGCGCGGTCATCGATCCGACCGGCCTGGGCCTGACCGTCGAGGCCTCGATCAGCGTCACGCTCGAGACGCAGGCCGCGCCGGACCGCAGGCGCTTCGAGGCCGAGGCCCTCGCCCGCCCCGAGGTCGTGGACCTCCACGTCGTCGGCGGCGACGCGGACTACCTGCTGCGCGTCCTCGCCGAGGACACCGGCGCCCTCGGCCGCCTCCTCGACGCCCTGGCGGCCCTCGCGGGCGTCCGCTCGCTGCGCACCCAGATCCTGCTCTCCTGCGTGCGCCGCCCGCCCCTCCGTCCCGTCCCGGCCGGCGGCCCGCCCGCCCGCCCGGCCCCGGTGAACGGAGCATCCCCATGCGCAGCCTCCTCTTCGCGCCCGCGTCCCACCCCCGCCACAGCGAGAAGGTGTTCGGCTGCGGCGCCGACGCCGCCATCCTCGACCTCGAGGACGCCGTCGCGATCGCCGACAAGCCGGCCGCGCGGGGGAGGGCGGCGGCGGCCCTCGCGGTCCGGCGGCGCGGCCGCACCTTCGTGCGGATCAACGCCCTCGAGACCGAGTTCGCGTTCGGCGACCTCCTGGAGGTGGTGCGTCCGGGGCTCGACGGCATCATCCTGCCCAAGGCGCAGAGCGCGGAGGACGTGGCGCTGGCGGACTGGCTCGTCGGGCAGCTCGAGCGGGAGCACGGGCTCGCTCCGGGCGCGGTCGAGCTCCTCCCCATCGTGGAGACCGCGCGCGGGGTGATGAATGCCGCGACGATCGCCGCGCGGTCCCGGCGGGTCCGCCGGCTCGCCTTCGGGGCGGGCGACTACGTCAACGACGTCGGCGCCGAGTGGACCGACGGCGAGGAGGCGCTCGCTCTCGCCCGGCTCCAGGTCGCCGCCGCCGCCCGCGCCGCCGGCCTCGCCCCGCCCATCGACACCGCCCACACGAACATCGCCGATGCGGGCAGCCTGGAGCGGGCCGCCCGGCGCGCCCGCACCTACGGCTTCGGCGGCAAGTTCTGCATCCACCCGTCGCAGGTCGCCGCGGTGAACCGCGCCTTCACCCCGGGCGAGGCGGAGGTCGCGCGGGCGCGGCGGATCGTGGCCGCCTTCGGGGAGGCCGAGCGGCGGGGGCTCGCGGCCATCCGGGTTGACGGCGCCCTCGTCGACTACCCGATCGCGTTGCGCGCCGCACGGATGGTCCGGGCCGTCGACGAGGTCCGCGACGGGACGGCGGCCTGACGCGCCGACTCGCTCCCGCGGACCGCGATGGCCGTGACGATCGCCCGCCCCCGTCCCGGGGGCGATGCGGCCGGCCGCGCCGGTCCGCGCACGGCTCGGGCGCCCGCAGGGCGCCGAAAGCCCCCCTCAGCAACGATTTCCGGCATCGGCGAGGTGATCCATGTCTCAAGCCGCCCCAGGACGCTGCCGCTCCAGGGCATCCGCGTCATCGACATCGCGACCTTCATCGCCGCCCCGTTCGCCGCGACGCTGCTCGGCGAGTTCGGCGCGGAGGTGATCAAGGTCGAGCTCCCGGGGGTCGGCGATCCCTGCCGGCGCCTGGGCAACGCCTCCGAGGCCGGCGACAGCTTCACCTGGCTGACCGAGGCGCGCAACAAGAAGTCGCTCACGCTCGACCTGCGCGAGCCGGAGGGCGCCGCGCTGCTCAAGCGCCTCGTCGCGCAGGCGGACGTCCTCTGCGAGAACTTCCAGACCGGCACGCTCGAGCGCTGGGGCCTCGGCTACGACGTCCTGAAGGCGGTCAACCCGCGGATCGTCATGCTCCGCATCACCGGGTTCGGGCAGACCGGGCCCTGCCGCGACCGGCCCTGCTTCGGCCGCATCGCGAACGCCTTCAGCGGCTTGAGCTTCCTCGCCGGCGATCCCGACGGCCCGCCGGTCACCCCGGGCTCGGCGACGCTCGCCGATTACGGGTCGGGGGTGTTCGGAGCGCTCGGGGTGCTCCTCGCCCTGCGCGCGCGCGACGTCACCGGGGAGGGGCAGATGATCGACGTCGCCCTCTACGAGAGCATGTTCCGCATGCTCGACGAGCTCGTCCCGGCCTACGGCGCGAAGGGGATCGTCCGGCAGCGCATGGGGGCCGCCACCGCGATCGTCGTGCCCCACAGCCACTACCCGACCGCCGACGGGCGCTGGGTCGCCATCGCCTGCACGACCGACAAGATCCTCGCGCGCCTCGCCCACGCGATGGGACGGCCCGCGCTCGCGGCCCCCGACCGCTTCCAGGCGATGGCGACGCGCCTGACGCACCGCGACGAGGTCGACCGGGCGGTGACGCGATCTGGTCGGCGATGGACGGCGACCTGGGCGCCCGGCTGCGGGGCGACATCGCCAGGGCCGGCCTCGTCGCGCAGCCGCGCATCTGGGATCTCAGCTTCAAGGAGCTGACGTCCTCCACCCGCCCGATCAGGACGCCGGAGGACCTCAAGGGCTTCAGGCTGCGGGTGCCGCCCGGGGCCCTGTGGACGTCGCTGTTCCGGGCCTTCGAGGCCGGTCCGACGACCATCAACATGAACGAGGCCTATTCCTCGCTGCAGACGAAGATCGTCGATGGTACCGAGCTGCCGCTGACCACCCTGTACTACACCAAGCTGTACGAAGTGCAGAAATACGTCACGTTGTCGAGACACATGTGGGACGGCTGGTGGTCGCTCAGCAATCGCCGCCTGTGGGAGGGGCTGCCGGACGACGTGCGCGCGGTCGTCGCGAGGAACCTCGACCGGTCCGCGCTCGACCATCGCGCCGACGTGGCCCGGATCGAGGCCGAGCTCGCGAGGAAACTCTCCGGCAAGGGTCTGGAGATCATCGAGATCGACCAGAGGCCGTTCCGGGCGAAGCTGGAAGCCGCGGGCTTCTACAGGGAGTGGAAGGGCCGGTTCGGGCCCGAGCTCTGGGGCGTGCTGGAGAAGTATACCGGCCCGATCGGCTGAGCGGGGCCGCCCCCGGCGGCCCCGAGACGGGCAGGCCCTGCGGCGCCCGCGAGGGCGCAGGCGCGCCGGGCCGGGCTCCGCGAGCGGGCGGCCGTGCCGGCGGGTCCGGCCTCCCCCCGGCCGTTCCGAGCGGCCGCCTGAGCCGGCCCTGA
>NZ_QOWC01000239.1 GCF_003574465.1 Methylobacterium crusticola
CCGGCCGGCGCGGCCGCCTGGGCGTTCGCGGCCGCCGCGCCGGCGGTCGCGGCCGCGGCCGCCGCCCCCATGGGCCTCGGGGCGCTGCTCGCCGCCGTCGCCGACCGGCACCCGTCCCGCGTCGCCTTCGTGGACCAGGCCGGCAAGGCCGCCTGGTGCGGGCGGCCGGCCATCACCTGGACCTACGCCGCGGCGCGGGAGATCATCGCGCGCCTCGCCGAGGGCCTGGCGCGCCTGCGGCTGCCGCCGCGCAGCCCCGTCGGCCTGTGCATGGCCGGCATGGCCGAGTGCCACCTGACGCTGCTGGCGATCGAGCAGGCGGGGCACGTCCCCTGCCTGCTGCCGGTCACCTGGGACGAGGCCCGCCTGCTCCAGGCCGTCGAGGCGGCGCAGATCCAGGCGGTGCTGACCCAGGGCCAGCTCGGGACCGACCGGCCGGCGGAGCGCCTGTGCCGGGTCGCGGCGCGCTACTTCCCGCTGCGGTTCGTCGCGGCCTTCGGGCCGCACGTGCCCGACGGCGTCATCGGCCTCGACCAGATCGTCCTCGACCACCGGGGCGACGCCGCCGCCCTCGGCACCGGTCCGGCCGCGGGCCTGGTGAGCTTCGCCCTCGGGGTCCCGGCGGCGGGGCCGCGGCCCGCGCCGTCCCGGGCCGCCGGCGCGCCGCCGGAGCCCGACGGGCCGCCCGCGGCGATGCACCGCGACGGCGACGCCCTCGCGGCCGCGGCCGCCGCCTGCCTGGTGCCGCTGCGGATCGCGCCGGGCGACCGCCTCCTCACCCTGCTGCCGCCGAGCGACCTCAAGGGCCTCGCCACCGGGCTCGCGGCGGCGCTCCTCAGCGGCGCCACCCTGGAGTGCCACCCGGTCTTCGACGCCGCCGCCCTCTCGGCCGCCCTCGACCAGCCGCTGCCGACCCACCTCGTCGCCCCCGCCTGGATGGAGGCGGGCCTCGCCCGCACCACCGCGCAGGGGCGCCTGCGCACCATCGCGTACGTGCACCGGGCCCCGGCCCGCCTCAGCGGCCGCGAGCCGGGCCGCCCGGGCGTGGTCGACGTGGTGGCGTTCGACGAGCTCGCCCTCCTCGCCGGCCGCCGCGACGCCCTCGACGTCGGCCTCGTCCTGGCGGCGCCCGAGCGCGCCGCGGCGGCCGGCGGCCTCGTGCAGATCCGCCGCGACCCCGACGGCCGCCTCGCCTTCCGGGGGCCGGCCTGCGGGGCCGGCATGTTGCAGCGCGGTATCAGCCCTGTGGATTCCGTGGACGAATGGCGGCCCTCGCGCTACCGGGCGACCCTGTTTGCCGGCGTCGCGACCGCGCTGACGCTCGCCTGAGGCGCGGCGGACCCGAGGCGGAGGGTCTCGCGCCGCCCGGGAAATTTCCCCGCTCCGTCAGGGATTTGTCCCCCCGTCCCGGGGTCCGGCCCGGTGCCCCCGCGGCGCGCGGCGCGGGGGCGCCCCCGTGAACCTTTCGTCGGCTCACAGCGTTATTGCTGCGGTGCCTTCACGAGAGGCGCGGGATCGGCTAACGCTACACCATGGGTGCGCTGCAGAAAGTTCTCGTCGTCGACGACGGCCACCGGGCCGCCGACCGGGCTCTCTCGGCCGAGCTGGCCGAGCTGGGCTACGCCAGCGTCACGGCCTCCCTGGAGGCCGCGGACGACGTGCTGGCGATGATGCCGCGGCCCGCCGCGGTCCTGCTGCACGTTCCGGCGCGCGACACCAGCGCCTTCCGGATCATGTCCGAGCGCCTGCGCGACCAGATGCGCAGCGCCGGCGTGCCGGTGATCGTGGTCGATCCCGGCGGCCACCAGGGCGGCGCCCCGATCGACCTCCAGAGCCGCATCGGCACCCGGGTCCTGAACGAGCCGGAATTCTGAGAGGGGCAAGCTCCTCTCCCACTGCCCCCTCCCGCCTGTTCCTGTCCCGCCTGCCCCTAGCCCGCCTGGAGCAGCTTCACCGCCGCGTCCCGCTCGAACAGGTACAGCAGCACCCGCAGCGCCTCCCCGCGCCCGGACCCGAGGCCCGGATCGCGCTCGACGATCAGGCGAGCGTCGTCGCGGGCCGCGAGCAGCAGGTCCCCGTCCGCCTCGGGCCGCGCCAGCCGGAAGGCCGCGAGGCCGGATTGCCGGGTGCCCAGCACCTCGCCCTCGCCCCGCAGGCGCAGGTCCTCCTCGGCGATGCGGAAGCCGTCCTCGGTCTCGCGCATCATCTCGAGCCGCGCCCGCGCGACCTGGCCGAGGGGGCCCTTGTAGAGGAGCAGGCAGGTCGAGGCGCCGGAGCCCCGCCCGACCCGGCCGCGGAGCTGGTGGAGCTGGGCCAGCCCGAAGCGCTCGGCGTGCTCGATCACCATGATGGTGGCCTGCGGCACGTCGACCCCCACCTCCACCACCGTGGTCGAGACCAGGATCCGGGTCCGCCCGTCCGCGAAGCGCTCCATCGCCTCGTCCTTGTCGCGCCCCGCCATCCTGCCGTGGACGAGGCCGACGGTGTCGCCGAACTGCGCCCGCAGGCCGGCGAAGCGCTCCTCGGCGGCGGCGAGGTCGACGTACTCGGACTCGGCCACCAGGGGGCAGATCCAGTAGGCCCGGTCGCCCCGGGCGAGGGCCCGCTCGAGCCCGGCCGCCACCTCGTCGAGGCGGTCGGCGGAGACGAGGCGCGTCGCGATCGGCTGGCGGCCCGCCGGCTTCTCGTCGAGGAGCGAGACCTCCATGTCGCCGAAGTAGGTCAGCGCGAGCGTGCGGGGGATCGGGGTCGCGGTCATCACCAGGATGTCCACCGCCGCCCCCTTGGCCCCGAGCGCCAGGCGCTGGTGCACGCCGAAGCGGTGCTGCTCGTCCACCACCGCGAGGCCGAGGTCGTGGAAGGCCACGTCCTCCTGGAACAGCGCGTGGGTGCCGACCACGATCGCGACCGTGCCGTCGGCGAGCCCCGCCAGGGTGGCGCGCCGCTCCGCCGCCCGGTCGCGGCCGGTGAGCAGCGCGAGGGTGAGGCCCGCCGCCTCCGCCATCGGCCGCAGGCGCTCGGCGTGCTGGCGGGCCAGGATCTCGGTCGGGGCCATCAGGGCCGCCTGCCGCCCGGCCTCGATGGCGGAGGTCATGGCGAGCAGCGCCACCGCGGTCTTGCCGGAGCCGACATCCCCCTGGAGCAGCCGCAGCATGCGCCGGTCCGAGCCCATGTCGCCGCGGATCTCGGCGAGCGCGCGCACCTGCGCGCCCGTGAGGCTGAAGGGCAGGCCCGCCTCGATCCGGCGCGACAGGAGCCCGTCGCCCGTGTTGGTGCGCCCCGGCGCCCGGCGCATCCGGCTGCGCACCAGGGCGAGGGCGAGCTGCGAGGCGAGCAGTTCGTCGTAGGCGAGGCGCCGGCGCGCCGGGGTCTTCAGGTCCTCCTCGGTCGCGGCGGCCTCCTCCGGCCGGTGCTCGGCGCGCAGGGCCTCCGTGAAGGAGGGCCAGCCCTGCCGGGACAGCCAGGCCGGGTCCTGCCACTCGGGCAGGCCGGGGAGCCGGTCGAGGGCCGCGAGCGCCAGCTTGCCGATCGCCCGCGAGGTGAGCCCCTCGGTGGCGCCGTAGACCGGCTCCACCGCCGGCAGGTCGGCCAGCCCCTTCTCGTCGAGGATGCGGGAGGGGTGCACCATCTGGCGGAAGCCGTCCCAGAGCTCGATCCGCCCCGAGACGTAGCGGTGGCTGCCGAGGGGCAGCATCTTCTCGATGCGACCCCGCGGCAGGTTGAAGAACACCAGCGTGACGTCGCCGGTGGCGTCCTCCACCAGCACCCGGAACGGCCGGCGCCCGCCACCGGCCTGCGGCGGCCGGTGCGCCACCACGGTGACCCCGAGGGTCACGGGCTCGCCCGCGGGCGCCTCGGCGATGGAGCCCCGGAGCTGGCGCGGGACGCCCCGCTGCGGCAGGTGGAACAGGAGGTCGACGATCCGGGCCGGGCGCTCGGGGCCTCCGAGCAGCTTGTCGATCAGCACGGCGACCTTCGGGCCGGCGCCCGGCAGGACGGTGGCGGGGGCGAACAGGGGATCGAGCAGCGAGGGACGAAGCGACATGCCGGGAAGCGGGGAACCTCGGAAGGGAGCGTCTCGCGCGGCTCTATAGCACCCCGGCCGGCGCTGTCCCGTCCCCGGCGCGGGCCGCCCGGCTCGCGCCGGCGCCCGCCCGCGCTCAGCGGCCCGGCAGCCCGGCGCCGTAGACGGACAGGTGCGCGTAGGCGGCCGCGACGAGCGGCGTCGCCACCCCGAGGGCGCGCCCGCGCGCCAGGAGGTCGCCGAGGATCTGGTCGGCCTCGACGGGCCGCTGCTCCCGCAGGTCGCGGTACATCGACGAGGTCAGGCCCGAGCCCTCCTGGGTCAGGAGGGCCCGCGTCTCCGTCAGGAAGCCCTCGCCCGGCGGGTGCCCGGCGGCGCGCGCCACCGCCGCGACCTCGTCGAGGAAGGCCAGGGCGAAGTCCCGGCCGCCGGGCGCGGCCGCGATCTCCCCGATGGGGCCGCGCATCAGGCAGGTGACGCCGCCGAGGGCCGCGAGGAAGATCCACTTCTCCCACATGTCCTGCGCGATGGTGGGCGAGAGGAGCGCGTCGAACCCGGCGCCGCGCAGGGCCGCGTCGAGGCGCGCGGTGCGCTCGGAGGGGGCGCCGCCCATCTCGCCGTAGGCCAGGAAGTGCAGGGGCGTGAGCTGCACGATCCGCCCCTGCGCGTCGACCTGGGTGGCGATCTTGCAGACGCAGCCGACCACCGCCTCGGGGCCGAAGCGCTCCGCCAGCGCGTCGACGTGCTTCATCCCGTTCAGGACCGGGAGGATCATGGTGCCGGGCCCCACGGCCGGCGCCATGTCGCGGAGGGCCTCGTCGAGGGAGAAGGCCTTCACGGTCAGGAGGACCGCGTCGTAGGGCCCGCCCACCGAGCCGGCCTCGACGAGGGCGGGCGCGAGGGCGGCGTCGCCGTGCGGGCTGACGATCCGCAGCCCGTCCGCCCGCAGGCGGGCGGCGCGGGCGGGCCGGACCAGGAAGGTCACGTCCCGGCCGGCCTGAGCCAGCCGCCCGCCGAAATACCCGCCGGTGGAGCCGGCGCCGACGACGAGGATGCGCATGGGGGTCCTCCCGGGCGTGAGGGACGGCCGGATCGGGATCCCGGCCGCGCAGGGCAGCCCCGCTCGGACCGCATTACTTGCATATGCAAGCATTGGTCAACGGGCCCCGGCCCGGAGCGCCATGCGGGCGGGCGGCCGCGGCCTTCCGGCCGCCCGCATGGCGCTGCGGGCCGGGCGGACCCATATCGGGTGCGGGGACCCGCCTCGCGCGAAGGCGCGCGCCGCGGGGGGCCTTGCCGGACTTCTTCGCGCCCGGGGCGCGGGACCGCGCGGGGGCCGTGCCGTCCGGGCGGAGAACCGGATTCCCCTTGCCCCGGACATACTCTAAAGCCGCGCAACGAGCCTGAGGAATCCCCCGCGATGACCGGCACCACCCGCACCAGCGCCGACCTCGATCCGCGCCGCCGCCGCACGCTCTACCGCTCCTGGCACCGCGGCATCCGCGAGATGGACCTGATCATGGGCCGCTTCGCGGACGCCGAGATCGGCACCCTGACGGAGGCCGAGCTCGACGATTTCGAGCTCCTGATCGAGGTGCCGGACCGCGACCTCTTCCGCTGGATCACGGGCGAGGACGCGACGCCCTCGAACTACGACACCGCGGTCTTCCGCCGCCTGAAGGTCTTCCACCACCACGACTCGCCGATCCACGCGTGACGCCCGCCCCGGCCCGCCGCGACGCCCGCGCCGGGGGTGGGGCGCGGCGCCCGGGGCCCGCCGCGGAGGCCGGCGGGCGTCGTGCCCGCACGCCGGCCTCCCCCCGCCCCTCGCCGGCGGCCTGATCCCGGGCCCGCCCCGGACCCCCGCCCCGTACCAGAGCCGATGGCCAAGCCGAACCCGAAGACCCCCGCGCCCCCGGCGCCCGTGAAGCCCCCCGTCAGCCGCTTCGCCCTGCCGCGATCGGCGGCGCTGACGCGCGCCGTGGAGGCGCTGCGGGCGGGCGACAGCCCGACCCTCGCCCGGGTGCCGGACGGCTTCGACGCCCTGGTGGTGGCCGACCTCGCCCGGGCCCTGTCGCAGGCCTCGCAGGGGCCGGCGGTGCTGGTCCACGTGGCCCGCGACGGCACCCGCTCGGCGGCCTTCGCGAGCGCCCTCGCGTTCGTGGCCCCCGAGATCGAGGTGCTGTCCTTCCCGGCCTGGGATTGCCAGCCCTACGACCGGGTCTCGCCCAACCCCGCCGTCGCGGCCCAGCGCATGACGGCCCTGTCGCGGCTGACCCGCTCGCGCTCCTCCGAGGACCGGCCGCGCATCGTCGCCACCACGGTCAACGCCCTGGTGCAGCGGGTGCCGCCCCGCGCCCGCATCGCCGTCGAGACCTTCTCGGCGGCGGCCGGCAACGCCCTCGACACCGACCAGATCGTGGCCTGGCTCGAGGCCAACGGCTTCCTGCGCACCGGCACGGTGCGGGACACCGGCGAGTACGCGGTGCGCGGCGGCATCATCGACCTGTCGCCGCCCGGGCTGCCCAACCCGGTGCGCCTCGACTTCTTCGGCGACACCCTCGAGTCGATCCGCAGCTTCGACCCCGAGACCCAGCGCACCATCGGGCAGATGCGCTCCCTCGACCTCGTGCCGATGAGCGAGGTGCAGCTCACCACCGAGACGATCCGGCGCTTCCGCCAGGGCTACGTCACGGCCTTCGGGGCCGCCACCCGGGACGACCGCCTCTACGAGACCATCAGCGAGGGCCGGCGCTACGCCGGGCTCGAGCACTGGATGCCGCTGTTCTACGAGCGCCTCGACACCCTCCTCGACTACGTCGGCGGCGCGCCCCTCGTCCTCGACCACCGGGCCGACGCCGCCGTGGCCGAGCGCCTGGGCCAGGTGCAGGACTACTACGACGCCCGCTGCGAGGCCCTCCGGGACCGCCAGGGCGGCGTCGCGCCCTACAAGCCCCTGAAGCCGGACGCGCTCTACCTCTCGCCGGCCGAGTGGGCGAAGCGCGCCGGCGGCGCCACCCTGGTCCGCCTCGCCCCGTTCGCGGTCCCGGAGGCCGGGGACGCGGCCGGGGAGCCGGCGGGAGGCGTGCCGGCGGGCGGCGCCCGTGCGGGCGCCCGCGTCGTCGACTGCGAGGGCGAGCCCGGCCGCAGCTTCGCGCCGGAGCGCCAGCAGGAGGGCGTCAACGTCTTCGACGCCGCGGTCGCCCACGTGCGCGCCCTCCAGGCCGCCGGCCGCCACGTGATCCTGAGCGCCTGGTCGGAGGGGTCGCGCGACCGGCTCTGCGGCGTGCTCGCCGAGCACGGCCTCCCGAAGCCCCGGTCCATCACGCGCCTGTCCGACGTCCTGGCGATGAAGCGGGGGCAGGACGTCGCCGTCGCGGTCTGGGGGCTGGAGGCGGGCTTCTGCGCCGGCCAGCTCGCGGTCGTCGCCGAGGGCGACATCCTGGGCGACCGGCTGGTGCGGCCCAAGCGCCGGGCCAAGCGGCCCCAGGACGTGATCCTGGAGGTGCAGGCCCTCGAGGCCGGCGACCTCGTGGTCCACGCCGACCACGGCATCGGCCGCTTCACCGGCCTCAAGACCGTGACGGCCGTGGGCGCACCGCACGACTGCCTGGAGATCCAGTACGGCGGCGGCCTGCTGCTCCTGCCCGTCGAGAACATCGAGCTCCTGACCCGCTACGGCTCGGAGGACGCCGACGTGGCCCTCGACCGCCTCGGCGGCGGGGCCTGGCAGGCCCGCAAGGCCCGGCTGAAGCGCCGGATCATGGAGATGGCCGGCGCCCTCATCAAGGTCGCGGCCGAGCGCTTCCTCAAGACCGCCCCCCGGATGGCGCCCCCGGAGGGCAGCTACGGCGAGTTCGCGGCCCGCTTCCCCTACGAGGAGACCGAGGACCAGGACGCCGCCATCGCGGCGACGCTCGGCGACCTCACCTCCGGCCGGCCGATGGACCGGCTGGTCTGCGGCGACGTCGGCTTCGGCAAGACCGAGGTCGCCCTGCGGGCCGCCTTCGTGACCGCCCTCTCGGGCAAGCAGGTGGCGGTGGTGGTCCCCACCACGCTGCTCGCGCGCCAGCACGCCCGCACCTTCGCGGAGCGCTTCAAGGGCCTGCCCGTCACGGTGGCGCAGGCCTCCCGCTTCGTCCCCAGCGCCGAGATGAAGAAGGTGCGCGAGGGGCTCGCCGACGGCACGCTCGACATCGTGGTCGGCACCCACGCGCTCCTCGCCAAGGGCATCGGCTTCAAGGACCTCGGCCTGATCATCATCGACGAGGAGCAGCATTTCGGCGTCGCCCACAAGGAGCGGCTGAAGGCCCTGAAGGCCGATGTGCACGTGCTGACCCTCTCGGCGACCCCGATCCCGCGCACGCTCCAGCTCGCCATGACGGGGGTGCGCGAGCTCTCGATCATCGCGACGCCGCCGGTCGACCGGCTCGCCGTGCGCACCTTCGTGATGCCGTTCGATCCCCTGTCGGTCCGCGAGGCGCTGCTGCGCGAGCGCTACCGCGGCGGCCAGGCCTTCTACGTCGTGCCGCGCCTCGAGCACCTCGACGAGGTCAAGCGCTTCCTCGACCGCGAGATGCCCGAGGCGAAGGTCGCGGTGGCCCACGGCCAGATGGCGGCGGGCCAGCTCGAGGACGTGATGACGGCGTTCTACGAGGGCAAGTTCGACATCCTGCTCTCGACCACCATCGTGGAATCCGGCCTCGACATCCCCACCGCGAACACGCTGATCGTCCACCGGGCCGACATGTTCGGGCTGGCCCAGCTCTACCAGCTGCGCGGGCGCGTCGGCCGCGCCAAGGCGCGGGCCTACGCGCTGTTCACGACGCCCGAGGGCAAGACCCTGACGGTGCAGGCCGAGCGCCGCCTCGCCGTGCTGCAAACCCTCGACACGCTCGGGGCGGGCTTCCAGCTCGCCAGCCACGACCTCGACATCCGGGGCGCCGGCAACCTCCTCGGCGACGAGCAGTCCGGCCACATCAAGGAGGTCGGCTACGAGCTCTACCAGCAGATGCTGGAGGACGCGGTGGCGGCCCTCAAGGCCGGCACCACCGTGCCGACGGACGAGCAATGGTCGCCCACCATCGCGCTCGGCGCGCCCGTCACCATGCCGGACGCCTACGTGGCCGACCTCTCGGTGCGCCTCGGCCTCTACCGGCGCCTCGCGACCCTGGAGAACGACCAGGAGCTCGAGAGCTTCGGGGCCGAGCTGATCGACCGCTTCGGCCCGCTCCCGCCCGAGGTGGAGCAGCTCCTGAAGATCGTGACGATCAAGATCCTGTGCCGCGAGACCAACGTCGAGAAGGTCGAGGCCGGGCCGAAGGGCGTGGTGATGCACTTCCGCGACCGCTCCTTCGCCAACCCGGCCAAGCTCGCGGGCTACATCGCCGAGCAGCGCTCCTTCGCCAAGGTGCGGCCCGACATGAGCGTCGTGTTCATCCGCGACCTCGCCACGGTGGCCGAGCGCCTGAAGGAGACCACCGCCCTCCTGCGCGACCTCGCCAGGCTCGCGGCGCGCCGGAAGGCGGCGTGAGGGGGCGGACGCCCGGGCGCGGCGCCGCGGACGGGCCGGGCCCGCGTCCCGTGAGCGAGGCGGTCCTCGCCGAGCTGACGGCGTGGCGCCGGGACTTCCACCGGCACCCCGAGTTCGGGTTCGCGGAGCACCGCACGGCGGGCCTCGTGGCGGAGCGCCTGCGCGCCTGCGGCGTCGCGGTGGCGGAGGGCGTCGGCGGCACGGGCGTGGTCGGGACGCTCGCCCGCGGCGACGGCCGCCGGGCCATCGCGCTCCGGGCCGACATGGACGCCCTGCGCATCCCCGAGGAGGGCGACCGGCCCCACCGCTCCGGGACGCCGGGCCTGATGCACGCCTGCGGCCACGACGGGCACACCACGATGCTGCTCGGCGCCGCCCGGGTGCTCGCCGCGGAGGGCGGCTTCTCCGGCACGGTGCGCTTCCTGTTCCAGCCCGCGGAGGAGTGGGGCCGCGGCGCCGGCGCGATGATCGACGACGGGCTGATGGCGCGCTTCCCCTTCGACGAGGTCTACGGCCTGCACGCGAGGCCGGGTCTCGCCGTCGGGCGCTTCGAGACGCGGCCCGGGCCGATCATGTCGGCGGAGGACCTCTTCGAGATCGTGCTCCGGGGGCTCGGCGGCCACGCCGCCCAGCCCCACGAGGCCCGCGAGGTCCTGGTCGCGGCCTGCGCCCTCGTCATGGACCTCCAGACCCTCGTGTCGCGCCGGATCGCCCCGACCGAGACCGCAGTCGTGTCGGTGACCGAGCTCACGACGGACGGGACCCGCAACGCCCTGCCGGGCCTCGCCCGCATCCGGGGCGACGCCCGCAGCTTCCGCCCCGCGGTGAGCGCCCGGATCGAGGCCGAGATGCGCCGCGTCGCGGCCGGCATCGCGACCGCGTACGCGTGCACCGCCGAGGTCGCCTACACGCGGGAGTTCGTGCCCACGGTGAACGATCCCGCGGTGACGCAGGCGGCCCTCGCGGCGGCCCGGGCGGCCCTGGGCGAGGACCGGGTGGAGGTGATGCCGGAGCCCCACACGGGCTCGGAGGATTTCGCCCGCTTCCTCGCCCACGCGCCGGGCTGCTTCGCGTTCCTGGGCAACGGCGAGGCCTCCCGGCCCCTGCACAACCCGGCCTTCGACTTCGACGACGCCGCCATCCCGCACGGGATCGCCTACTTCGTGGCGCTCGCGCGCCGGCGCCTGCCCGCCGGGCCGTGAGGCGCGGCGCCCCGCCTCACGCGTCCAGGCGGTCCCGCGCGGGCATCTCCCCGGCGCCGACCTGCGCCACCCGGAGGCCCGCCGCCATCGCCTGGAGGCGGCTCTGGGGATCCTCGGGCTGGATCACGCCGGCCGACATGACGAGCTTGGCCGCGTCGTCGACGCTCATCGGCACCTCGATCACCTCGGCCCGCGGCAGGTAGAAGAAGAAGCCGGTGGTCGGGTTGGGCGCGCAGGGCAGGAACACCCCGATGTACTCGGAGCCCGGCGGCAGGGCGTTCTGCACCTCGGGGCCGGCCGGCGCCGACAGGAACACCACCGACCAGGTGCCCTTCACCGGAAACTCCACCAGGCCCACGGTGCGGAACGAGGTGCCGCTCGTCGAGAACAGCGTCTCGAAGACCTGGCGCAGGCCGCGGTAGAGGCCCGAGATCACCGGGGTGCGGGCGAGCAGCACCTCGCCGAACTCCACCACCGAGCGGCCGACGAGGTTGGCGGTGAGCGCACCCAGGGTCGTCAGGGCCACGAAGGCGATCACGAGCCCGAGGCCCGGGATGCTGAAGGGCAGGTAGTGGTCCGGCAGGTAGGCGGTCGGCACCAGCGGCTTGACCCAGCCGTCGATCAGGCTGATGCACCACCAGGTGATGTAGATCGTGATGGCGAGCGGGCCGGCCACGATCACGCCGGTGAAGAAGTAGTTGCGCAGGCGCCCCCGGACGCTGACCCGCTTGCGGGTGCCGGAGAGGTCGGGGTCGTGGATCAACGGGGACGGTTCCGACACGCTTCCGCTCTCGACGCTCGCAGGCGCCCCCTGCCGGCCCAGAGGTAGCGGGTTGCTGCGCTGCGCTCAAGGCGGCGGTCCTCAGCCCTTCGCAGGGCCGGCGGCCGGGCCGCCGCCGCTCCCGCGCCGCCCG
>NZ_QOWC01000240.1 GCF_003574465.1 Methylobacterium crusticola
CCACGCGCCCGCCCTCGGCCGAGAGGGCGAGCCGGCCCGCCTTGAGGGCCAGGGCCTTCTCGCCGAACAGGCGCCGGCGCCAGCCGTGCAGCACCGCCAGGTCCGCGTCGTCCTGGTCGGCCAGGGCCTCGAGGTCGTCCACGGTGGCGATGATCTTCGGGGCCACCCGCTCCTGCTCGCAGACCGCCTTGAGCAGGACCTTCAGGAGCTCCACGAGGGCGCCGTTGCCGCTCCCGCGGGCCCGGCCCCGCTCGGGCACCGGCACGGTGGCGGGATCGCGGGCGAGGCCGCGCTCCACCGCCGCCAGGATGTCGGCCCCCGTCCGCGAGCGCTCGAAGCCGGTCGGGATCGTGCGCAGGCGCCCCAGCGCCTCGACGCTGCGGGGGGCGGCCGTCGCGATGTCGAGGACGGCCTCGTCCTTCAGGATGCGGCCGCGGGGCACGTTGCGGGTCTGCGCCTCGCGCTCGCGCCAGGCCGCGACCTCCATTAGCACCGCGATCTCGCGCGCCTTGCGCATGCGGCTGCTCAGGCGGCGCCAGGCCTGGTCGGGATCGGCCCGGTAGGTGTCGGGCGAGGTGAGGACCGCCATCTCCTCGTCGAGCCAGAGGCCGCGGTCGGTGGCGAGGAGCTCGCGCGCCAGCACCTCGTAGACCTTGATCAGGTGGGTGACGTCCGACAGCGCGTAGCTGAGCTGGGCGTCCGAGAGCGGCCGGCGCGACCAGTCTGTGAAGCGCGAGGACTTGTCGATCTTGGCCTTGGCGACGTCGTTCACGAGCTGCTCGTAGGACACCGAGTCGCCGTAGCCGCAGACCATCGCGGCGACCTGGGTGTCGAAGAACGGCTGGGGCAGCAATCCCCCGAGGAGCCAGATGATCTCCAGATCCTGCCGGGCCGAGTGGAACACCTTGAGCACGCCCTCGTCGCCCATGAGGGCGAAGAACGGCGCGAGATCCATGCCGGGCGCGAGCGGATCGACCAGCGCAGTACTGCCGTCTGGCGCCGCGATCTGGATCAGGCACAGCTTCGGATAGTAGGTCGTCTCGCGCATGAACTCCGTGTCGACGGTCACGAAGGGTTGCGTGGCGAAGTGCGCGCAGAGGGCGGCGAGCTCTTCCGTCGAAGAAATCAGTTCCATGACAGCCGGCTATAGCGGAGGCCGCCGCGCAGCGCGAGACGCCGCGGGCGCAACCCACGAGGATTTGGCGGCGTGATGAACGGAAATCACGCCGCCCGCGGGGCGCGCCCGCGCGGGCCGCCGGCCGGCCCGCGGGCGGCAGCGCGCGGGAGGCTCCCGGGCGGGAAGCTCCCGGGCGGGAGGCCGCCGGGCGGGACCGCGTGCGCCGCCGCCTTGCGCAGGGCGGCCGCCCGGGCGCGCCGCGTCGCCTCCGCGCGCCGGATCAGCCAGTCGAGGATGTTGCGCTCGACCCGCTCGCCGCTGTCGCGGTCGGTCAGGCGGTGGATGCGGTCGGCCCGGAACGCCCGGTAGCCGTCGCGGTCGTGGTCGGTGCCGCCGACGAGCACCCGTCCGGGGCCGATCTTGAGCTCGTGCGCCTGGAGCCGCCGCACGCTCCAGGCCCCGGCCCGGTCCTCGTAGACGAGCTCCAGCCGGCCCTCGAGCGGCAGCACCCGCCAGGCGCCCTCCTGCCGCTCAACGAGCGGTTCGTGCCGCTCGACGAGCGGTTCGTGCCGCCCGGCCGGCGCGTCGCGCCGCCCGACCGGCGGTTCGTGACCCCCGCCAGGGGGGTTCGCCAGCGTCTCGGCCGGAGCCTCGAGCGGACCGGAAAAGCCTTGATAATCCATGAGGCTAATATGGATGTTCGGTGTTCGTTCTTCAAGGCGGGAACGCCGCCCGCGGCCGCTCGGTTCCGGGCCCCGCCGCGGCGCCCGCCCGGGTCCCGTGCTTGACTTCAGGGGCCTTGCGTGAATGGGTGCCGCAGCCTTTGTCGCGGGGCCGGTCGGGGGCAGGCGCCCGCGGGCGGGCCCGTGTCTCGTCCCGGGGCGCCGCGCGGCGCATCCGCCGCGGGACCCCGCCCGAAGAGACCGCCAAGAACGCGAAGCCATGCACCGTTATCGTACCCACACCTGCGGGGCGCTCCGCCCGTCCGACGTCGACGCGACCGTCCGGCTCTCCGGCTGGTGCCACCGCGTCCGCGACCACGGCGGCGTGCTGTTCATCGACCTGCGCGACCATTACGGCCTGACCCAGTGCGTGGTGGACGCCGATACCCCCGCCTTCAAGGCCGCCGAGGCGGTGCGCTCCGAGTGGGTGATCCGCATCGACGGGCAGGTGCGCCGGCGCCCCGCCGGGACGGAGAACCCCGAGCTGCCGACGGGCGCGGTCGAGCTCTCGATCACCGACCTCGAGGTGCTCGGCGCCGCAGCCGAATTGCCGATGCCGGTCTTCGGCGACCACGACTACCCGGAGGAGACGCGGCTCAAGTACCGGTTCCTCGACCTGCGCCGCGAGAAGCTGCACGCCAACATCATGCGGCGCGGCGCCATCATCGATTCCCTGCGCCGCCGGATGCGCGAGGGCGGGTTCTTCGAGTTCCAGACCCCGATCCTGACCGCCTCCTCGCCGGAGGGCGCCCGCGACTTCCTGGTGCCGTCGCGCCTGCATCCCGGCAAGTTCTACGCGCTGCCGCAGGCGCCCCAGCAGTTCAAGCAGCTCACGATGATCGCGGGCTTCGACCGCTACTTCCAGATCGCGCCCTGCTTCCGCGACGAGGACGCCCGGGCCGACCGCTCGCCGGGCGAGTTCTACCAGCTCGACATCGAGATGAGCTTCGTCACCCAGGAGGACGTGTTCCAGGCGGTGGAGCCGGTGCTGCGGGGC
Source organism: Methylobacterium crusticola (assembly GCF_003574465.1). Lineage (GTDB taxonomy): Bacteria > Pseudomonadota > Alphaproteobacteria > Rhizobiales > Beijerinckiaceae > Methylobacterium > Methylobacterium crusticola. The sequence goes on from NZ_QOWC01000240.1 coordinate 2,837, forward strand.
GTGTTCGCGGAATTCGCCGACGGCAGGCGCGTCTCCGAGCGCTTCACGCGCATCCCCTACGCCGAGGCGATGCTGCGCTACGGCGTCGACAAGCCGGACCTGCGCAACCCCCTCGTCATCGCCGACGTGACGGACGCGTTCGCCCGCGAGGGCGTGACCTTCAACGCCTTCAAGACCCTCATCGGGGCGGGCGGCGTGGTCCGGGCGGTGCCGGCGCCGGGGGCGGGCGCGCAGCCGCGCTCGTTCTTCGACAAGCTCAACGACTGGGCCCGGGGCGAGGGCGCGCCGGGCCTCGGCTACATCGTGTTCGAGGAGGAGGGCGGGGCGCTCACCGGCCGCGGCCCGATCGCGAAGTTCGTGCCCCCGGAGGTCCAGGCGGCGATCGCCGCCGCGGCCGGGGTCGGCGCCGGCGACGCGGTGTTCTTCGCGGCCGGCCCCGAGGCCAAGGCGGCGGCCCTCGCCGGCAAGGCCCGCATCCGCATCGGCGACGACCTGAACCTATCCGACAAGGATCAGTACGCCTTCTGCTGGATCACCGACTTCCCGATGTACGAGTGGAACGAGGACGAGAAGCGGATCGACTTCTCCCACAACCCGTTCTCGATGCCGAACTTCGACCACGAGGCGTTCCTGGACCTCGATCCCGCCGACCACGACACGATCCTGGGCATCAAGGCGTTCCAGTACGACATCGTCTGCAACGGCATCGAGCTGTCCTCGGGCGCGATCCGCAACCACCGCCCCGCCGTGATGGAGAAGGCCTTCGGCCTGGCCGGCTACCCCCGGGAGGCGCTCGAGGAGAAGTTCGGCGGCATGCTCAACGCCCTGCGCATGGGCGCGCCGCCGCACGGCGGCATCGCGCCGGGCGTCGACCGCATCGTGATGCTGCTCTGCAACGAGCCGAACATCCGCGAGGTCGTGCTCTTCCCGATGAACCAGCGCGCCGAGGACCTGATGATGGGCGCGCCCTCGGACGTGACGCCGAAGCAGCTGCGCGAGCTGCACATCCGGCTCAACCTGCCGCAGAAGCCCGCCTGAGGCCGGCGGGCGCCTGTGGCGAGCCTCGTCGCGGTCGTCGTCGCCCACGACAGCGCCGGCGTCCTGCCGGCCTGCCTCGCGGCGCTCGCCCGCGAGCACATCCCGGCCCTGGTCGTCGACAACGCCAGCCGGGACGGCTCGGCGGCCCTGGCCGCGTCCCTCGGCGCCGAGGTGCTGCGCCTTCCCCGCAACGAGGGCTACGGGCGGGCGAACAATGCCGGCGTGCGGGCGGCCGTCCGCGCCCGCTCCGTGCTGATCGTCAATCCCGACGTGGTGCTCCAGCCCGGCGCCGCCGACGCCCTCCTGAGCGCGGCCGGCGCCTACCCGGATGCCGGGCTTCTCGCTCCCCGCATCGTCGAGCCGGACGGGCGCTACTTCTACCAGCCCCGCTCGCTCCTCGCCCCCTACCTCGTCAACCCGGGCGGCCGGCGCGCGCCGCCCGAGGGGGATGCCTGCGCGCCCTTCCTGTCGGGGGCCTGCCTGATGATCGGCCGCGACCTCTTCCTCTCCCTCGGCGGTTTCGACCCCAACATCTTCCTGTTCTACGAGGACGACGACCTCTGCCGCCGGGTGGCGGATCGCGGCCGGGCCCTCGTCCACGTCCACGGCGCGGTGGCGCTGCACGGCCGCGGCGCCTCGAGCGCGCCCGAGCCCGGCCGCGTCCGCCGCGCCCGCTGGCACCAGGCCTGGTCGCGGGCCTACGTGGCGCGCAAGTACGGGCTGCCGGACCCCGCGCCCGCCACCCTGGCCCGGAACGGCGCCAAGGCGCTCCTGGCCCTGGCGGCCTTCCGGCGCGCCGGCCTCGAGCGCTACGGCGGCGCGGCGGGCGGCGCCTGGGCGGCCCTGCGCGGGCGGAGCGCGCTCGCCCGCGAGGGGATCGAGGTGCCGTGAGGCCCGCCCCCACGGCCGCGGCCGCCCTGCGCGAGCCCCACAACGCCTTCGGGGCCGCGCGCCTCGCCCTCGCCCTCGCAGTCGTGGTCTCGCACGCCTTCAGCGTCGCCAGCGGCCGGATCGCCGACGAGCCCCTGGCGGCGCTCACCGGCTACACCCTGGGCGAGCACGCCGTGAACGGCTTCTTCGCCCTCTCGGGCTTCCTCGTCACCGTCAGCCTCGCCCGGCGCGGGCCCCGCGCCTACGCGATCGCCCGGGCCCTGCGCATCCTGCCGGGGCTCGTCGCCGCGACGCTCGTCGTGGCGCTCGGCCTCGGCAGCGCGCTCACGCGGGAGCCGCTCGCCTCCTACTGGGCCGATCCCGCCCTCTGGCGCTTCATCGAGGGCACGCTCACCACCTTCAAGAGCAACGCCGCCCTGCCGGGGGTCTTCGCCGACAACCCGTTCCGCTTCCCCATGGGGACGGTCTGGACGCTCAAGTACGAGGTGCTGTGCTACCTCGGCCTGCTGGCCGCTTGCCTCGTCGGGGCCCTGCGGCAGCGCTGGACCGCCCCCGTGCTGGTGGCCGGGCTCGCCCTGGCGCTGGCCGCCGCGGGCCTCCGGGAGGGCGGAGTGCCCAAGGGCCTCGAGACCGCCCTGCGCCTGCCGCTCCTCTTCGGCGCGGGGGCCGCACTCGCCCTCTGGGGCGAGCGGGTGCGGCTGTGGTGGCGGCTCGCGCTCGGCCTCCTCGCCGCGGCGGCGCTCGCGCACGGCACGGTTCTGTACCCTCCGGCCCTGTTCCTGGCCGAGGCCTACGGCATCCTCTGCGTCGGCCTCGCGCTCCCGCTGCGCCACAAGGCCCTCGACCCGCGGGCGGACCTCTCGTACGGCACCTACCTGTACGGCTGGCCGATCCAGCAGGGCCTGCACGCCCTCTGGCCCTCCGCGGGGGCCTGGGCGCTGCTCGCCCCCGCGCTCGCCCTGACGCTCGCGGCGGCGGCCCTGTCCTGGGTCCTCGTCGAGCGCCCGGCGCTGAGGGCGAAGGCGCTGCTCCTCGGGCCCGGCGCGGCGCCGGCCGGCGCCGCGCCGGGCCCGAGGAGCAGCGCCTTCGCCCTCAGCGCCGGGCGCTCGACGAGGACCCAGGACAGGGCCGCCGCCGCGAGCGTCAGGGCGAGCGCGGGGGCGAGCAGCGCCCAGGCCCCCGCGGAGGGCCAGAGGGCGTGCAGGCCCTGCTGGATCGGCCAGCCGTACAGGTAGGTGCCGTACGAGAGGTCCGCCCGCGGGTCGAGGGCCTTGTGGCGCAGCGGGAGCGCGAGGCCGACGCAGAGGATGCCGTAGGCCTCGGCCAGGAACAGGGCCGGAGGGTACAGAACCGTGCCGTGCGCGAGCGCCGCCGCGGCGAGGAGGCCGAGCGCGAGCCGCCACCACAGCCGCACCCGCTCGCCCCAGAGGGCGAGTGCGGCCCCCGCGCCGAAGAGGAGCGGCAGGCGCAGGGCGGTCTCGAGGCCCTTGGGCACTCCGCCCTCCCGGAGGCCCGCGGCGGCCAGCGCCAGGGCGAGCCCGGCCACCAGCACGGGGGCGGTCCAGCGCTGCCGCAGGGCCCCGACGAGGCAAGCGGCCAGCAGGCCGAGGTAGCACAGCACCTCGTACTTGAGCGTCCAGACCGTCCCCATGGGGAAGCGGAACGGGTTGTCGGCGAAGACCCCCGGCAGGGCGGCGTTGCTCTTGAAGGTGGTGAGCGTGCCCTCGATGAAGCGCCAGAGGGCGGGATCGGCCCAGTAGGAGGCGAGCGGCTCCCGCGTGAGCGCGCTGCCGAGGCCGAGCGCCACGACGAGCGTCGCGGCGACGAGCCCCGGCAGGATGCGCAGGGCCCGGGCGATCGCGTAGGCGCGGGGCCCGCGCCGGGCGAGGCTGACGGTGACGAGGAAGCCCGAGAGGGCGAAGAAGCCGTTCACGGCGTGCTCGCCCAGGGTGTAGCCGGTGAGCGCCGCCAGGGGCTCGTCGGCGATCCGGCCGCTGGCGACGCTGAAGGCGTGCGAGACCACGACTGCGAGGGCGAGGGCGAGGCGCGCGGCCCCGAAGGCGTTGTGGGGCTCGCGCAGGGCGGCCGCGGCCGTGGGGGCGGGCCTCACGGCACCTCGATCCCCTCGCGGGCGAGCGCGCTCCGCCCGCGCAGGGCCGCCCAGGCGCCGCCCGCCGCGCCGCCGTAGCGCTCGAGGCCGGCGCGCCGGAAGGCCGCCAGGGCCAGGAGCGCCTTGGCGCCGTTCCGGGCCAGGGTGGCGGGCGCGGGGTCCGGCAGCCCGTACTTGCGCGCCACGTAGGCCCGCGACCAGGCCTGGTGCCAGCGGGCGCGGCGGACGCGGCCGGGCTCGGGCGCGCTCGAGGCGCCGCGGCCGTGCAGCGCCACCGCGCCGTGGACGTGGACGAGGGCCCGGCCGCGATCCGCCACCCGGCGGCAGAGGTCGTCGTCCTCGTAGAACAGGAAGATGTTGGGGTCGAAACCGCCGAGGGAGAGGAAGAGGTCGCGGCCGATCATCAGGCAGGCCCCCGACAGGAAGGGCGCGCAGGCATCCCCCTCGGGCGGCGCGCGCCGGCCGCCCGGGTTGACGAGGTAGGGGGCGAGGAGCGAGCGGGGCTGGTAGAAGTAGCGCCCGTCCGGCTCGACGATGCGGGGAGCGAGAAGCCCGGCATCCGGGTAGGCGCCGGCCGCGCTCAGGAGGGCGTCGGCGGCGCCGGGCTGGAGCACCACGTCGGGATTGACGATCAGCACGGAGCGGGCGCGGACGGCCGCCCGCACGCCGGCATTGTTCGCCCGCCCGTAGCCCTCGTTGCGGGGAAGGCGCAGCACCTCGGCGCCGAGGGACGCGGCCAGGGCCGCCGAGCCGTCCCGGCTGGCGTTGTCGACGACCAGGGCCGGGATGTGCTCGCGGGCGAGCGCCGCGAGGCAGGCCGGCAGGACGCCGGCGCTGTCGTGGGCGACGACGACCGCGACGAGGCTCGCCACAGGCGCCCGCCGGCCTCAGGCGGGCTTCTGCGGCAGGTTGAGCCGGATGTGCAGCTCGCGCAGCTGCTTCGGCGTCACGTCCGAGGGCGCGCCCATCATCAGGTCCTCGGCGCGCTGGTTCATCGGGAAGAGCACGACCTCGCGGATGTTCGGCTCGTTGCAGAGCAGCATCACGATGCGGTCGACGCCCGGCGCGATGCCGCCGTGCGGCGGCGCGCCCATGCGCAGGGCGTTGAGCATGCCGCCGAACTTCTCCTCGAGCGCCTCCCGGGGGTAGCCGGCCAGGCCGAAGGCCTTCTCCATCACGGCGGGGCGGTGGTTGCGGATCGCGCCCGAGGACAGCTCGATGCCGTTGCAGACGATGTCGTACTGGAACGCCTTGATGCCCAGGATCGTGTCGTGGTCGGCGGGATCGAGGTCCAGGAACGCCTCGTGGTCGAAGTTCGGCATCGAGAACGGGTTGTGGGAGAAGTCGATCCGCTTCTCGTCCTCGTTCCACTCGTACATCGGGAAGTCGGTGATCCAGCAGAAGGCGTACTGATCCTTGTCGGATAGGTTCAGGTCGTCGCCGATGCGGATGCGGGCCTTGCCGGCGAGGGCCGCCGCCTTGGCCTCGGGGCCGGCCGCGAAGAACACCGCGTCGCCGGCGCCGACCCCGGCCGCGGCGGCGATCGCCGCCTGGACCTCCGGGGGCACGAACTTCGCGATCGGGCCGCGGCCGGTGAGCGCCCCGCCCTCCTCCTCGAACACGATGTAGCCGAGGCCCGGCGCGCCCTCGCCCCGGGCCCAGTCGTTGAGCTTGTCGAAGAACGAGCGCGGCTGCGCGCCCGCCCCCGGCGCCGGCACCGCCCGGACCACGCCGCCCGCCCCGATGAGGGTCTTGAAGGCGTTGAAGGTCACGCCCTCGCGGGCGAACGCGTCCGTCACGTCGGCGATGACGAGGGGGTTGCGCAGGTCCGGCTTGTCGACGCCGTAGCGCAGCATCGCCTCGGCGTAGGGGATGCGCGTGAAGCGCTCGGAGACGCGCCTGCCGTCGGCGAATTCCGCGAACACGCCCCGCAGCACCGGCTCCACCGCCTGGAACACGTCCTCCTGGGTGACGAAGCTCATCTCGATGTCGAGCTGGTAGAACTCGCCCGGCGAGCGGTCGGCCCGGGCGTCCTCGTCGCGGAAGCAGGGCGCGATCTGGAAGTAGCGGTCGAAGCCCGCGATCATCGTGAGCTGCTTGAACTGCTGGGGCGCCTGCGGCAGCGCGTAGAACTTGCCGGGATGCAGGCGCGACGGCACCAGGAAGTCGCGGGCGCCCTCCGGCGAGGAGGCGGTCAGGATCGGGGTCTGGAACTCGAAGAACCCGCCCTCGCGCATCCGGCGGCGCAGGGAATCGATGATGGCGCCGCGCCGCATGATGTTGGCGTGCAGCTTCTCGCGGCGCAGGTCGAGGAACCGGTACTTGAGCCGCGTCTCCTCCGGGTAGTCGTGGTCGCCGAAGACCGGCATCGGCAATTCGGCTGCGGCGCCGAGCACCTCGAGGTCGGTGATCGAGAGCTCGACCGCGCCCGTCGGCAGCTCGGGGTTCTCCGTCCCGGCGGGGCGCCGGCGCACCTGCCCGTCGATGCGGATCACCCACTCGGAGCGCACCGCCTCGGCGGCCTTGAAGGCGGGGGTATCGGCGTCCACCACGCACTGGGTCAGGCCGTAATGGTCGCGCAGGTCGATGAACAGCACGCCGCCGTGGTCGCGGACGCGGTGGCACCAGCCGGAGAGCCGGACGGTCGCGTCGACGTCGGACGGGCGGAGCGCCCCGCAGGTGTGGGTACGATAACGGTGCATGGCTTCGCGTTCTTGGCGGTCTCTTCGGGCGGGGTCCCGCGGCGGATGCGCCGCGCGGCGCCCCGGGACGAGACACGGGCCCGCCCGCGGGCGCCTGCCCCCGACCGGCCCCGCGACAAAGGCTGCGGCACCCATTCACGCAAGGCCCCTGAAGTCAAGCACGGGACCCGGGCGGGCGCCGCGGCGGGGCCCGGAACCGAGCGGCCGCGGGCGGCGTTCCCGCCTTGAAGAACGAACACCGAACATCCATATTAGCCTCATGGATTATCAAGGCTTTTCCGGTCCGCTCGAGGCTCCGGCCGAGACGCTGGCGAACCCCCCTGGCGGGGGTCACGAACCGCCGGTCGGGCGGCGCGACGCGCCGGCCGGGCGGCACGAACCGCTCGTCGAGCGGCACGAACCGCTCGTTGAGCGGCAGGAGGGCGCCTGGCGGGTGCTGCCGCTCGAGGGCCGGCTGGAGCTCGTCTACGAGGACCGGGCCGGGGCCTGGAGCGTGCGGCGGCTCCAGGCGCACGAGCTCAAGATCGGCCCCGGACGGGTGCTCGTCGGCGGCACCGACCACGACCGCGACGGCTACCGGGCGTTCCGGGCCGACCGCATCCACCGCCTGACCGACCGCGACAGCGGCGAGCGGGTCGAGCGCAACATCCTCGACTGGCTGATCCGGCGCGCGGAGGCGACGCGGCGCGCCCGGGCGGCCGCCCTGCGCAAGGCGGCGGCGCACGCGGTCCCGCCCGGCGGCCTCCCGCCCGGGAGCTTCCCGCCCGGGAGCCTCCCGCGCGCTGCCGCCCGCGGGCCGGCCGGCGGCCCGCGCGGGCGCGCCCCGCGGGCGGCGTGATTTCCGTTCATCACGCCGCCAAATCCTCGTGGGTTGCGCCCGCGGCGTCTCGCGCTGCGCGGCGGCCTCCGCTATAGCCGGCTGTCATGGAACTGATTTCTTCGACGGAAGAGCTCGCCGCCCTCTGCGCGCACTTCGCCACGCAACCCTTCGTGACCGTCGACACGGAGTTCATGCGCGAGACGACCTACTATCCGAAGCTGTGCCTGATCCAGATCGCGGCGCCAGACGGCAGTACTGCGCTGGTCGATCCGCTCGCGCCCGGCATGGATCTCGCGCCGTTCTTCGCCCTCATGGGCGACGAGGGCGTGCTCAAGGTGTTCCACTCGGCCCGGCAGGATCTGGAGATCATCTGGCTCCTCGGGGGATTGCTGCCCCAGCCGTTCTTCGACACCCAGGTCGCCGCGATGGTCTGCGGCTACGGCGACTCGGTGTCCTACGAGCAGCTCGTGAACGACGTCGCCAAGGCCAAGATCGACAAGTCCTCGCGCTTCACAGACTGGTCGCGCCGGCCGCTCTCGGACGCCCAGCTCAGCTACGCGCTGTCGGACGTCACCCACCTGATCAAGGTCTACGAGGTGCTGGCGCGCGAGCTCCTCGCCACCGACCGCGGCCTCTGGCTCGACGAGGAGATGGCGGTCCTCACCTCGCCCGACACCTACCGGGCCGATCCCGACCAGGCCTGGCGCCGCCTGAGCAGCCGCATGCGCAAGGCGCGCGAGATCGCGGTGCTAATGGAGGTCGCGGCCTGGCGCGAGCGCGAGGCGCAGACCCGCAACGTGCCCCGCGGCCGCATCCTGAAGGACGAGGCCGTCCTCGACATCGCGACGGCCGCCCCCCGCAGCGTCGAGGCGCTGGGGCGCCTGCGCACGATCCCGACCGGCTTCGAGCGCTCGCGGACGGGGGCCGACATCCTGGCGGCGGTGGAGCGCGGCCTCGCCCGCGATCCCGCCACCGTGCCGGTGCCCGAGCGGGGCCGGGCCCGCGGGAGCGGCAACGGCGCCCTCGTGGAGCTCCTGAAGGTCCTGCTCAAGGCGGTCTGCGAGCAGGAGCGGGTGGCCCCGAAGATCATCGCCACCGTGGACGACCTCGAGGCCCTGGCCGACCAGGACGACGCGGACCTGGCGGTGCTGCACGGCTGGCGCCGGCGCCTGTTCGGCGAGAAGGCCCTGGCCCTCAAGGCGGGCCGGCTCGCCCTCTCGGCCGAGGGCGGGCGCGTGG
>NZ_QOWC01000241.1 GCF_003574465.1 Methylobacterium crusticola
CGCCCTCGACCGCGGCCGCGAGCCGGTGCCGCCGCGCCTGCGCCGGCCGGCGCCGCGGCCGGACCCCGCCCTGTTCCCGCGCTCGCTCAGCGTCACCGAGATCGAGACGCTGGTGCGCGACCCCTACGGCCTGTTCGCCCGCCACGTCCTGGGGCTCGACGCCCTCGAGCCCGTGGCGGTGCAGCCGAGCGCCAGCGACCGCGGCACCATCGTGCACGAGGTGCTGGGGGGCTTCGCCGAGCGCTACCCCGAGGCGCTGCCCGCCGAGGCCGAGGGCCTCCTCTACGACCTCGCCGCCAACGCCTTCGCGCCGATCGCGGACGCCTACCCGGAGCTCTACGCCGAGTGGTGGCCGCGCTTCGCCCGCATGGCCGACGCGTACCTCGCCTGGGAGGCCGAGCGCCGCCCGGGCCTCCGGCGCGTCCACGCCGAGACCGGCGGGCGCTGGGCCCTCGACCTGCCCGGCGGCACGGTGTTCACCCTGCGGGCCCGCGCCGACCGGATCGAGGCGCGCCGCGACGGCGGCCACGCCATCATCGACTTCAAGACCGGGCAGCCGCCGAGCGCCCGGGAGGTCTTCGCCGGGTTCTCGCCCCAGCTCACGCTCGAGGCCGCGATGCTGCGCGCCGGCGCCTTCCGGGACCTCGGCCCCGCGGCCGAGACGCCCGACCTCCTCTACATCCGGGCCGGCGGCGGCAAGGTCCCGCTCGACCCGACGCCGCTGCGGGCGCCCCGGGGCGAGGCGCGGAGCCTCGCCGACATCGTCGACGCGCACGTCGCCGGCCTGCGCCGCCTCGTCTCCGGGTTCCTCGACGGCGAGGCCGCCTACCTGTCGCGGCCCTACCCGAAATACGCCAAGGCCTACTCGGACTACGACCACCTGGCGCGGGTGAAGGAGTGGTCCCTGGCGGGGACCGAGGAGTAGGGGCGGGGCCCGGCCGCCGGCCCGCGCTCCCCCGGCGCTTCGCCCCCGCCCGGCCCGCCCGGCTGTGCCCGCGGCGCCACACCGCCCCGCAAAGCCTGTGCACAAGCCGCGATCCGCGCCCGCGCGCATCCCGCCCGGCAACCGCGGCGGGGCAGAGTGCTCGGCGATTCGGCCCGCCGGGCGGGACGCGCGGAGGCAGGCATGGGCATCGAAGGCTTCGTGGTCGACGGGCTCACGCAGGCGGCGCAGCGGCGCGCGGCCGATCCGCGGGCCTCGGCCTGGGTCTCGGCCAACGCGGGGGCGGGCAAGACCAAGGTGCTCACCGACCGGGTGGTGCGCCTCCTGCTGCACGGGGCGGTGCCCTCGAAGATCCTGTGCCTGACCTTCACCAAGGCGGCGGCCGCCAACATGGCGATCCGGGTGTTCGAGCGGCTCGGCCGCTGGGTCACCCTCGACGCCGCGGCGCTGCGGGCCGAGCTCGCGGAGCTCGAGGGCGAGGCGCCGGACGCCGCCACCCTGCGGCGGGCCCGGCGCCTGTTCGCCCGGGCGGTCGAGACGCCCGGGGGCCTCAAGATCGAGACCCTGCACGCGCTCTGCGAGCGCCTGCTGCACCTCGTGCCGTTCGAGGCCAACGTGCCGGCCCGGTTCGTGGTCCTGGACGAGGCCCAGACCCGCGAGGCCATCGACCGCTCCATCGACAACGTGCTCGCCGACGCGGTTGACGGGCGCCACCCGGCGCTCGCCGACGCCCTCGCCCTCGTGGCCCCGGAGGCCTCCGGCGAGGCCCTGCGCCGGGTGATGGTCGCCGCCGTCCAGAACCGGGCGATGCTCGGCCATCCCGAGGGGCTCGACGGGGGGCTGGAGCGCCTGCGCGCGGCCCTCGGCCTCGCACCCGGCGAGACCGTCGCGGCGGTCGAGGACCGGATGCTCGCGGGGGCGCCCGGCGACTGGGCCGGCCTCGCCGCGCGGCTGCGCACCGGCAAGGCCACGGACGAGAAGCGCGCCGACGCCCTGGCGCTCGCCGCCGGCGCCGAGGCGGCCTGGCGGCTGCCGCTCTACCTCGCGGTGTTCTTCAAGGAGGACGGGGAGGGCGAGCCCTACGCCGCCGCGACTCTCGGCACGAAGGCGGTCCCGGCGCAGGCCAAGGACCTCCTCGTCGCCGAGCAGGCCCGGCTCGCGGGCCTGCGCGACACCCTCAAGGCCGCCCGGGCCCTCACCCGCACCCGGGCGCTGTTCACCCTCGCGGCCGAGATCCACCGCCGGGTCGAGGCCCAGAAGGCGCGCCTCGGCGCTCTCGACTTCGACGACCTGATCCACAAGACCCTCGACCTCCTCGCCCGGGTCGACTCGGCCTGGGTGCTCTACAAGCTCGACCGCGGCGTCGACCACGTGCTGATCGACGAGGCGCAGGACACGAACCCCCAGCAATGGGAGATCCTGCGCCGCATCACCGAGGATTTCTGCGCCGGGGAGGGGGCCAGGGCGCCCGGGCAGGGCGGGCTCGCCCGCACCCGCTTCGCGGTGGGCGATCCCAAGCAGTCGATCTACAGCTTCCAGGGCGCCGCGCCCGAGGAGTTCGAGACCACGCGGCGGGCCTGGCGCGAGGCGGCCCTCGGGGCGGCGCTGCCGTTCTGGGACGTCGGCCTCACCCTCTCGTTCCGCTCGGCCCGGGGCGTGCTGCGGGCCGTCGACGCCACGTTCGCGCTCGACGCCCATTACCGGGGCCTCTCGTTCGGGGACGCGGCCGTCGGCACCGTCCACTCCACGGCGCGCGTCCGGGCGCCGGGCCGGGTCGAGCTCTGGCCCGTCGAGCGGCCCTCGCCCGAGGCGGAGCCCGACGCCTGGACGCAGCCCGTCGACGCCGTCGAGCCCGGCGCCCCGGCCCTGGTGGCGGCGCGCCGGGTGGCGCACGCCGTGCGGCTCTGGACCACGTCCGGCGACGAGGCCGGGCGGGTCTGGCGGCCGGGCGACGTCCTGATCCTGGTGCGCAAGCGCTCCGCCGCCTTCGAGGGCGTGATCCGCGCCCTCAAGGCGGAGGGCGTCCCGGTGGCGGGCCAGGACCGCCTCGACATCGCCGCCCACATCGCGGTGCTCGACCTCGTGGCGGCGGGCCGCGCGGCGCTGCTGCCCGAGGACGACCTGACGCTGGCCACCGCCCTCAAGACCCCGCTCGTCGCCCTCACGGACGACGACCTCGTCGCGATCGCGGCCGGCCGCGACCCGGCCGAGCCCCTGGCCGGCGCGCTCGCCCGCCGGGCCGGGGCCGGCTGCGCCGCCGCCGCGCGGGGCGCCGCCGCCCTGGCCGGATGGCGGGACCTCGCGAGGCGGCACGGGCCCTTCGGCTTCTACGCCGCCCTGCTCGGGCCCCTCGGGGGCCGGGCGCGGCTCGTCGCGCGCCTCGGCGGCGAGGCCGGGGACGCCATCGACGTCTTCCTCACCGCGGCGGCGCAGGCCGAGGCGGGCGCCGACGCCCCCTCGCTCACGGGCTTCCTGTCCCGCTACGCCCCGAGCGGCGGCCGGGACGCGGGCGGCCACACGGTCAAGCGCGACCTCGACGCCGCCCGCGACGAGGTCCGGGTGATGACGGTGCACGGCGCCAAGGGCCTGGAGGCCCCCCTCGTGGTGGTGCTCGACGGCTGCGAGGCCCTCGGCCGGGGCGACCCGCCGCTGCTCCCGGTCCGGACGCCGGCCGGCACGGTCCCGGTCTGGTCGGGCGCGAAGGCGCACGACAGCGCCGCGGTCGCGGCCGCCCGCGAGGCCCTGCACGAGCGGGCCCGCGAGGAGCACAACCGCCTGCTCTACGTCGCCATGACGCGGGCGAAGGACCGCCTGGTGATCGCGCCCTTCGCGGGCCACGACAAGGAGACCCCCGCCGAGGCCTGGTGCGAGATGGTGCGGCGCGGGCTGGTCGCCGAGTTCGGCGGCGCCGCCCTCGCCGAGATGCCCTACGGCCCGGCGGATTGCTGGAGCGAGGGCGCCTCCCTGCCCGGGGCCGCGGCCGAGCCCGGTCCGCGGCCGGAGCCGGAGCCCCTGCCGGACTGGCTCCACCGCCCGGTCCCGCCGGAGGCCGAGCCGCTGCCCCCGCTGCGGCCCTCGGGCCTCGGCGCCGCGGACGAGCCCCGCCGCTCGGACGCCCGCTCCAGCGATCCGGCGGCGCGCCGCCGCGGCGTCCTCGTGCACGCGCTCCTCGAGCACCTGCCGGGGCGGGCGCCGGAGCGCCGGGCCGAGGCGGCGGACGCCTTCCTGGCCGCGCGCGCGCCCGGCCTCGGCCCGCGCGAGCGCGCCGGGATCGTGGCGGAGGTGCTGCGGCTCCTCGCGGATCCCGACCTCGCGGTGCTGTTCGGCCCGGCGGCGCGGCCGGAGGTGACGCTGTCGGGGCGGATCCTGCTCGGCGGCGTCGAGCGGCCGGTGCACGGGCGGGTCGACCGGATCGCCGTCACCGACGCGGCGGTCTGGCTCGTCGACTTCAAGACCGGCCGGCCGCCGGCCCCGGGCGCGCCGGTCCCGGCCGGGCAGGCCGGGCAGGTCGCCCTCTACGCGCGCCTTCTCGCGGCGATCTATCCGGGCCGGGCGCTGCACCCGCTCCTCGTCTGGACCGCCGGCCCGGTGGTGCGCCGGCTGGCGGCGGCGGAGTGCGAGGCGGCCCTGGCAGCGCTCTGAGGCGGCCCGCGCGGGCCGGGGCCGCGTCCGCGCGGGCCGGGGCCGCACGTCCTGTGCGTCAGCGCACCGCGCCGATGGGGACGGCCCGACGGGCGCGCTTGATCGCCCTCCCGGCGGTTCCTAACTTGGGCCCACGCGGGACGGCCGGCGTCATCGGCTCTCATCCCCGAACGGAAAGGTTTAGTGCGATGGCAACCGTGAAGGTGACCGACGCGAGCTTCAAGCAGGACGTGCTGGACTCGGCCGAGACCGTGGTGGTGGATTTCTGGGCGGAGTGGTGCGGCCCCTGCCGGGCGATCGGGCCGGCGCTGGAGGAGATCTCCGGCGAGATGCAGGGCCGCGTGAAGATCGCCAAGGTCAACGTCGACGAGAATCCCGGGATCGCCTCCGAGTACGGCATCCGCTCGATCCCGACGCTGATGATCTTCAAGGACGGCAAGCTCGCCAGCCAGAAGGTCGGCGCTGCCCCCAAGGGCGACCTCTCGCGCTGGATCCAGGCGAGCGCCTGACCGCCGCCCCCGAGGCCCGAACGCGAGAAGCCCGGCCGGGAGGCCGGGCTTTCTTCGTCGGGCCGGCGCGCCGGCCGGGGGCCGGGCGCGGCCCGCGCGAACGGAAAGAGCCCGGCCTCCCGGCCGGGCTCTTCTCGCCGTCGCGATGACGGAACCTGGGTCCTACCAGGTGCCGAACTTGTAGTTCAGGCCGGCGCGGACCACCGCGAACTCGTCCGAGCGGCGGCGGTTGTTGTAGTTGACCGCGATCACGTCGGGGTCGCCGATCGCCACCGTGCGGGCACCCGCCACCGCGAACGCGCCGTTGAGGCCCGTGCCGCGGTCGAGGTTGACGTACAGGCCTTCGATCTTGATCGTCACGGCCGACGACCGGAAGAAGTTCAGGAAGGAGTCGGTCGGCAGGGCGTACTCGACGCCGCCGCCGGCGACCCAGCCGGTCTTGAAGTCGTCGGTGGAGCGGTTCGGCAGGCCGAAGTCGCGCCCGCCGCCGCTGCCGTACGCGAAGCCGCCGGTGCCGTAGAACAGGACGCGGTCGAAGGCGTAGCCGAGACGACCCCGGACGGTGCCGAAGAAGTCGAGGCCCGACAGGCCGTTCGGGTTGAACACCAGCGCGCCCGGGTTGAGGGCGCCGCCCGGCACGGTCGCGAAGGCGAACCGGTTCCGGTCACGACCGAAATCGACGTACTGCGCGTCGGCCTCGATGCCGACCACGACGCCGTTGCCGGGCGTGAACTGGTAGTTGTAGCCGATCTGGCCGCCGCCGACGAACCCGTCGATGCTGTTACGGCCACCGAACGCCAGGACGCCGGTGGTCGGGCCGGCGGCCGTGCTGAACAGGCCGGTGGTCGGGCCGACGCCGACGACGGTCGCGCGGTTGTTGTTGTTGTCGCTGGCGTCGAAGCCGTAGCCGGCGTTGAAACCGGCGTAGAAGCCGGTCCAGGTGAACACCGGCACCGGCGTGAACACCGGCGGCGCCGCGCGGCGCGGCAGGTCGGCGGCCGAGGCGGCCGACGTCAAGGCAGTGAAGGCCGCAAACGCTGTCAATAACTTCTTCATGATGGTCCCCAGCAGGTTCCCCGATCCCGGCCAAGCTAGACCATTTTCCACAGCCACGATGTAGCAGACGGGCCACATCGCGGCCCGAACGGCACAATCGGTGCGAGCGCAACAGCGGCTCGCCCGCGAGGCGGCGGCAGGCTCCCGCCCGGGGTCGGCGCCGTCAGGCCGGGGGCGTGCCGTTGGCCGTGAGGACGGCGCCCGCCAGGTAGAGCGAGCCGCAGATCAGCACCCGGGGCGGCCGGTCCCAGGCCCGGTCCTCGAGGCCGACCAGGGCGGCCTCGATGCTCGGCGCCGTCTCGGCGCTGAGGCCGACGCGGCCCGCGATCGCCGCCACCTCGTCGGCGGGGCGCGCCGCGAGCTGGCCCGACATCGGCACCGCCACGAGGAGGCGGGCGAGGCCGACGAAGTTCCTGAGGAAGCCTTCCGCGTCCTTGGTGCCGAGGAGCCCCGTCACCAGCACCAGGGGCGCGTCGGCACGCTCCTGCATGTCGGCCATGGCGGCCGCGAGGATGCGCCCGCCATCGACGTTGTGGCCGCCGTCGAGCCACAGCTCGGCGCCCGGCGGGATCAGTCCCGGCAGGCGGCCGCGGCTCAGGCGCTGCAGGCGGCCCGGCCAGTCGACCGCCGCGAGGCCGGCCTCGAAGGCCTCGATGCCGATGTCCCCGAAGCCCGCCGCGCGCAGGGCCGCGATGGCGGTGCCCGCGTTGACGATCTGGTGGCGGCCCGCGAGCCGGGGACGGGGCAGGTCGAGGAGGCCGCTCTCGTCCTGGTAGACGAGCCGGCCGCGCTCCTCGTGGGCGGAGAAGTCCTGGTTGCCGACCAGGATCGGCCCGGCCCCCGAGGCCTCGGCGCGGGCGCACAACACGGCGTCCGCCTGCGCGTAGTCCTGCGGCGCGATCACGGCCGGGCAGCCGCGCTTGAAGATGCCGGCCTTCTCGCCCGCCACCGCCTCGACGGTGTCGCCCAGGTACTCGGCGTGGTCGCGCCCGATCGGCGTCACCACGGCGGCGGCCGGCCGGTCGATGACGTTCGTCGCGTCGAAGCGCCCGCCGAGGCCCACCTCGAGCAGCAGCACGTCGGCGGGCGCCTCGGCGAACAGCACCAGCGCCGCCGCCGTGGTGATCTCGAACACCGTGATGGGCTCGCCGGCGTTCACCGCCTCGCAGCGCGCCAGGGCGTCGGCGAGGCGGTCCTCGGCGACGAAGCGGCCGCCGCCCACCGCGCCGAGGCGGATGCGCTCGTGGAACCGCACGAGGTGCGGCGAGGTGTAGACGTGCGCCGCGAGGCCGCCGGCCTCCAGGATCGCCCGCATCGTGGCGATGGTGGAGCCCTTGCCGTTGGTGCCGGCCACGTGGATCACCGGCGGCAGGCGACGCTCCGGATGCCCGAGCGCCGCCAGCAGGCGCTCGATCCGGCCGAGCGACAGGTCGATCGTGCGCGGGTGCAGGGCCAGGAAGCGCGCCATCAGGGCGTCGGAGGATTCCATCGAGGCGTCGTCCGGTGCTTGGTGCCAGGAGCTCGTCGCGGCGTCCGCCGGTCCACCCTCGGGCGCGGCCCTGGACGGCGAGGGGATCAGACTTGCCGGGCGCCAGCAAGCCCGACTTATGCGGGCCGGAGGGCGCCGCGGCGCGAGAGGTGCCGGGACCGGCGCGCGGGGCCCGGCGGGCCACGCTCCGGCGTTCGGTCCCCCGCCTCAGGCGGCTTCGGGCTCGGGCGCCGGATTGCCGAGGGCCTCGGCCGTGGCGGGCGCCTGCGTGAGCAGGCCGCACAGGCGCGCGATCGTCGCCTTCAGGTCGCGCCGGTGCACCACCTGGTCGACCATGCCGTGCTCCTTGAGGTACTCGGCGCGCTGGAAGCCGTCGGGGAGCTTCTCCCGGATGGTCTGCTCGATGACGCGCGGGCCGGCGAACCCGATCAGCGCCCCGGGCTCGGCGAAGTGGACGTCGCCCAGCATGGCGTAGGAGGCGGTGACGCCGCCGGTGGTGGGGTTCGTCAGCACCACGACGTAGGGGAGCTTCGCGGCGTTGAGCCGGCGCACCGCCACGGTGGTGCGGGGCATCTGCATCAGCGACAGGATGCCCTCCTGCATCCGGGCGCCGCCGGAGGCCGCGAACAGCACGTAGGGCGTGCGCTTGTCGAGGGCCGTCTCGGCGCCGCGCACGAAGGCCTCGCCGGCCGCCATGCCGAGGGAGCCGCCCATGAAGCCGAAATCCTGCACCGCCAGCGTCATCGGCAGGCCGCCGACCCGGCCGAAGCCGATCTTGAAGGCGTCGGTCATACCGGTCTTGGCGCGGGCGTCCTTCAGGCGGTCGGCGTAGCGCTTCTCGTCGCGGAACTTCAGCGGATCGGCCGCCACCTCGGGCAGGGGCACGTCGAGCCAGGTGCCCTGGTCGAACATCAGCTTGAGCCGCTGCTGGGCGGTGATGCGCAGGTGGTGCTCGGAGCCCGGGATCACCCAGGAATTGGCCTCCACCTCCTTGTGGAACACCATCTGCCCGGTCTCCGGGCACTTCACCCACAGGTTCTCGGGCGTCTCGCGCTTGAACAGGGTCTTGATCCGCGGGCGCACGACCTCGGAGATCCAGTTCATCGGCTCGACCATCGGCGCTTCTCCTGTCTCAAGGGCCCGTCAGGCGGCGCGGCCGGCGCGGACGCCGGCGGCGAGCTCGCGCACCAGGGCCGCCACCGCCTCGGCCGACCCGGACGTGGCGCGGCCCTGGAGGTCGAGGGAGCGGGCGAGCGCGTCGACGAGGGCCGAGCCCACGACGACGCCGTCCGCGCCCCGGGCGATCGCCGCGGCGTGCGCGCCGGTCCTGACCCCGAAGCCCACCACGATCGGCAGGCGCGTGTGCCGTCGGATGCGCGCCACCGCCTCGGCCACCGCGGCGAAATCCGGCGACGCCGTCCCGGTGATGCCGGTGATCGACACGTAGTAGACGAAGCCCGCCGTGTTCGCGAGCACCGCCGGCAGGCGGCGCTCGTCCGTGGTCGGGGTGGCGAGGCGGATGAAGGCGAGCCCGGCCGCGATCGTCGGCAGGCAGAGCTCGTCGTCCTCCTCGGGCGGCAGGTCGACGACGATCAGCCCGTCGATGCCGGCCTCCTGGGCTTGCGCGAGGAAGCGCTCGACGCCGTACGTGTAGATCGGGTTGTAGTAGCCCATCAGGATCACCGGCGTGCCGGCGTTCCCCTCCCGGAACCGGCGCACCAGCCCGAGGGTCTTCTCGAGGGTCTGGCCGCCCTTGAGGGCGCGCAGGCCCGCGGCCTGGATCGCCGGCCCGTCGGCCATGGGGTCGGTGAAGGGGAGGCCCAGCTCGACGATGTCGGCGCCGGCCTCCGGCAGGGCCCTGAGCACCCGCAGCGAGGTCTCCGGGTCCGGATCGCCCGCCATCACGTAGGTGACGAGGGCGGCGCGGCCCTCCGCGCGGCAGCGGGCGAAGGTGTCGTCGAGGCGGGTGGTCATCGGGCGTCGGGCCTTCGGTTCCGCACGGCGCGGGCGCCAGCGGCGGCGATGGGGCTGCCGGGGCGGGCGGAGAGCGTCGCGCCTACACCATCGGGCGCCGCAGGTGAAGCGGGCGCCTCACGGGGGGCCGCGCTCCGGCCCGCCCGCGGCGGCCCGGACCGCCGCCAGGGTGACGATCCGGGGCGAGCCGGCGACGCCGACCCGGTCCGCGCCGCTCGCCAGCATGAGCGCGAGCGCGTCCTTGAGCGAGGCCTCCGGGGCGAGCGCCGGCGCTCCCGGCGCGCTCCCGGCCTCGGCATGGGCCTCCGCCGGCAGGAGCGCGAGGCGCCGCAGCAGCCGGTCGCCGCCCACGAACTCCGCCGCGAAGGCGTCCGCCGGGCGGGCGAGCAGCCGCGCGGGCGCGTCCGCCTGGACGATCCGCCCCTCGCGCATCAGGGCGATCCGGTCGCCCATCCGCACCGCCTCGTCCATGTCGTGGGTGACCATCAGGACCGTCTTGCCGAGCCGCCCCAGGATCGCCCGGATCTCGCCCTGGAGCCGCCCGCGGGCCACCGGGTCGACGGCGCCGAAGGGCTCGTCCATGAGCAGCACCGGCGGGTCGGCGGCGAGCGCCCGGGCGACGCCGACGCGCTGGCGCTGGCCGCCCGAGAGCGCGTCCGGCCGGCGCTCGCGGTAGGCGCCGGGATCGAGCCCGACGAGGTCGAGCATCGCGTCGACCCGCTCGGCGATGCGCCGGCGCGGCCAGCCGAGGAGGCCCGGCACCGTCGCGACGTTGTCGGCCACGCTGCGATGGGGAAACAGCCCGACGCCCTGGAGCACGTAGCCGATCCGACGCCGCAGCGCGATCGGATCGAGGCCCCCGACGTCCTGCCCCTCGACCAGGACGCGGCCGGCGCTCGGCACGATCAGCCGGTTGACCATCCGGAGCGCCGTCGACTTGCCGCAGCCGGACGGGCCGATCAGCACGCAGGTCGTGCCGGCCTCGACCGCGAGGTCGAGGGCGTCGACGGCGGGGCGGGGCTGCCCCGGATAGGATCTCGAGGCCGCCTCGAACCGGATCATGGCCGGGCCGCTTTGGAAGCCGCTCAGCAGCCGTGGCAGATCGAGCCGAGGGTGCGCTTCATGCGCGAGTCCCAGGCCTTGTCCCGCGCCTCGGCGGCGTTCTGCGCCCGGCGGGCGGCCTCGGCGGTGTCGGCCCGGGCCGCCTCTCCCTTGGCCGCCTCGCCCCTCGCCGCCTCGCCCCTCGCCGCCTCGCCGCGGCCGGCGGAGCCCTTGCCGGCCCCGGGCCGGGCCCGGTCGGGTCTCGCCGCCTCCGGCCTCGGCGCGTCGGGCCTGACGGCGTCGGGACTCACCGCCGCGTCGATCCGCCGGGGCTGGCGCTTGCCCACGGGTCCGGTCGCCGGAGGCGCGCCGGGCGCCAGGACGCCGTCCGAGGTCGCGGGCGCGGCGCCGGGAACCGCGGCGCCGGCCGCGGGCGAGGCCGCGGGGCCCGGCGCCAGGGGTTCCGTCTGCGCCAGGGCGAGGCCGGGCAGGATCGCGAGCGCGAGGCTGAGTGACGCCGTGGCGAGGGGGATACGCATGCTGCCTCTCGGAGGATCGATGCGCGAGCCGGCGGACGGCGTGGCGGCTCGCGCTCACGTGAACCTGGGCCTTCAGTGTAGCGGAAAACGTGGGAGCGCCGCCAGGGCCCCGCCGGGGTTGTGAACGCCCCCGCCAGGGGTTGTGAACGCCCCCGCGGCCCGGCCGCGCCGCGCCCGGGCCGCGGGGGCGGGGTGACACCGCGGCCCGGCCCGGCCACACTTCGGGCAGCCTCGATCTCCGGGCGGAGCCGCATGCTGTTGACCATCGCCGATCCCGTGGCGGCGCCGGCCCGGGACCTCTCCGGCCCGCGCGCCCCGTCCGGCCCGGGCGCACGCCCCGGGGAAGCCGCGCGGGCCCGCCCCCGGGGGACGCCGTGGCCGCCCCTCCGGGCGGGGGGGCGGCGGTGAGCCGCC
>NZ_QOWC01000242.1 GCF_003574465.1 Methylobacterium crusticola
CCTGCCAAGCCCAGCCCTTCCCTCGTCACGCGCGTCGACAGCGTTCCTCGTGCCGCCCGCAACGGGCGGCACCCGGCGCGGGGTGGAGCAGCCCGGTAGCTCGTCAGGCTCATAACCTGAAGGTCACAGGTTCAAATCCTGTCCCCGCAACCAAAATTCCCGAATGAAAAAACCCGTCAGGCTGAGCCTGACGGGTTTTTTCATGGCTTGCGAACCGTTTCCACGCGTTCCCTCCAATACCAAGAATTATTAAACGCTTAGCGATGATCCGGGAGCGGTTCCAATCCGTTGTAAAATCCCCCGTGGCACATGGATGGCACATGAAACGCGGGTGCGACTCTCCGTGAACCGGTCCTGTCGGAAGGGTTGGTGGTCTCCCCTCCCCGAGGGGCGGAGAGGCGGTACCCACCTTCGCGAAGATCCGCTCCGGTATCGAGCGCCGCGAGGGTGCCCAGCGCCGCGCCGATCTGACCGACTGGCTGGCTCACACCCTCAGGCCGATGTTCGCGCAGCATGGCCGAGATCGGCCGTAAAGCCGGGCACACCTTCTCTCAGCCGGATCTGATCATCGCCGCGACGGCAGCGCATCATGGCTTGACCGTCGGGTCGCGCGACACGTCGAAATACCGCCATGCCGGCGTGCATGTGTTGAATCCGTGGGTGGCTTGATATCAGGCCGTCGTAATTGAACGATGGGGGTCCCAATGGGCAAATCAATTTTTATCAGCCTGCCCGTCACTGACCTGAAGGTATCGGTGGCTTTCTACGAAGCTCTCGGCTTCAGGAACAACCCGCGCTTCACAGACGAGACGGCAGCCTGCATGGTATGGAGCGAGGCGATCAGTTTCATGCTGCTGACCCATGACAAGTGGCGCAGCTTCACGACCCGTCCCATCCCGCCGAGCACGTCGAGCGAGGTCATGCTGGCTTTGTCCTGCGACAGCCGCGAGGCTGTCGATGCGATGAGCCAGGCTGCCGCCGCGCATGGCGGCACCGTGGACATCAATCCGGTCGAAGACCACGGCTTCATGTACACCCGCGATCTCGCCGATCCGGACGGCCATGACTTGGCGGCGATGTGGATGGATGTGTCCCCGATGCCTGCTCGAAGCTAGAAACGGGCTGCGTATGTCCGTGGGCGAAGACCCGCGGGCAGTTCAGCACCGTCGCGCCCGGCGCCGCCATCAGCCCCGAGATCGTCGTCCGTGCTGGCGATGCAGTGCGCCGCAAGGGCAGCGCAGGCCCATCGCCTCGGCGGCGGCGACCATCTCCGGGACGCCGTAGCGGAACGGCTCCATGACGGTGGTGGCGCCCCGGCCGGCGAGCCTCACGCCGGGGTCCCGGCGGCCTCGTGGTGGCGGAAGTTCCCGGCGATCTCCGCCCCGGTTGCGATCCACAGGTCGGGGCAGGAGCGGGCGTAGGTCAGGAACTCCCGCAGGAGCCGCAGCCGCATCGGCCGCCCGCTGCATTGCGGGTGCAGCACCGTCGTGACCATCGCGCCCCAGTCGCGCACCTCGTCGAGCTCGTCCTTCCAGAGCGACAGCACGTGCTCCCGGGGAAAGATCGGGCGCGGGCTGAACCGGGCCGAGAGCCCGTGCATCCAGTCGTCGTAGCTCGCCGTCACCGGCAGCTCGATCGGGCCCGGCGCGCCGTCGCCGAGGCGGTGGCGGTAGGGCCGCACGTCGTCGCGGAACGACGAGGTGTAGAGGATGCCGCGGCGCGCGAGCGCGGCCCGCAGGCCCTCGGTGAACTCGCCGTACGGCGCCCGGTACCCGACCGGCACCACGCCGAGGCGGCGCGCCAGGGTCTCGAACCCGCGCTCCAGCTCCTCCTCGATCCACGGGTCGCCCGGATCCGGCAGGAGGTGGTGGTAGCCGTGATGGCCGATCTCGTGGCCGGCGCGCAGAATCGCCTCCGCCATCGCCGGATGGGCGTCCACGGCCCAGCCCGTGATGAAGAAGGTCGCCTTGAGGTCGAGCTGGTCGAGGAGCGCGAGGAGCCTGGGCGTGCCGACGCGCGCCTCGTAGCCGCCGTAGCTCATGGTGACGAGGCGCTCGGCGTGGCCCGCGTCCTTGCTGGTCCAGGCGCTCTCCGCGTCGACGTCGAAGGAGAGGAACATCGCCGCGCCGTAGGGCGCCGGCCAGGGGTACGCGGGGGCCGGCGGGGCGGTGTTCGAGGGGACGAGCGGGATGCGCGCGAGGGCGTCGCGGTCATGCATGAGGGGCCTCGTGCGGGAGGAGCGGGTGGAGGGGCCTTGCGCGCCGCGCCAAGCCCGCGGGTCACTTCCCGGCGTTCAGCGTCGCCTTGTCGACGGCATTGTCGCCGAGCTGCCACTTCGCCAGCAGCGCCCTGTAGGTGCCGTCGGCGATGAGCGCGTCGAGGGCGCCCGCCACCGCCTGCTGCAGGCCGGTCGCCTTGGCGGGGAGCGCCACCCCGGTGAACTGGAGGGCGATGGGCGTGCCGACCGCCACGTAGGCGCCGGGCTCGAGCCCCATCACGTAGGGCAGCGTCTCGTTGCCCTGCACGGCGGCGTCGATCCGGCCCTGCCTGAGCTGCGTGCGGGCGTCGGCGGAGCCCTCGGTGCCCACGAACTTGATCGGGTTGCCCCCGCAATGGGCGTCGCTCCAGGCGGCGATCTCCCGCGGGAAGGAGGTGCGCCGGCTCGCCCCGACGCTCCTGCCGCACAGGGACGCCATGTCCTTGAACTCGGCCTCCCGTGCCTTGCGGACGAAGAATTGCGGCCCGCTGCGGAGGTAGTCCACGAAGCCCGCGGTGTCGTGGCGTGTCGGGAGGTCGGTCATGCCCGACAGGATCGCGTCGACCCGCCCCGTCGCCAGGGCGGGCATCATCTGGTCGAAGCTCGTCTCCTGCCAGGCGAGCGCGATCCCGAGCTTGCGGGCGAGCGCCTCGCCGAGATCGACGTCGAAGCCGGTGAGCCGGCCCGTCGCCGGGTCCTTGAACTCCATCGGCGGGTAGTTCGGCACGATCGCCACCTTGAGCGTGCCGCTCGCGGCGATCTCGGGCGGCAGGGCCTGGGCGGCGGCGAGCGCCGGCAGGCAGACCAGGGCGGTCGCGATCAGACGCTTCACCATCACCTCCGTTTGCGGGCCCGCGGCCCGGTGCGGGCCCGCGGCCCGGTGCGGGCCCGCGGCCCGGTGCGGGCCCGCGGCCCGCCAGGCCAGGAGCATGCCGGGCCGGCATCCGCGCCGGTCCGGTCGTTGGGATCGCCCGCCGCCGGGCCATCCTAGCCGATCACCGCGGACAGGAAGGAGCGCGTGCGCGCCTCGCGCGGCAGCCCGAGGACCTGGCCGGGCGCGCCCGCCTCGACCACGGTGCCGTGATCCATGTACACCACCGTGTCGGCCACCTCCCGGGCGAAGCCGAGCTCGTGCGTCACCACCATCATGGTCATGCCGCTGCGCGCGAGCTCCTTCATCACCGCCAGGACCTCGCCCACGAGCTCCGGGTCGAGCGCGCTCGTCGGCTCGTCGAACAGCATCAGCATCGGCCGCATGGCGAGCGCCCGGGCGATCGCCACCCGCTGCTGCTGGCCGCCGGAGAGCTGCGAGGGGTAGCTGTCGGCCTTGGCGGCGAGGCCGACCCGGGCGAGGAGCGCCAGCGCCTCCGCCCGCGCCTCCGCGGGTGCGCGGCCCTGGACCTGGACCGGCCCCTCGGTGACGTTCTCCAGGGCCGTCTTGTGCGGGAACAGGTTGAAGCGCTGGAACACCATGCCGGTCTTCAGGCGCTGGCGGGCGATCTCGCCCTCGCTCAGGCGGTGCAGCCGCCCGCCCTCCTGGCGCAGGCCGAGCAACTCGCCGTCGAGCCAGATCCCGCCGCGATCGGCCCGGGTGAGCTGGTTCACGCAGCGCAGGAGCGTCGTCTTGCCGGACCCCGAGGCGCCGATCAGGCACATCACCTCGCCGGGGCGCACGTCCAGCGAGACGTCGTCGAGGGCCCGGAACGTGCCGAACGTCTTGGCGAGCCCGCGGATCGCCACGAGGGGGCGCGTCATCGCCCGGCCCCCGCGCTGCCGCGGGCGAAGCGGCGCTCGAGCAGCATCTGCAGCGGCGTCAGGATCGAGACCACGAGCAGGTACCAGAGGCCCGCCACGATCAGGAGCTCGATCACCCGCGAGTTGGCGTAGTAGATGTTTTCCGCCGCGTGGAGCACCTCCGGGTACTGGATCACGCTGGCGAGCGAGGTCGCCTTCACCATGCCGATGAACTCGTTGCCGAGGGGCGGCAGCACCACCCGCATCGCCTGCGGCAGGATGATCCGGCGCAGGCTCCGCAGCCGGCCCATGCCGATGGCCTGGGCGGCCTCGAACTGCCCGGCATCGACCGAGAGCATCCCGGCCCGCATCACCTCGGAGGTGTAGGCGCCCTGGTTGATGCCGAGACCGAGGAGCGCGGCGAGGAACGGCGTCATGACGTCGACCGCGCGGGCCGACCACAGGCCGGGGATGCCGATCACCGGGAAGACCAGCGCGAGGTTGAACCACAGCAGGAGCTGCAGGATCAGCGGCGTGCCGCGAAACAGCCAGGTGTAGCCCGACGCCACCGCCCGCAGCACCGGGTTCGGCGACAGCCGCATGACCGCCACGACGACCCCGAGCACGATCCCGAGGCCCATGGCGAGGACCGCCATCACCATCGTGTTGACGATGCCGTGGAGGATCACCGGCACCGTCAGGAAGCGGCCGACATAGGCCCACTCGATCTGCCCCTCCGCGAAGGCGCGCCCGATCGCCGCCAGGCCGGCGAGGATGCCCCCGGCCGCGAGCCAGCGCCCCCAGTGCAGGCGGCGGGCGACCGGCAGCCCCGAGAGATCGGGATAGCCCTCCGCGAGGGCATAGCCCTCCGCGAGGGCGCGCGCGCTGCTCATTGCGGGCCTGCGTTCAGGAGCGGCTCGGGGACCGCGTTGGCGGACAGACCGTAGCGGGCCAGGATCACCCCGTAGGCGCCGTCCGCGATCATGCCGCGCAGCGTCTCGGCGAGGAGGTCGCGCAGCCCGGGGGCGTCCTTGCGCACCATGATGCCCTGGTAGCCGCGGGTGAAGGGCGCCCCGAGGATGCGGTAGCGGCCGGGCTCGCTCTCCATGGCGTAGGGCAGGGTCTCGCTGCCCTGCACGGCGGCGTCGATCCGGCCCTGCCTGAGCTGGTTGCGCACGTCGATGCTGTTCTCGCCCGGCACGACGACGGCGGCGGGCCGGCCGGCCGCCGCGCAGGCCTGGGCGCTCCAGCGCTCGATCTCCACCGGGAAGGAGGTGCTGCGGGTGGTGCCCAGCCGGCGGCCGCACAGGTCGGCCTCGGTGCGGGCCGGGCTGTCGGCGAGGGTGAAGAACTGGGCGCCGGTGGTCAGGTAGTCGATGAAGTCGGCGGTCTCCCGCCGCGAGGCCCGGTCCGAGATGCCGCTGATGACGAAGTCGGCCCGCCCGGATTGCAGCGACAGGATCAGCTCGGCGAAGGGCACCTCGGCCCAGGTGACCGTCACGCCGAGGCGCCGCGCCATCTCGGTGGCCAGATCGATGTCGAGGCCCTTGAGCGTGTCCGTCGCCGGGTCGCGGTACTCCATCGGCGCGTAGGTGGCGTTGACGGCGAGCCGCAGGGTGCCGCGCTGGCGGATCGCCTCCGGCAGCGCGGCGGCGCGCGCGGCGCCGGGCGCCGCGACGGCCGTGAGGGCCGCGACGACCACGAGGGCCGTGACGGCCGCGAGCGCGACGGCGCGGGACGCGCGGGTCATGGCTTCTCCTTCACCCCGGGGGGACGTGGCGCGGGCCGGGCTCAGGCCGGGTCCGCGGGCGCCGGCTCGATCACGCCGGCCCGCTCGGTGATCGGCCCGTACTGCCCGGGCTGCCGGTGGTCGGCGAAGTTGAACATCTTGGCCTTGCCCTGCCGGCAGAGGTCGAGGTCGAGGTCGGCGACCAGGAGCTCGTCCCCGAGCGTCCGCGCCTCGGCGACGATCCGCCCGTTCGGGTCGACGATGCAGGAGCCGCCGATCAGCCCCGACCCGTCCTCGTCGCCGGCCTTCGCCACGGCGACCGCCCAGGTGGCGTTCATGTAGGCGTTGGCCTGGGCCACGAGCTGCGAGTGGAAGGTGCGCAGCGCCGCGTCCTCGCCGTCGCCGCCGTTCGGGTCGTAGGCGGCCGAGTTGTAGCCGACGCAGACGAGCTCGACGCCCTGGAGGCCGAGCACGCGCCAGGCCTCGGGCCAGCGGCGGTCGTTGCAGATCATCATGCCCATGATGGCGCCGGCGAAGCCCGGCCCGGCCCGGAAGGCCGGGAAGCCGGTGTCGCCGTAGGAGAAGTAGCGCTTCTCCAGTTGCTGGTAGCGGGCGCCGGGCCGCGGCTCGACGGAGCCCGGCAGGTGAACCTTCCGGTAGCGCCCGAGGATCGATCCGTCCGGCTCGACGAGGAGCGCGCTGTTGAAGCGGCGCCCCTCGGGGGCGAGCTCGGCGTAGCCGACGTAGAACCCGACCCCGAGGGCGCGGGCGCGGTCGAAGAGGGGCTGCACCGCCGGGTTCGGCATCGCGCGCTCGAAGTGGCCCTCGAGCGCCTCGCCCTCCAGGAGCCAGCGCGGGAAGAAGGTCGTGAAGGCGAGCTCCGGGAACACCACCAGGGTCGCGCCCCGCTCCGCCGCGTCCTCGAGCAGGCGGATCATCCGGCCGAGGGTGTGGGCGCGCGGGTCGGCCTTCTGGGTGGGCCCCATCTGCGCCGCCGCCACGCGAAGAACACGACTCATGCTGCCTCCGAACGATGCAAATGCCGCTGTCGTGAGCACATGTATTGCTGAGCAACCCCGGTATCCGCTTGTTGCACGGAGACGCGCCAAGCTCAATCGACCGGCCTGTGAAGTTTGGCCCCGATCTATGAGTGCGGATGATAGGAACCTGCGCCAGCTCGAGATCCTGCGCGCCGTGGTGCGGCACCGGACGACGGTGGCCGCCGCCCGGGAACTGGCGGTGTCGCAGCCGGCCGTCAGCGGCACGGCCTGCGTGCTGGCGGCGGCCGGGGTCGGCGCGGCGGTCGTCGATCCCGACTCGCCCCGCCAGGGCGGCCACGCCGCCCTCGTCACCCGGCCGTTCCTGCCCGCGACCCCGGCCGTCGCCTGCATGCTCTGGTCTGAGGCCCGGCCGCTCTCGCGCCTCGCCCGGGCGTTCCTCGAGGAGATCGGCGCCGTCAGCCGGCAGGCGCCGTGATGGCGGCGTCCGATTCTGCGACCGGCGCCGCCCGCGCCCGGGCCGGGCGCTGCCCTCACTTCTCCCGGAACGCCCGCCGCGCCTGGTCGAGGAGGGGCTTCGACAGGTAGGCGAGCACGGTGCGGTCGGCGGTGCGGATGAAGGCCTCGACGGGCATGCCGGGCATGAGCCGCGCGCCCTTGAGCCGCGCCAGGTCCTCCTTCGCGACGCTCAGGCGCACGAGGTAGAAGGCGATGCCCGTGCGCTTGTCCTCCGTGACGTCGGCGGCGATGCGCGACACGGTGCCGGCGAGCTCGGGCGTGGTGCGCCGGTCGAAGTTCGGGAAGCGCAGGGACGCCCCCTGGCCGAGGCCGACCTGGTCGATGTCCTGGGGCGACACCCGCACCTCGACCACCAGGGAATCGGCGCTCGGCACGATCAGCATGATCGGCTCGCCGGGCGCGATCACGCCGCCGCGGGTGTGCACGGCGAGCTCGTGCACGGTCCCGGCCTGAGGCGCCCGGATGTCGATGCGGCGGATCTGGTCGAGGGCCGTCACCTGCTGCTCGACCAGGGTCGCGGACTTCGCCCGGATCTCGGCGAGCTCCTTGGCGACCTCGCTGCGCAGGTTCTGCTCGATCTGGATGATCTGCAATTCGGTCTCGGCGATCTTGCCGCGGGTCTGGGCCGTGCTCGCCACCAGGGCGCCGCGCTCGCCGCGCAGGCGCGCCATCTCCCGCTCCAGGCTGGTGACCCGGGTCATCTGGATCAGGTTCTTGCGCCAGAGGTCCATCACCCCGCCGTACTCCCGCTCGATGATCCCGACCTCCTGCTGCTTGGCCGAGGCCTGCTCCACGAGCCCGGTGATCTCGTCCTGGAGCTGGCGCACGCGCTCGCGCAGCTGGGACTTCTGGCCCAGGAGCGCGTCGCGGCGGAACCGGAACAGCTTGCCCTCCCCCTCGGTGATCCGGGCCACGGCGGGCCCGCCCCGCGCGAGCTCGGGCGGGAACGCGACGTCGTCGCGCCCGTCGCGCTCCGCCTCCAGGCGCGCGCCGCGGGCCGCGAGCTCCCAGAGGCTCTTCGTGACGCTGTCGAGGTTCGCCTGCGCGGTGGTGGCGTCGAGGCGGATCAGGAGGTCGCCGGCCTTGACGCTCGCGCCCTCCTGCGCCCGCAGGTCCGCCACGACGCCGCCGGTCGGGTGCTGGACCTTCTTGATGTTGCTCTCGACCACGAGGGAGCCCGTCGCGATGACGGCCCCGGCGAGGCGGGTCTCGGCGGTCCAGGCCGCCGCGACGCCGGTCATCCCGAAGACGAGCGCGACGCCGGCGAGGTGGCGGGTGAGCGAGCGGCGCGTGGCGCGGCCGGGCTCGGGGCGGGGCGCGCGGCTCATGCGGCCCTCGTGCCGGCCTGGGCGGCCGCCGCGGGCGGGTCCGGGGGACGCGCGGCGGCCGTGCGGGCGACCTGGCCGAGCTCGGCCAGCACCTCGTCCCGGGGGCCGTGCATCTGCACCCGTCCCTCGTTGAGGACGAGGATGCGGTCGACCGCCGTCAGGGCGCTCGGCCGGTGGGCGATCACCACCGCGATGCCGCCGCGCGCGCGCACCGCCTGGATCGCCGCCGTCAGGGCCCGCTCGCCCTCGGTGTCGAGGTTGGCGTTCGGCTCGTCGAGCACGACCAGGAACGGGTCGCCGTAGAGGGCGCGGGCGAGGGCCACCCGCTGCGTCTGGCCCCCCGAGAGGCCGGTGCCGCCGCTGCCGATCCGGGTGTCGTAGCCGCAAGGCAGCCGCAGCACGATCTCGTGGACGCCGGCGGACCGGGCCGCCCGCAGCAGCGCCTCGGGGTCGGGGTCGGGATCGAACCGGGTGATGTTCTGCGCGATCGTGCCCTCGAACAGGCCGGCATCCTGCGGCAGGTAGCCGAGCGCCTGGCCGAGGGCGTCGGGCTCCCACTGGTCGAGGGCGGCGCCGTCGAGCCGGATGACGCCGCGGCTCGGCGCCGCGAGGCCCACGAGGGCGCGCGCGAGCGTCGACTTGCCCGAGCCGCTCGGGCCGATCACCCCGAGCGCGCTGCCGGCCTTCAGGGCGACGTTGACGTCGTGCAGCACCAGCGTGTGGGTGCCGGGCGCGGCGACCGAGAGCGCCGTCACGCGCAGGCTCTCGCGGGGGGCCGGCAGGGGCGTCGGCAGCGCCGGCTCGCGGGCGGGCAGGAAGGCGACGAGCCGGGTCCAGGCCTGCCGGGCCGCGGCGACCGACTTCCAGTTGGCGATGGCGGTGTCCACCGGCGCCAGGGCCCGGGCCGACAGGATGGTGGCGGCCAGCATCACGCCGGCCGTGGCCTCGTCGCGCACCACCAGGAGGGCGCCGAGCGCCAGGATGCCGGATTGCAGCACGGTGCGCAGGAGCCGCGAGGTGCTGCCGAAGCCGATGGCCCGGTCGGTGGCGGTCTCGGCCACGTCGAGGTGGCGCCGGTCCCGCTCCGCCCACGCGGCGGCGAGGCGCGCGCGCATGCCGAGCGCCGTGACGAGGGGCGCGGTGCGCTGCACCATCCCGGCGAGGGAGCGGCGCTCGGCCGCGGCCTCCGCGGCCGCCCGGGCCGGCCCGGCGGAGGCCCAGTCGGTCAGGAGCGTGAGCAGGCCGAGCCCGACCGCCCCGACCGCGACGGCGGCGCCGATCCAGGGGTGGAACAGCACGCACACGGCGACGTAGAGGGGCACCCACGGCAGGTCGAAGAAGGCCGTGAAGGCCGGGCTGCCGAGGAAGCCCCGCACCGTGTCGAGGTCGCGCAGGGCCTGCTGCCCGTCCTCGGCGCCGGCCGAGTCGATGCCCCGGTGCAGGGTCTGGC
The DNA here is from genome assembly GCF_003574465.1 of Methylobacterium crusticola. GTDB lineage: Bacteria > Pseudomonadota > Alphaproteobacteria > Rhizobiales > Beijerinckiaceae > Methylobacterium > Methylobacterium crusticola. The sequence goes on from NZ_QOWC01000242.1 coordinate 10,016, forward strand.
GGAACAGGCGCTCCCCGAGGCGCTCCGCGGTGAGGCGGGCGAAGCGCGACAGGATGCGGGCGCGGAACACCTCGAGCACGGCCTGGATCAGGAACAGGATCAGCGCGACCCCGGCGAGGCCGACGAGCGTCGCGACGCTCCGGCTCGGCAGCACCCGGTCGTAGACCTGGAGCATGAACAGGGGCGCGGTCAGCATCAGGAGGTTGACGGCGCTGCTGATGGCGACCGTCGCGGCCAGCGGGGCCTTGGCGGCGCCGGCGGCGGCCCAGGTCTCGCGGCTCCGCGCGCGGTGGATCACGGAATCGTCGCTCACCGGGGGGCGTCCTCGGGCGGGAGGGGGAAGAGGGGGCGCAGGGGAGCGAGGGGGAGGGGCGCCCCCGCCCCGGGCGGGGCGGGGGCGCGGGAGGGGTCAGAGGCCCAGGAGGTGCAGCGTCGGGGACGCCGCGTGGTGGCTCGGGTCGTGGGCCTGCGCCTCGACGTGGCCGCCGAGGTCGAGGGCCGCGGCGCCGAGGTCGATGTGCAGGCCGGGCGCGGCGTCGGCGCCCGCCTGGGCCGGGAGCGCGGCGGGCGCCACGTCGTGCAGCGAGCCGACGAGGGAATCCGCCCCGCCTCCGGAGAGGGGCGGGATCTCGATGCTGTCGCCGCCGAGGACGTGCAGGATTGCCAGGGAGGGCTGGCTCGCGCCGACGCCCACCGCGTCGACCTGCACGGCGTGGACCGGCTCGGCCTCGGGCGCGAGGACGTGCACGTTGGCGAGCGGTGCCGCCGTGGGCGGGCCCGCCGTGGCCTCCACCAGCGGGTGACCGCCGGCGGCGCCCGACCCGGACAAGCCGTCGAGCACCCCCTGGGCGAAGTCGCCGAGGGGATGCGCGCCGCCCCCCGGAACCGCCCCCGCGAGGGCGCCCTGCGCGCCGCCGGCGACGGCCTCGACGACCCCCGCGACCGGCGCCAGGGGCCCCGGGCCCGCATCGCCCGCCGCGGCGGCGACGATCCCGCCCGCCGCCTGCGCGACGTGCCCGAGATCCGCCGCGACCTGGGACACCGCCGGCGCGGCCTGGCCCGCGAGCACGTCGCCCGGCAGGTTCACCGCGTCGGTGACGAGGTTGTGGGTCTCGCCGAGGGCGCCCGGACCGGCCGTCGCGACGACATCCGTCGCCGCCGGCACGACGGCGCCCAGCACCGGCACGCCGTGGCTCGCCTGCCCGAGCGTGGCGGCGAGGCCGTCCACCACCGGGTTGACGACGTTGGCCACCGGCTGGAGGGGCGCGCTGCCGCCGAGCAGGTGCAGGTCGCCCGCGCCGCCGGCCCCGTCGAGGAGGCCCGCGACCGGCGCGAGCGCGCCGCCGAGGGAGGAGCCGCCCTCGGGCGCGAGGAGGCCCGCCGCCGTGCCGCCGAGCGAGGCGACGACGCCGCCCGCCGCCGTCCCGACCTGGCCGAGATCCGCGCCGACCTGGGACACCGCCGGCCCGGCCTGGCCCGCGAGCGCGTCGCCCGGCAGGTTGACGATGTCGGTGACGAGGTTGTGGGTCTCGCCGAGG
>NZ_QOWC01000243.1 GCF_003574465.1 Methylobacterium crusticola
GCCATTGCAGCGACAGCACGAGGTGCTCCGTCCGTCGCCGTCGCGTCGGCTGGCAGGGACATTCTTGGAATCAACGAGAGCCTAGCTACCAGCCGGGCAGCAAGGGCTACAGCCGCGTCCGTGACGACGAGGTGAAAGGGCCGGGCGAAGAGATGCTCTATCGCCGCCTCGGCTACAACGGTGTCGGGATGATCAACGGCGGCAACGTCCTGCAACTCAGCGGCCGCGCCTCTCTCGACATCACGCTCAACGGCTTCCCGGCGGGCGCCAAGACGAAGACCAGCGCGGAGGGCATGTTCCGGCGTGTCAGCGTCGCCAGAAACCGGCAGATGGCATTGGCTGATGACAACGGGGAATGGGTATAGGCGGAGTAAGCTGAGCTTTCAGCTGCCCTGATGCTATCAGATGTTCAGACCGAGGAGGCGCCCGCGATTTTCGAGGCAGTTCAAATGTGATATGTAAAAAGCGGCAAGAGTGGAGGTCCGTATGAGCGGCGGAGTAGTCACCCTCCCTGAAATCACTATCGTTGGTCAAATTCCCAAAAACTTTCCAAGCATGGATGCCGCTGCTAAGGCGGCATTTATGAAAATCATTCCAACATCGCTCAAGGAAGGAATAGAGTACTCGGGGCCGGTATTCCAAGTTAGTGGTCGCCAGTTGTTCTACACGATAGATCCTGAGCCGGGAGGGCCCGACAACTCATCTTTCAACTTTAGCTATCTTGAAGCAATGGGCAAAGACAAGATTGTCGCTGTTTATCACACTCACCCCGTTATAGGGACCAATTGGGAAAACTTTTCGGGCGATGATATGGCCATCTGCGTTAAGAGCAATCTAGTTATATACTTAGGTACGAAAAATCGTATAAAGAAAATAACGCCTAAAGGTCTTTTGCCCGCGTCTGAACAAGAGGGTTTATTTATGGGATTTCAGCAGAAAACTATTGGTACTCATTCATTCTAGGTAGGGAACTCATACAACCAATTGCTGTCGCTTGCGTTTTCTTCCTGATTTTGGGGTTTCGAGCGCGGGAGGATCGCGATGGCACGGCTGTTTTGGCACTCGGATGAAGCCTGGGCGCGGATCGAGCCACATCTGCCTCACGGCCAACCGGGCAAACCTCGGGTCGACGACAGGCGGGTGATCAGCGGCATCCTGCATGTGCTGAAGGTCGGCTGCCGCTGGCAGGATACGCCCGCCGCCTATGGCCCACACACGACGATCTACAACCGCTACAACAGGTGGTCGCAGCGCGGGATCTGGCAGCGGCTGTTTGCCAAGATCGCAGCAGCAGGCCCTGTTCCAGACGAGTTGATGCTCGACGCTTCCCATGTGAAAGCCCACCGCTCCGCCTCTGGCGGAAAAGGGGGGCCTGGAGCCAGGCCATCGGCCACTCGCGCGGCGGCTTCACGAGCAAAATCCACTGCTTGGCCGATGGTCGTGGCCGACCGGTTGCGTTTGCCCTGACGCCCGGCAACGTGGCCGATATCACTATGGCGCTGCCTCTGTTGCGAGCCGTCGTGCCGCCCAAGCGGCTGATTGCCGACAAGGCCTACGACGCGCAGAGCTTGAGGGATTGGCTGAAGAGCCACCGGGCCATCGCCACCATCCCGTCCACGGCCACCCGGACGGTGCCCTACAAGCACAGCCGGATCGCTTACCGCCGTCGCACCCGCATCGAGCGCCTGTTCGGCCACCTCAAGAACTGGCGGCGCGTCGCAACACGCTACGACCGCTTGGCCTGCAACTATCTGGCCGCCATCGCACTCGTTTCCTGTGTCATCGCATGGATCTGAATGAGTCCCCTACCTTCCCTACCTAGGGTCAATACCCAATCAGCTTAGCTATTTCCGAGCTCGCCTTCGGTCGTCACTTATCGAACGTGATGACCACGAGGCGCAGCCGCGGGATGAGAAGGAGTTGGCTCGCGCTTGCCTCTGTGAAGTAGCCCCCAGCCTCCCGGGCCGCCTCATACACGGCATTCACGTCGAACGCGGGATCGTTCTCACCAAAGCAATGAAGCGATCCCGCCCACTTCCCGTCTCCTCGCCACCTGTTCGGCACTGGCGTTGGCCGCCAAGGGCCGTAGGTGTAGAAATCCTCCAGTCGTTCTCCCTGATAGCCTTGTCCGATCCGGGCCGAGCGCAGCCGGACTAGGCCGTGAGCCTCCAGATCAGCCGCCGTCTCATCGGAAATCCTGAGTGCAGCCCCGCCACAGGACTTGCGGGCGGGGATGGGAAACAAGAGGTTCCACAGACGCGAGGTCGACCCGTAAGCGACGAGGGACGCTGCCTCAATCTCCTTCGGGATAGCGCGGCGGAAGTGCTCTTCGTGCAAAGCCGTCAGGGGGTTCGCGAATTGAGCCATGGGGAAGATGAACCCGAGTGCCCAGAGCAGTGCGACGTTGAACGAGATGACGAAGACGAGATAGAACGCACGCAGCAACCAGCGCCTCATCTGCCCCTCCGGTCGAGCCCGATGGTCTGGCATCCACCCACAGCGGCTCTCTTGCTGTCAAGCTGGTTGAGTTCAGACCCGGCATCAGCGATCATGCTGCTCTGGTGAGGCAGACGGCCTAAGAAACTCTGAGGGTACCGACCTCAACCGCCGCCTCCGGCAGCACCATTTCCGTGCGCCTCATGGGTTGGAACGTGGGTAGGCAATCCGAGCCCGTAGCCGTGCCAAGCTATCTCAGGGGCTTAGCGGCCGATGATGGCGGATGCTGTCTCCGCCTTGCTCCCGCCTCGGCATTCTGGACGGTGCAGCAGTGAGGATGCGGAGAAACGTCCTGTAGTGCGGGTCGGACCCCCGTCCGTCACGACAGCAGCCCGACCCGCTGCCTTCTCGCCTGGTCGTCACCAGCAGGAAGACAGATCCAACGTGGCACGATCGGCTGGAGAGAGCGAGCGCCCGCCAGCGGTCAACGTCGGGCCAGCAACCAGCAATCTGAACGTGAGCGGGTCGGACCCCCAAGGTTGCGTCCTAGAGCCCGACCCGCCGCCTCCCTGCGACTCTGGGAACAGGTCGGCAGCCAGGGTGCCACGAGCTATCGCGGCCAACCAGTGGCACCTTCCCCCGACGCCCACGATGCATCTGAGCTGAGGAACGCGTAGGGGGCGATCCGATGACGCTTGCGGGACGGAATGGGCAGAGGCAAGCTAACCCGAGTCTATCCTGTACTGGCCCGCCCGGCAGCCGCTGCGGCGGGCTTCTCTTGTCAGCCCGGGTCTACCCAGGTCACGAGCGCGACCGCGACGGCGACGGCCAGGGCAATGAGCACGGTGAAGGCGAAGAGGATGGTGGCGAGCAGGATGAGCATGGGGGCACGGGACGCGACGCGATTGGTCCGCTCCTAGCGCCGGGAGCCCAGATCGGGTTCCCGCCTCCGCGCCGGCCACGGCACGTCCCGCCCTTCGCAAGATCTCAAACACTGGATCGATCGAAGCTGGTCCGCATTCTTCGGGATGAGGAGGGCTTCGCGATGCAGGTCACCGCAGACGTTGATTGCACGCCCGAGGAGGCGCGTGTGTTCCTCGGGCTCCCGGACCTTCAGCCTTTGCAGGCCATGGTCATGGCGCACATGGAGAAGCGCATGCTGGCGCAGCTGGATCGCTACTCCCTGGATGGCCTGATGAAAGTCTGGATGTCTGCCCTCGGACAACCACCGGAGCCTCAGGGCTCCGGTTCGCGGCGCTCCGGCCACGGCACGTCTCGCCCGACCACCCGGTAGCTCGGCGGCAGGGGACCGGCGAGCTGCCCACCCCATCCCTGCTCGCGATAGAGCTTGTCGTAATGCGCCCGCATATCCTTCATGACGCGCGGATCGCGAGCGCCGCAGGCCGAGCAGACTAGGCGCCGGGCTATCGCTAGGAAGGGTAGCCGGTTCGGGAACAACTGAGGAGTTTGAGATGGAAGCCGTCTTGATGGGCGCAGCCGTGTGTTTCGGCTTCGTGTTGCCACTGGGGCTGGCGCGAGGCTACGTCGCGGTGCGCAACAGGCGCCGTAGTTGAAACAACCATGCCCGATAAGGCAAATCATGCTGGACACAGGCACAAGCCAACACGCGGGTCTCCTTGAGGTTGGACTGAGCCTGCAAAGCGCGGCTCGGCTCCATACAGCCGCGTGAGTACGCCGAAAGGTGGTGCATCATATGAAAAATTGATCGCTGAAAACTCCAAAAATCGCTCTCGGACCGACGGTCGTCCCGTACTAAGCTCCGAATTGACAGGCACGTGTCCCCAAGAACGATCATGTCCATCCCGCCTCATGCATCGCCTGCCTGGGGTTAGGGATGAGGATTGTGGATGCATATGTCGCTCACGCCCTGCCCACGGCATCGCACTCTTACGATCACCAAAAAGTCAGTCGATGAACAATCACGTATCATCTGGGCGTGTACTTGGCGACGCATACAGGCCGGATATCGACGGCCTGAGATGCGTGGCAGTTATCGCCGTCGTTGGATTTCATGCCTTCCCTCTGTGGCTCAAAGGTGGATTCATCGGTGTTGATATATTTTTTGTGATCTCTGGATATCTCATAAGTGCGATCATATACGACAAACTAAATACCGATTCGTTCAGCCTATCTGACTTCTACGCGCGCCGCATCCGACGCATATTTCCGTCACTGATTGTTGTCCTCGCGGCGACTGCGGGCATCGCATGGTTCTGCCTCCGATCGGACGATCATTCTCAGGTTGGCAGGCATATCGCGGCAGGCGCAGCCTTCCTGGCGAACATCGTTCTATGGAACGAGGCCGCTTACTTCGATACGACGTCGATTCTGAAGCCGCTGCTGCACCTTTGGTCTCTGGCCGTCGAAGAGCAGTTCTACATCGTGTGGCCAATCTCTTTGATGTTAATTTGGAAATACTGTCGTAATTACATCTTGTCTATAGCGATCCTCATCGGCCTCGTCTCGTTCGCGATCAACATTCTGACGTTGCCTCGCGATCCGGTGGCTGCATTCTACTTGCCGTTCGGGCGCTTGTGGGAGCTGATGATCGGGTGCGCGCTAGCCTACCTCGTATTTACAGGATCTTCCGTTGCCCGCGGCAACTCTTACACCAGTTGCATAGGCATATTGCTGATCATAGCAGCGCTCGTGTCATTTGATGAGTCTGCCCCATATCCTGGCTGGCGCGCTCTTCTCCCAACGGCCGGCGCATGCCTGCTCATCGCGGCAGGGCCCAATGCCTGGTTCAATCGCAGGATCCTCGCGCATCCCGTATGTGTGGGAATCGGACTGATCAGTTATCCCCTCTATCTCTGGCACTGGCCCATCTTGTCGTTCGGTCATATCCTGGGCACCTACGAAGGCTCCGGGGAACTGTCACGACCACTGCGCATCAGCCTTGTGTTTGCCAGCTTCGTACTCTCATGGCTCACCTACAGGTTCATCGAAAAGCCGGTTCGCCTCAGGACGTTTCCAATCCTGTCACCTTCGGTCTACGCGGCAACTGCAACCGCGCTTATGGTCTACGGGCTCTTCATTACTTCCCTCGACGGGCTTCCCTGGCGCAGCATCGACCAACGGCCCGAGAACGCGTTCCTGCAGCACTACAGCCGGCTCCAACGCTCATTCGACCGGGACATGAACCCGTACTATAAACCACAATGTGACTTTTACGATGAAGATCGCAAAGTCAGCAAAGACGCAATTGCCGAGACCTGTACTGCCGCCGGACCGAAAGGTACTTGGCTTCTGTGGGGTGACTCTCACGCGCAGGCTCTTTCTCATGGCCTTCGGACAATTCTACCATCAGGAATTTCTCTCGCCCAAATAGCAACAAGTGGCTGCCGACCTCGGCTTACGGCAGATCCACAACCAGCACGAGGAAATGCATGCAACAAAAGCAACGAATATGCGAGGCAACAACTTAAAGTGCTTGCGCCATCTGTTTTGATTCTAGCTCAGAAAGAACAACATGAGGCAACCGACTGGGATGAGATCGCACGATTCGCTCATGACAGTGGTGTTAGCTCAGTCGTACTGGTCGGCCCTGCACCGCACTGGGAACCGTCGCTGCCTATGATAATCGTAAAACGGCATTGGGGGTCGGACGTGAGTGCAATTAGCGATGGGCTTGTACGATCTGTGTTTCAAACCGATCAAGTATTGAGTGTGAAATACCAGCATGCAGAAAGTTTGAAGTTCGTTTCGCTTTTACAACACCTGTGCTCTGATCAGGGCTGCTTGGCAAAAGTTCCGGAAATGCGCAATCCATATAATCTTACGGCGGTCGATTATGGGCACTTAAGCCCGGAAGGATCTAAGTACGTTGCGGAAAAGATACTTTTGCGCTCCCTCTCTCTCTAGGCATTCAATCTATAATTGATGCCTCCTAGCAATAGGGCTGCGTCGACTACGCGCGCGGCCAGAAGATATGCGAAGCGCGATGCCACGGAGACGGCTCTCGGCTGATCCTCCGACTCCCTGGCAGTGGACTGCCGCTCACTGACCAGCACCCCGCCTCAGTGCCGCACCAACGATGATGGTGGCGAGAGCCGCCGCGCCCGCACCATCCTGAAAGGCTCGCGTCGGCTCGTCAGGCATCGCGAACAGCCACAAGGCGGCGGTGGCCAGGATGCAGACGGCGGAGGCGCTCAGAACGCCGTGCTCGGTCATCTCAGGATCGCTCTGCTTTCATCGTCTTTTCCACGAGGCGGCGCTCAGGCGTGACCAGCCTGATCCGCAAACACGCGCCGAGCCTCCGCCCGCAGCACGTCCAACTCATCCTGGAGCCCGTTGATCTGCCCCTCCAGTTCGTCGAGCGTCACGCACTGTGCGGTCAGATAGACAGCCTCGTCCGGACGTGTGGTTGGGCCGGCGACAGCGACTGAGACCCGTGCCGGCATCGCCGTGGTAGCAGGCTCGATGTGGAGGGTGACGGTGCCGAGCTGGCGCATGTCAGGGCTCCTGATGGGCTTTGGAGGCGGATGCCGGTCTGCTTGGCGCTTTCCTGGGTGGAGAAGGCGCTACCGGCTAGCGTGACATTGCCGCCGTAGCAAGCACTAGGAAAGCTAGGACTACGGATATTGCGCAATTTTCAACCGCGCGCTCTACACCCGCAGCTTCTAAGACTTGCGCAGCAATGATAGCGATTAACCCTGCTAGCGCGCCAAACCTGATCTGGTTCAAATTCAATGGGTCGCCGCGGGTTGTGCTTGTGCGTTCACTTGGGAGGCATGCAGCGGTTATCTTTTAGAAGGGCCCATTCCTCACAAACCTGACCGTCAGGGAACCGGCAGCAGCCGGTCTGGCCCGCATCACCGTTCCGGATCTCAGACTTCCCACCCTTTTCTGCGCAGTTCACAGACGCCGGATTTGCAAGGGCGAGGTGATAGGACCTGCCGGATTGGTTTGCCTCACTGACTGTGGTGAACAGGCAAAGGCAGGCTGTGGCGGCGAGAGTCTGGGCCATCATGTCAGATAGCCCTTAGTTCTCAGGTGCTCCGTCAGCGCCTCTCGGATTGCTTCCGGCCGCGATGGCTTCGGATCTGGCTGATCTGCGATCCAAGCATCAAGCGGATCGAGCGCAGGGGGGAGCAGGCGCACGCCGATGAGCTGGCCCCTGCCAGTCGTCTTCGGGCGACCCCGCTTTTTTGTGTTATCCCGAATTGACGTGCTCATGAAATCAGGATAACACTAAATGCGGCCCGACGGGAAGATGGAAGCTCCCGCGCCGGGCCTGACCAGCAACGTCCTTGGAGCGACGTCCCATGCCTACCCTTACGCCTACCACGCCCGCTTTCGCGGGTGAACGATCACGCCTGCCTCATACTCAGGTGGGACCCGTCACGAGCGCACTCCGCGCGATGCGGACCGACGACCTGGATCGCGAGCGCGATCGCATTGCCGAGTTGCGCGAAGCCCTGTGCCGGTTCTTCGCAGAGCAGGGCCCCAACGAGGCACACGCCTTCGACGTGCTCCTGGCTCGGGGAGAACTGTGATGAAGGTGGCACCCATTACGACCCCTACCATGGGGCGCCGCGGCCTCCTCGCTGGCCTCGCGGCCCTGCCGGTGGCACCAGCCCTCGGTGGCTCTGTTTCTGAGAAGGGGGGGCAACTTGCCTCCCCTGAGATGAAGGGGAGAGAAATTCCCCACCCTGTTGCCGGATCGCAACAGGGTGTGCAACTTGCACACCCTGCTCCGCCCGAGGCCGGCAGCGAGGAGGCCATGGCGTTGTTCCGCGCCGCCTGTTCGGAGACGGACCGGCTCTCCCACGACGCCGTCCACGGCTACCCAGAGCTGAACCTTCCCACCTTCGGCTCATGGACCCGGCGCTGCCTCAATCGCGCCCTCGACACGGGAGAGGTGACCCCGACCGAGTACGCCCGCCTCTACCCGCTGGCGGCCGAGCGGGAGCACCGCATTAACGCTGCTACCCTCAGCACCAACATCCATGCGCTCTACGCCCTAGCCTTCGCGGACGACTACCCGTGCGTGGAGGCGAGCAGCCTGGACGACGACGGCGACGATTACACCCATGACGAGGAGGTGCTGTCATGAGCGCCTGCAACCCGCAACCCGCCAACTCCGCGCCCGAGCCGCTGTTCAGCCTCAGCCCGCAGGCCATGGCCCACATGGTCAACCTCGACGGGTTCGACGTCGAGCAGCTCTGTAACTTCTACGACCTGCTCACCGGGTTCAGGGAGGTGCTGGACGCCTTCACGTGCCAGCCGCGCGCTCAGAGCAGCGACATCACCCACGACAGCAACAGCCTCGGCGACTGGCTGGAGGCGGAGGGCGACCGGTTTGCCTACCTGCGCGACCGTGTCGCCGACGAGGTGGCTGCTCGTCGCCACACGACCCAGGACAAGGACGAGCGCGACCGCATCCTCGAACTGCGGCTCAGGCACGAGATGCTCTGCGAGCGGCGGATCCACGATCAAGCGCTAATGGCCGAGATCGTGAAGGCGTGGGGGCAGCCGGAATGAGGCTCCTGTTCCTAATCGTCTCCCCGTTCGCCTACCTGCACGTCCGGTTCACGGTCTGGCAGGTGAGGCGGGATCTCGACCGATCCGCTTGGCATCACGAGGTGGCCGAGGCGTACCGCGAGAGGGCAGGGGCCCGCTTAGCCGTCATGGAGAGCTGGTAGCAGCCGGCGTGACATTTTGCCCGGCTGAGAGCGAAGAGCTCTCGGTCCACCGCGCAGCCGGGCACCAACCACCTACAATTGGAGGTCACTGTGAGCGTAACCGCCTCGTCCGCGTGCCGACATGGTGCCGACATGGACATCACGAGAAGCCGATATTCCGTCAGCTTCAACCGAACCGAACACCAGAAAAACCAACTATATCAATGTGGTGCGGACGGCGGGACTCGAACCCGCACGACCAGAGGTCGCAAGATTTTAAGTCTCGTGCGTCTACCGATTCCGCCACGTCCGCGGGCAGCGCGCCCTGCCGTGCCGGGGTAGCCGGGGCGGCACCGGAGATCAAGGCGCGGGCGGGGCCGCCTCACGCGCTCCCGAGGGGGCGCCAGCCGTAGAGCCAGGCGTAGCGCTCGGTCATGCGGGCGGGCCCGAGGCGGCCCATCACGGCGTCCCGGGCCGCCGAGACCAGGGCGCCGGCGTGGTAGAGGCGGCCGTTGCGGCGGGCGTGGGCCTGGATCGTCCGCACCCGCTCGGCCCGGTCGGCGGCGTAGCGCGCGAGCGCCGCCGGCACCGGCTGGCCGCCCGCGAGGGCCCCCGCGAGCACCGCCGCGTCCTCGATCGCCAGCGCGGCGCCCTGGGCCAGGAACGGCAGCACCGGATGGGCCGAGTCGCCGAGCAGCGCCACGCGGCCCCGGGCCATCGGCCGGGCGGCCGGGCGGTCGACCAGGGACCAGACCAGCCACGACTCGGGCAGGCCGAGCAGGGCGGCGAGGGGCGGCGCCGCATCCGCGAAGGCGGCCCGCAGGCGCGACGGGTCGCCGGGGGCGCCCCATTCCTCGCTGCCGCCGTCCTCCGGCATCACCGCCACGAGGTTGATCGTGCGCCCCCCCGCGATGGGATAGTGCACGACGTGCCGGCCGGGCCCGAGCCAGAGCCCGGTCTCGTCGCCCCGGAGCGCCGGCGGCGCCGCCTCCCGCGGGACGGTGGCGCGCCAGGCCGCCTGGTACAGGGCGCGCAGGCGCCGGCGGTCGAGGCGCGCCCGCAGGGCGGAGCGCACGCCGTCGGCGACGACCGCGAGGTCGGCCGCCGCCGTCTCGATCCGGCCGCTGCCGCTCTCGAGCGTCAGGGCGACGCCGGCGCCGTCCTCGCTCAGGCCCGTGACGGCGCGCCCGACGAGGAGCCGGATGCCCGGCCGCCCGCGGGCGGCGTCGAGCAGGATGGTCTGGAGGTCGGCCCGGTGGATCACCCAGTAGGGCGCGCCGAAGCGCTCGCGCATGGCGCGGCCCAGGGCCACCTCGCCGATCTGCCGGCCGCTCGCGAGCCCCCGGATGCACACCCGCGCGGGCTCGCCCGCGGCCCGGCGCAGGGCCGGACCGAGCCCGAGATCGGCGAGCACCCGGCTCGCGTTGGGCGAGAGCTGGAGGCCGGCCCCGACCTCGCTGAACGCGGTCCGGCGCTCGATCAGCGTGACGTCGTGCCCGCGGGCGCTGAGCGCCAGGGCCGCCGTGAGGCCGCCGATGCCCGCCCCCACGACCGCGACGCGCAGGCCCGGCCGGTCCGGGACGGGCCTACTCGGCGGCAAGGCGGGCGCGGTCGTCCCAGACGCACGACGCCGGGTCCGCGGCGCCGGCCCTCAGGTCCGGGCGGTGGCGGTACAGCGTCGAGCAGTACTGGCAGATGATCTCGGTGTCGGCGCCCATGTCGAGGAAGACGTGGGGATGGTCGAACGGCGGCAGGGCGCCGATGCACATGAACTCCTTCGAGCCGACGTGGATGACCGGGACGCCATCCTGGTTGTGGAAGTGCGGGACCGCCTTGTCTGCCATCGCGTCCGAGATCCTGCCTGTGCGGAGCCGTTTCGCCCTCCCTCTAGCCCCTCGGCGGGCCGGCGCCTAGGGCCGCGCCCGTTCCGGCCCGGACCGCACGGGACCGGGCCTCGTTCGCGCCGCGGTGCCTGCGGAGATGTGGAGCCGGCGCCGCCGGAGCCCGCGGCCGGCCCGCGGTCCGGGGGAAAAGCGCGGCGGGATCAACGGCCTGACCGGCGCCCCGGCGAGGCCGCGGTTTGGTCACGTTCCGGCGTCATGGGCCCGGATCCCGCTGTCGCCAAACGAGAAGGTCGTCCGTTGAGAGGTCCGGCATCGAGGCTCGCGCTCGTCGCGGCCGTCTGTCTTCCCGCCTGCCTGGCCACGCAGGCCCGCGCCCAGAGCAGCACCGCGGTCGGCGCCGGGGCCGGCATCGTCGCGGGCGCCCTGGTGGCGGGCCCGGTCGGCGCGGTGGTCGGGGGGGTCGTCGGGGCGGCCTGGGGCGAGTCGACGCGC
>NZ_QOWC01000244.1 GCF_003574465.1 Methylobacterium crusticola
GAAGGAGATGCCACTGCGCATCCCGCCAGACGCGCAGCACGGACTTCAAACCGAAACCCGGACGGACTCAACCGTCAGTGCTCAACCACTAGATCGAGCTAGACGCGGTGAGATAGGGGCGGGAGCTACCAATGTAGGGGTATCGTTCCCCTTGTTCCTATTCTAAGAGCCTCAGATTGTGTGCCGTTAAGCGACGTTTGGGCCAGCAAATATGAGTAGAAGGTCCCGTTGGCTGCGATGGAGTTGGGGAGCATCTGAGTTACCAAGAATGGACGTCTGGGACGCTCGTCGCTGTGGCGCCTGCGGGGTCTGGGTCGCTTGCTTGAGTTGCGGGCGTAGCACCTCTACAACAATCGACTACTGGCCAGAGTCTATACAAGTGTCCGAGATAGCAGAGCATGTGCGGTGCACGGCGTATAGGAGGCGCAACGTGGAGACTTGGCCAGATTGGAGGGGTGCGTGGCCCGAGTACCAGGCGTGAGGGGGTCACTGCCGGGTGGTCGGACGGGACGTGGCGTGGCCGGATCGCCGCGGACCTGAGCCACGGGGCTCTAGTGGTTGTCCGAGGGCTGACATCCAGGCTTTCATCAACCTGTCCATGGAGGAGCGATCCAGCCGCGCCAGCATGCGTTTCTCCATGTGCGCCATGACCATGGCCTGCAAAGGCTGAAGGTCCGGGAGCCCGAGGAACACACGCGCCTCCTCGGGCGTGCAATCCACGTCTGCGGTGACCTGCATCGCGAAGCCCTCCTCATCCCGAAGAATGCGGACCAGCTTCGATCGATCCCGCGCTTGAGATCCGGCGGAGGGCGGGACGTGCCGTGGCCGGCGCGGAGGCGGTAGAGGCAAAGTGATTGCTGGCGAGGTGAACCTCAGCCTCCGGCCAAGCGGCACTCGATCCAATCCTGCGCCTCTTTCAGATCCAAGAAGGTGTGCTGGATGAGATCGTTAACTCGGCCAAATCCTGCCTCCAAGAACCACGATCCGGCATCCTCGCCGTGGTCATCCGAGAGGCGCACCAACACGGCCACCAAGAAGCCACCCGAGAAGACCAGCTGGCTCTCCGTGTCGTCACTGCCCGTGGCAACCCGCACGGGCTGAAGGTGAAGGCTCATCCGGCCTGCTGTTTTAGGTGAAGATACGTAGGATCAAACTCGGAGAACTTAGTCAGTTCCATCCAGTCGTTAATTTGTAGCGTGCCGCCCACGAGGGTGATCAACCCCTTTGCGCGCAACACCTTCAACACACGGTTGACGTGCACGTTCGTTATCCCAAGCGCGTCAGCAATGTCCGACTGCGTGACCGGCAGTCGGTACATATGGTTCTCAGCCAGCCCGACAGCTTGGAGCCTCAGGTACAACTCGCAGAACAGGTGCGCGATCGCCTGAGTGGCGTCACGCCGCCCCATGCCGATCATCCACTCGCGGAAGACCGCCGCGTCCACGAGCGTGTTGCGCCAGAAGGCGGCCGCGACGCGGGGAAAGCGCGCCGTCAGCTCGTGCAGGCTGTGATGCGGGATGAAGGCCACCGTGGCTGGCGTCAACGTGCCGAAGCTGTGGTCCATCACCTCAAGATGCAGGCTCAGCAGGTCGGGGATGTCGCCCGGGATGTGCAACGAGAAGATCTGGCGCTTGCCCTGGCTGAGGAGCTTGTAGCGGCAGGCCCAGCCCTCCAGCATGAGGCAGCACTGTGAGGGACGATCCTGATCGCGCACGATGTCTTGGTCCGGCTTCAGAGGCCGGATCATGATGGGCAGACCCTCGATCGCCCGCCGCTCCTCGTCGGACAGGGGAGCGATGCTCTCCAGCTTGCGGATGAGGATGTCGATGGAAGGTTTGGGAGCTGAAGTCATCGCCCCTTCCGCTTGCCTTGCAGGTGGAAGCGCAGGGCTCTCCCGGCCATCAGCACCTGCCTCCGATCAGCTGATGATTAAGCCAACCTAGGGCGCATGTTAGCGTTGATCACTAACCCATATCAATGGCTGGGCAGTTTTGTTCGTGATGTGCCGTGACCGGAAGGCGGGAACCCGGATCGGGCTTCCGGAGCTAGGGTCGGACCAGTCGCGTCGCGCCCCGTGCCCCATGCCCGATGTCGCCTTCATCACCTTCGCCGTGCTGGTCGCCCTTGCCCTGGTTGTCATGATCGCGATCGTGGTCTGGGTGGACCGAGCCTGACCACGAAGAAGCCCGCCGCGGCGGGGAGCCGGACGGGCAAGAGGTAGGGTCCATTGGAGATAGTGGAAACCGGCGGCCGCTGGCCTGGTTCCGGGCGCCTCAGGCGCGCCGCCGCACCGCTTTGAACCGCTCGCGCCCTTCGAGGCCGTTTCGGGAGCGAGGCGGAGGGACAGCATCCGCTATCATCGAGCGCTAAGCCTCTGAGAACGCTCGGCACGGCTTCGGGCTCGGATCGTCTACCCACGTTTCCACCCATGAGGTGTACGGGATCTGGGCTGCATGGCGGGGTAGAAGAGGGCCGGACACGGTCGCAGCGGTCCGGCACTCTTCCACGCCCGCGAGAGGTTCCGCCTGGCCGCGCTGGTCGTTGTCCAGAGCGACCACGCCTGCCGGGGCGGACCATGTCTTGAAACGCTCATCACTCGAAGAGGCCTGCTGAGGTGGTGAGCTGGGCGACTTCAGGATTGGGTGTCCAAGATGGGCCTCCCCACGAGCGGCGAGGCCCCTTGCTCTCGCCGCCTCCAGGAACGCTTTATCTCAGCCCATCGTTGGCTGGGTGGCGCCTAGCGCTAGCACCAACAAAGGGAGAAGCAAGCGATGGCAGTCGATAAGGATCGCGTCGAAGGCTCGGCCACCAACGTGGGCGGCAAAGTCAAGGAAGGTGCAGGCAAGCTCACGGGCGATAAGAAGCTCGAAAGCGAAGGCGTTGTTGATCAGGTAAAGGGCAAAGTCCAGAACGCTGTTGGTGGCGTGAAGGACGCCCTTAAGGGCAAGTAAATCAAACCAACTCGGTTAGGAGGATGATCGAATGCATGCTCGCCGCGACCCGATCGTCTTCTTTGGCGAATTTCCTCAACAGTCTTCCTTCTTGCCCACCTTTTGGTCAGCTCCCGCATTGTTCATCGCACCAACCGTACCCGGAGAAGCCGGCTGCTGACCGCCAGCAAGGTTCTTGCTGGCTGGATCAATCTGGTTCCCACGATTGCCACTCGTTGAGCCTGTCTTATCACCAGGCATCTGGTTGGCGCCGACATTGTTCATTGCGCCGACCGTCCCTGGCGAAGCGGGCTGCTGTCCACCGGCGAGGTTCTTGCTGCCTTTATCGATGTCCGAACTCGTAGTGTTCGTTGCTTGCTGATTGGGGCTGGTGCCCTTCGTGGCTCCGGTATCGCATGGCCCAGCGAGAGCCGACCCCGCGGTGAATGCGAGAACAGCAGCGGTGCTGAGCAGAGTTGAAGCCTTCATGGCGGGTTTCCTCCTGCCGTCACTAGCAAGAGAGAAGCACAGGCCGCTGCCGGGGTTCCTGTCTGGACGACCTATTCGCGTGGGTCGATCGTAAACTTTAGTCCGAAGCGTCACTCAGTTTGCGCAAGGTGGTGACGCCTTGCACTGCGGAAGAACGGAGAGATTGCAAGGGGCACAAGCTCCAGAAGCGGAGCCGCCAGCCTGCACGTTGATGAAGGATCACCAAGTCGGGTTGTCCTTCCGTGTTGTGCCACCATAGATCCGCCATCTCGGACCCTCAGAAGATCGGGTTTCCTGCACGGGTTAAGCTCGGCTCGCGAGTAGCGCTCCGAACGGCAGCAAGCCCGCACCCACGGCCGCCCTCGGCAGGATAGCGGAGGGCACCTCAGGCGCCGGTGCCCGCACCCGCGGCGCCCTCGACTGCACAGTCCGCGCCGCCTTCAGTTCGCTCCAGCAGGCGCTGCCCGACTCGCGCCCTATACTGCGCCGCAGTCCCGCCAAGCCTGCCGCCCTTAAACCCAACCGCCTCCGATCTGCAGCCGCCGCTTTGTCGCCGCCTGTTAATATCGGTCGTCAAAAATTGCTCGCCGGGTGGAACCGAGTTCATTGCCAGCCGTTACGCGCGTGCGAGGCCCGATCCGGGATCGCGCGGCGGGCGCCGGCCCCGGTGCCGGCGTCCCTTGTAGTCACGTTGCTCACGGGAGGATGTGGTTATGAGGACCTACGACGTTGCCCCCCTGTTCCGCTCGTCCGTCGGCTTCGACCGGCTGTTCGACCTGCTCACCCAGGCCGACCGCGTCGAGCCCTCGACCGCTTGGCCGCCCTACAACATCGAGAAGCTGGCCGAGGACCAGTACCGCATCACCATGGCGGTGGCGGGCTTCTCCCCCGACGAGGTCGAGCTCACCCAGCACGACACCACCCTCCTGGTCGCGGGCCAGAAGTCGGGCTCGGAGGGCGAGCGCCAGTACCTGCACCGTGGCATCGCGGCGCGCACGTTCCGCCAGACCTTCAACCTGGCCGAGCACGTGACGGTCACGGGCGCGACCCTGGAGAACGGCCTGCTGACCGTCGCGCTCAGGCGCGAGGTTCCGGAGGCGCTCAAGCCGCGCCGCATCGCCATCGGCGCGCCCGGCGCCGTCGGGCAGGACAACGCGCTGGCGCGGGTCACAGGTGAGGCCAAGGCCGCCTGAGCCCTTTCGACCTGGAACGATACGCTCCCTCGCGGGCTCGCCGGCCCGCGAGATATGCCGCACGCCCTCAACCATGCTGATGGAGGTGAGCCATGAGTGTGAGAGATCTAATCCCCTGGAGACGCAGCACGAACGCGCCGATGCCCGCCACGATGCGCGTCGAGCCCGCCAGCCCGTTCCTGACGCTCCACCGCGAGATGAACCGGCTGTTCGATGATGTGTTCAGCGGCCTTGGAGCCGGGGTCGCAGGCCTGCCGGGCCGTCTCGGCTGGCCGAGTGTCGAGATGGTGGAGACCGAGCAGGGCCTGCGCCTCTCGGCCGAACTGCCGGGGCTTGAGGAGAAGGATGTCGAACTCCTGATCGACGACGACGTCCTCACGCTACGCGGCGAGAAGCGGGCCGAAGCCTCGGACCAGGAGCGCGGCTACTCGGAGCGCAGCTACGGCCGCTTCGAGCGGATGATCGCCCTGCCGTTCGCGGTCGAGGAGGAGAAGGTCGAGGCGTCGTTCCGGAACGGGGTGCTCAGCGTCACGCTGCCCCGCTCAGCCAAAGGGCCAGAGCGCGGGCGCCGCATCGCGATCAACGGCGCCAAGCCGCAGGACACGGCGCACTGAACGCGGGCGTCCATTAGGACGCACGTGAACTGATCGACGGGAACGCATGACACGGCGGCTGGTGCGGACCAGCAGGTCGCATCGGCCGCTCGTCCTTTGCTCAAGAGGAGGAGGGTTGTCACATGCAGCAGCTTGAGACCACGATCGAACGCCTTGGCCCGGTGGCTTCGGCCACTCTCAGGTCGGCAGCGGTGGATGCCTTCGAGGCATTCTGCGCACCCGGCGACGTCTTTCGGCGCCCCCGCGAGGTGCTGAGCTACCCCGGCCTCTCGCGGGCCGAGAAGCGCGCCATCCTGGCGTCCTGGGCCTCTGACGCGCGCGCTGTGGACACCTGCCCGGCCTTGCGCTGCCTGCCGGGGTGCCGGGCTGAACCCGTGCCGCTCGACGAGGTCTTGGCAGCGCTGCAGGAGCTGGATGGCGAGCCGGCGAACCGGGCGCTGGCAGGGTCGCCCGAGCAACGGTTCTCAGAGCGGTTCGAGTGTCGCTGGCGTGGCGGAGGGGGAACGCGGGAGAGCGGTTTGAACTGAGACCGGGAGAGGAGCGCTGGCGACGTTCCGCCTGAAGGATTGGCGCCGCCGGCCGTCCCGGCTGCGACGCATGAGACTTGAGATGCAAGCACGGGACGCGAACGCGGCTGTCGCGGTCGAGTGGCTCCTGTCC
This sequence comes from Methylobacterium crusticola, assembly GCF_003574465.1. Lineage (GTDB taxonomy): Bacteria > Pseudomonadota > Alphaproteobacteria > Rhizobiales > Beijerinckiaceae > Methylobacterium > Methylobacterium crusticola. Next base: position 5,887 of record NZ_QOWC01000244.1, read on the forward strand.
ACCGGACTCTGCCTCGGGTTTGCGGCGCTCCTGCCTGCGCCGGCCGCGTCCTCGGCGCTGGCGGCACTGCTCACACTGACGGGATTTGCCTGGCTTGGCGTGGCGATCATGCAGCCCGAGCCGCCGGTGGACAGCCCGCACCTGACCACCTGGGACAGGTCTCAAGCGCGCCACCATGGCGCCCTCAGTTGAGGGCCAGTCTAATCGCCTCCGGCGGGACCTCGCGGGCCGGCGGCTAGTCTGAGGTGATCTCTGACGCATGCGCCGTCCTGGCGCCCGCCCAGTAGATCGCTAGTTGTCGTTTCCAAGGAGGTTGTCCTTGGTGATCCTGCTGATGGGTGGCTGTCCGCCGAGAGCGGCGTGAGGTCGGCGGCTGTTGTAGTCACACAGCCATGGCGTCATGGCGGCGGTCCGCTCCCGCGAGGAGGCGTAGGGGCTGGCGGAGAGCCACTCGCGCAAGGTCGTCTGGATGAAGCGCTCGGCTTTTCCGTTGGTGCGCGGCGTGTAGGGCCGCGTGCGCTTGTGGCGGATGGCGTGGCTGGCAAGTGCGCTGCGGAAGAGGTGGCTTGTGTAGGCGGAGCCGTTGTCAGTCATGACGCGCTCGACCGTGACACCGAGGCTGGCAAACCAAGCCAGCGCTCGCGCCAGGAAGGCCGTGGCGCTCTCCTTCCTCTCGTCGGGCAGGATCTCGGTATAGGCCAGCCGCGAGGCGTCATCGCCGGCCACGTGCAGCGCCTCCCAGCCGGTGCCGCGCTTGGTGCTCTGGCCTGTACGGTCGCCGGTGATGCGGTGGCCGATGCCGTCGATGCGGCCGAGCTTCTTCGTGTCGAGGTGGAGCAGCTCGCCCGGACGCTCTCGCTCGTAGCGGATCACCGGCGGCTTGGGATCGAGGGCGGCGCGCCGGCCGAGCCCGAGGCGGCGCAGCACGAGGCCGACAGTGGCCAACGGCACCCGCGCCTGCCGGGCGATCGCTGGCCCGGACAGGCGCTCCCGGCGCAGCCGAGCGATCTCGGCGACCGCAGCGTCATCCAGCCGGGTTGGCGAGGTATTCGAAACACCCACAGAACGTCATAGCCGCTGCCGCTGCGCCTAGTTCGGAATGCCACATATACTATTAGTCATGCGCACGACTGAGGGTGATGCGAACGTGACACATGACGCCACGACTAATCAACTGACGCGATGGAACGAGCGCGGCCGACGATGGGTTTCAAGACATTAGCTATCGGCGCGCTTTGCTCCACGCAAACGCACGCGTGCGGCACGTCGGGGTACCGCTGAGCTCTCAATCACAGAGACAGGAATGAGCGCAGAGGATCAGGCTGACCTTCCCCACCACGTGGCAGTGCAGCAGATGATTGATAACCTCGTTGAAGCGGGAGCGACCCCTGCTGAGACGATCAATGCGGCATTCACAGTCGCAGTTTCCAACTGGCTCAGCCTGTGCGGGCTTCGGCATGTCTCGCGGGAACTCGGTGCCCTTGCTCACGCCTTGGCGGCTGAAGCTGATCGTCGAGCGTCAGAGAGCACACCCGCAAAGCACTAAAGGCGGCACGAGCTCCTCTGAGGTACTGCCTCCTGATCGGGCCACGGCACGTCCCGCCCGACTACCTGGTAGTGGGCCGGCAGCGGCGACATGAACCCGGTCTCGGTGTTGATCCGGGCGTAGTGGGCGAGCATGTCCCGCATGACGCGCGGATCGCGGGCGCCGCAGGCGGAACACACCAGGCACTGGGCCGCCGGGAAGGGCAGCCGGTCCGGGAACGGATCGGTCGCGATGACGGCATGGTGCTGGCAGTCGAGGCCATTGCAGAAGACCGTCGCGGTGGTCTCACCCTGAGCCCACAGTTCGCCAAGGCGCATGCTCATCACCCACCTTCCTGGCGGGCAACCGGGGCATCTAGTAGTCCAAATCTAACGCTTGGTCCCAGCCACGAGGGGCCGCTTCCAACCGAACAGAGACGTTCGTCGGCGCGGTGGTGAATGTCTGCATTTGGCCGAAACCGGAAGGGCCGCGTAACAGTTCGGAAGCCTTCTTAGGTCTTCACCTCCGCGACATATTTTTTCATGCTGACAGAGCCATCTGCGAGAAGTGAAAATGTCACAATGTCATTGTTTTTCCAACCAATATGTTTAACCATTTCTACTGGAAGGCGAACTATGGTATTCTTACCCTCTAAGGTCGTCGCCACCGTCGAATTCCAGGAACGGATTGGCTCGGCACCGGCCATCTTACCCGTGACAGCGCCTACTCTATCTTGTACAACATCAACCGCTTTCTCTGCCAGACCACCAGCAAGCTCCTTCGCCTGATCGAAGCCCTCAGTGGCCGTTTTGCGAAGTTTGTCGAATTCAGCCTTGAAATCCATCGCGACCTCACTTTTGCTTGCAGCGCGTCCTGAACGGCTTGTCCACAGAGAGAATTCGGGATGGGGAGCAGTGTTCCTGGGTTTGAGCTTCCCCCGGCCCCCAGGGCCGCACCCCCGCTACAACATTGCGAGTGGCGGCTTCGGTTGGACAGCAGGCAATCGGCCCGCAACGGCACATCTTGGGCGCACACCGGACCTCGTGGGCCCGATGCCTGACTTCCGCTCACCACCCCTTGCGGACCCTGCGAGTGGACACCAAGCGTCAGATCTGGACCACTAGCTGTCATTGCTATGGAGGTTGTCCATCCGGTGCTGGCGCGCGAGGCTGTGGTTGCGACGCCTGCAACCCCGGAGCCGGAGCCTCGGATGGACACTCACGAGAATGCGCGCACGACGCCGCGGAGTCGACAGCTCATCGTCACACGGCTGGCCGAGGGCTGGACGGTGAGGGCGGTTGCTGCGGCGCTGGGGATTGATCCCAAGACGGTGCGCAAGTGGCGTGATCGCTTCGCGGCCGAGGGCACGACGGGCTTGGCCAACCGCTCGTCGCGCCCGCATACCTATATAGCGGTACGATACATAACTATGCAATCCGGGATGAGTGGCCGTCATAAATACAAAAATTCTGTAGTTATAAGAAATCGCACCGGTTACCGTCGGAAAAGAATTTATCAGTCCTATTCTAAGATCTAATAGCTTGATGTTGTTGAATTTGTCAATTATTTAATATTGACATGTGAATTTATTATTGAATTTAATTAGCAATTGCAACAAATGTTATAACATGGAACCAAATTTATTTGCCTTGCGTTCCTGAATTTATGATATCCTACGTAATGTAACATTCGACAGGTGGCGCGTGGCTGAGATTATTGCTCTGGAAGTCGGCAAAGATCCAGCCGGCATAGAAAGCTACTTGACCGTTAAAAAGTCGGCGACCCAAAACGGGCTTCCCGTTTTCGAGATCGTTGCACATGTTAGAGGAAGGTGCCAATCTGTAGGGGAGCGCATATCATCCCCTGCCTTGGCTTTAAGTAAAGCTTCAGATGAAGCCGATCGGAACGGATTCAACGTTGTTTATGTCGAGACCTGTTGACATTACTGATTGAACGTCGGCTATATTGCCGTATGGAAGCGAGATAACAAATTAATCTTAATCGCAGTTGCCATATGTTGCTTTCTGATTAAACCTTCATGTGGGAAAGGAGCCTCCGAAACCCGGAGACTTGCAGTTGGACATTAACCTCGTCCTCATCTTGGGGGGACACACGAGATGGGCCGCGGCTTGGGTAGCAAGGACACGAACCCGCATCGCCACCCATGGGGCGCATGGAATTAGTGCTGCCTAGTAGGGCAGATTAGGTACCGAGCTCCACCCCTGAAACCCGGTACCCTCCCCTGAGCGACCGCACCTGTCGGAGCGGAGCATGCTCTGAGCGCCCTTGCGTGAAAAGGCGTGCCGCTGCGGAGCCGGGCAGGCTGAAGTTTGGTGAAGATCCTAATTTAGCAGGATCAGCATGCGAACCGGTCGATGCTAGCGCGGCCCCGTTGCAATCAGGCCGCAGCATCCAGCTGCGCTGGTGTGGCCTATCGATCGAAGGGGTTGGCTACGTCAGGCAAATATCGTTGCCGAATTTAACTCATGTCATATGGCTACGCTTCTAAACGGCATACAGTTTAAGCACTGCCGCCGCTCAATGGGTGGAAGGTGCGAAGCAATGTCAAATGACTTCGTCACGCATAAATACGGGAGCGCTATACCGCCAGTAGTGCAGACGTATCGCGTATATGTACTGGGAGACGATAGTGAGATAGTAAATACATATTATATAAGTGCAGAAAGCGACGAAGACGCAATATATTGTGCGAACGTACTTGCGGATGATTATTTCGTTGAGCTGTGGGATCGCTCTAGATTGATCATTACATTGAGACCCCAACCAGCACCACAAGTCCGACGAGGGCAGCGAGGTCCGACAAGCCGATATCTATAATTATCTTTGCTCCTCAGCCTGCGTGAGCGGAAGCATAAAAAAGGAGCGACGTCAGATCCACTCGCCGTTGTCGTCGGCGTAGGCCATCTGCCGGCTTCGGGCGACGCTCACCCCCCGGAACATGCCCTCCGTGCTGGCCTTCGTCTTTAACTCCCGCCAGAACGCCGTTGTCCGCTGCCGTTTCGATCGAACCGGTACAGCATGCTCGGCCGCGCTGCGCTCGACGGAGAGGTTGTTGTCGGCCTCGATCTCTTCGCTCGCGCTTGCGGGCGGTGTCTACAGCACCTCCATGCTGATGCACTGGCGCGTGATGGTGGTGAGGGGGCAGGCGCTGCCGGTTGTCATCTTGGGGATACTCGCGCGCGCTTCGATCGGTGCCGGCCAGTCGCACAGGTCGATAGCATCGGGCGCTCTCTCAAGGCCGAGGCAGCGCACCAAACGATAGCAGACCATCCTCCGCCCCACGGTTGCTTGAGACACCCCAGAAGCGGACGGTCTCCGCGGCAGGGGTGAGTACGATGACGACAGACGTGAAGGCAGTTGCAGAGGCGGCCGGTCCTGGCCGAGGCGGGCGCATGTCCCGGCAGCGCAAGCGCGATGCAGTGCTTCGACTGCTGCGCGGCGAGGACCTGGAGAGCGTCTCGCGTGGCCTGGGCGTGACGGCTGCAACCCTGTCGGGCTGGCGCGACGCCTTCCTGGCGGCGGGTGAGGCGAGCTTGGCGACCCGGCCCACCGATGGCGAGGTGCTGGAGAGCGGCCGGCTGAAGGCCAAGCTCGGCGAGATGCTGCTCGAGCGCGAGTTGCTGGAGGCCAAGATCGTGGCCCTGGAGGCGCGCGGCCCCGGCCCTTTGG
>NZ_KZ984646.1 GCF_003574465.1 Methylobacterium crusticola
CCCTTCGGGCCGAGCGTGACCTTGACGGCATCCGCCAGGATGTCCACGCCGCGCAGCATCTTCTCGCGGGCGTCGGAGGCGAAACGAACGTCTTTCGCTGCCATGTGCAATCCTCTCTCAACGGTAGGGAGTGTGTCTGGGATTCCCGGGCGTCAGGACCCCGCCGGGGCCGCGCGGCGGGCGAAGGGAAGCCGCCCTCAGGCGAGCACGCCCATGATGTCGGACTCCTTCATGATGAGGAGGTCCTGGCCGTCGATCTTGACCTCGGTGCCCGACCACTTGCCGAACAGGATGCGGTCACCGGCCTTGACGTCGAGGGGCGCCACCTTGCCGGACTCGTCGCGGGCGCCGGGGCCGACGGCGACGATCTCGCCCTCCTGCGGCTTCTCCTTGGCGGTGTCCGGGATGATGATGCCGCCCTTGGTCTTCTCCTCGCTCTCGATGCGACGGACGACGACACGGTCGTGCAGCGGACGGAATTGCATGTGCTGCCCTCTTGCTTCGCGAAACGCAATGCGGTTGGTGCTGCCGCGCGGGACGCCCCCAACCCCGACCGTTAGCACTCCTAAGCGGTGAGTGCTAAGGCTGGCCGCCAGATAGGCGGGGCGCGCGGACGAGTCAAGGCGTCCGGCGCGCGGCGCCCGCGGGGAAATTTCGGGCACAGGGTCCACCACGCATGATCACGCTGCACGGCCCCGAGGGCGTCGTCGCGGAGGGCGCCGCCTGCGCGGCCCACCCCGTCCCGTCCCACGCCACCTGGCTCGACCTCAACGACCCGAGCGAGGCCGAGATCGCGCTCGCCGAGGAAGCGACGGGGCTCCAGGTGCCCTCGCGGGCGGCCCTCAGCGAGGTGCAGAACTCGAGCCGCCTGCACCGGCGCAAGGACGCGTTCTACCTCAGCGTGCCGATGTTCTCGTTCGACGAGGCGGACCTGTCGCTGAGCCCTCTCGGCTTCGTGCTCACCCGCGACCGGCTCCTGACCGTGCGCTTCCAGCGCCTCGCCGCCTTCGACGCCGTCAAGGCGCGCCAGGCCGAGCGCGAGGGCCCGGCCTCCAGCGTCCAGGTCCTCCTCGCCCTCGTCGAGGAGCTGGTCGACAGCATGGCGGACACGCTCGAGACGATGAGCGACCAGCTCGACGCGCTCTCGACCCGGGTCTTCACCTTCGACGTCAGCGCCAAGGGCGAGGGCGCCGCGCCCAAGCGCCGGGACCTCGCCCTGCGCCGGATGCTGCGCGCCATCGGCCGGCGCGGCAAGGCGCTGGCGAAGCTGCGCGCCTCGCTCCTCGGCCTCGGCCGCATCCTGCCCTACGTCGCCGGCGAGGCCGAGTCCTGGCTCAGGCCGGAGGAGAAGGCGCGCTTCGAGAGCCTGCGCCTCGACGTCTCCTCCCTGGACGAGTTCGAGACCCGGCTCTCGGAGACCGTGCAGTTCCTGCTCGACGCCACGCTCGGGCTCATCAACATGGAGCAGAACAACACGTTCCGGGTGCTGACCGTGGTCTCGGTGATCGGCATCCCGCCGACCCTGCTCGCCTCGATCTACGGCATGAACTTCAAGCACATGCCGGAGCTGGATTGGGCCTGGGGCTACCCGTACGGGCTCGCGCTGATCGCCCTGAGCGCCCTCGCGCCCGCGGTCTACTTCAAGCTGAAGGGCTGGTTCTGACCCGCCCTCAGCGCCGGGCCGCGAGGGCGGAGCCGGCGAGGATCAGCCCGGCGCCCGCGAGGGTCGCGGGGCCCGGCACCTCCCCGAAGGCCGCGTAGCCGAGGCCGAGCGCCCAGATCAGCGCGGTGTACTCCATCACGGCGAGGCGCGCGGCCTCGGCCCGCGCGTAGGCCCGGCTCAGGCTCAGGTGCCCGCCGACGCCGAGCAGGCCGACGAGGCCGAGGGCGGCCCAGTCGGCCCCGGCCACGGGCGTCCAGGTGAAGGCCGCGGGCCCGGCGAGCATCAGGCCGGGCCCGGCGTTCTGGATCGCCACGATGGTGACCACGGGATCGTGCCGGGCGCGGGCGCGCAGGAGCACCATCGAGAGCGCGTAGCTCAGGGCCGAGACGAGCACCGCGGCGACGCCGAGGGCCCGGCCCGCGCGCGGAGCGCCGCCATCCCCGGCCGCCACCTGCCCGGCCACCACCACGCCGACCCCGAGAAGCCCGACCAGCAGCGCCGCCCAGACCCCGGGCCGCACCGCCTCGCGCAGCAGCAGGCCCCCGAAGAGCGCGATGAAGATCGGGCTCAGGAAGGAGAGGGCGAGCGCCTCCGCGAGAGGCAGCACCGCGAGCCCGTGGAAGAAGCAGAGCGCCGTCACCACCACGAGGCCCGCCCGGGCGCCGTTGGCGCGCCAGGTCTCCCGGGACGGCCAGCCGGGCCGGGCCGCGCAGACGATTGCGAGCATCAGCGCCGTGCCGACGGCGTAGCGCGCGAAGGCGATCTCCGCGACGCCGTAGCGGGCCGCGAGGCCCTTGATGGTGGCGTCCATCAGGGAGAGGAGGCCGATGCCGAGGGCGGAGAGCAGCACGGCGCCGGTCGCCGCGCCGGTCGTGGACGGCGTCGAGGGATGCATGGGATGGGAAAACCGGGCCGGACGCGCGGATGCGGGCGGCCCGATTAGGACATCTTTGGCGCCCAAGCGATCACATTCTCGCCCGGCCCGGGCGGGTCCCTGCGCCGGGATCCTTGTGCCTCAACCGGAAAGTGTGTCGATCGATGGCGGTCATCGCGGCCTTCGTGGTCAATGCGGTCCTGAACTTCGCCCTCGGGCTCCTGATCGCGCAGCTCCTCGGGCCGTCGGATTTCGGCCGCTTCGCCCTCGGCACCGCCGGCGCCGTGGTGCTGAACACGCTGCTCTTCGAGTGGCTGCGCCTGTCGGCGACGCGCTTCTACTCCGCCCGGGTGCGCGAGGAGGAGCCCTGGATCCGGCTGATGCTCGGGCGGGCCTACGCGTTCGTCGCGCTCGGGCTCGCGGGCGCGGCCCTCCTGTGCCTCTCGGGCGCCGGCCTCCTGGCGCCGGACGCCGGCGACCAGGTCCGGCTCGCCGCGGCGGCGGCCGCCACGGCGGTCGGGATCGGGCTGTTCGACTACCACGCGGCCCTCGCCCGGGCGCGCTTCGTCGGCGGGGCCTACCTGCGCCTGGTGCTCGCCAAGAACGCCATCGCGCTCGTCCTGATGAGCGGGACGGCCTGGCTCGTGCCCCAGCCCGCCTGGGTGATGGTGGCCGGGGGGCTGAGCCAGCTCCTGGCGGTGCTGGCGGTGCGCCGGGTGCTGGCCGATGCGCCGGCCGCCGCCGGCCGCCGGCGCCGGGCCGAGACCCTGCGGCTGTTCCTCGCCTACGGCCTCCCGTTGATCGCCGCCAACGTCCTCTACCAGCTGATGCCCTTCGCCAACCGGGCCGCCATCGCGGCGGCGGCGGACTTCGCGGTCTCGGGGTACTTCTCGCTCGCGGCCGACATGGGCGCCCGGGTGTTCTCGACCCTCGGGGCCGCCCTCGACCTCCTGCTGTTCCAGATCGCCGTGCAGGCCGAGGAGCTGCACGGCCGCGCCGCCGCCGAGGACCAGGTCGGCCGCAACCTCGCCGTGGTGGCGACGGTGCTCCTGCCCTGCGCCGCCGGCTTCTGGGTCGTCGCACCGGCCATCGAGGCGATCGTGGTGCCGGCGGCCTTCCGCGGGCATTTCGCCCAGTACACGCTGCTGCTCCTCCCCGGGCTTCTCGCCCTGGCGCTGATGAACTTCGCCCTCAACCCGATCTTCCAGATCCGCCGCCGGACGCTGCCGGTGATCGCCGCCGCCCTGATCGGGGCCGGCGCCAACGCGCTCGGCATCCTCGTCCTCACGCGGCCCCTCGGCGCCCCCGGCATCGCGGCCGCGCAGTCGGTCGGCTTCGTGGCGGCCCTGTCGTTCCTCGCGCTGCGCGCCCTGACCGGGCGGGAGCGCCTGCGCCTGCCCTTGCGCGACCTTGCGGCCGCCACCGCCGCCGCCGCCGTGATGACGGCCGCGCTCCTACCCCTGCGCGGCCTCGCGCCCTGGCTCGCGCTGCCGGCCTGCGTCGCCGGCGGAGGCCTGATCTACGGCGCGCTGGTCTGGCGCTTCGACATCGCGGGCCTGCGCGGGGTGGTCGAGGCGCGCCTGCGGCGGGCGCTGCCGGCGCGGTAGCGCGCCCGGCGCGCGGCCCGGGGCGGGTCGGCGCGCGCGCGCTTGCAACGGGCCCGCGTTCCCCGCCATGATCCGGCCCGCCGCGAGCCCGCGGCATCCCCCGGCGAGTGACCCGACGATGAGCACGTACCAGCCCCTGACCGAGGCGGAGGCGGCGGCCGTGGTGGCCGCGGCGGCGGCGCGGCGCGAGCGGCTCAGGGTCGTCGGCGGCGGCACCAAGGCGGCGCTCGGCCGCCCGGCCCAGGACGAGACGACGCTGTCGGCCGCCGGCCTGACCGGGATCACGCTCCACGAGCCCGCCGAGCTGGTGATCGCCGCCCGCGCGGGCACGCCGCTCGCCGAGGTCGAGGCGCGCCTCGCCGCGGGGGGCCAGATGCTGCCCTTCGAGCCCATGGACCACCGCCCGCTCCTCGGCTCCTCCGGCGAGCCGACCGTGGGGGCGGTCGCCGCCGGCAACATCTCGGGGCCGCGGCGGATCTCGGCCGGGGCCGCCCGCGACAGCCTGATCGGCGTGCGCTTCGTCAACGGGCGCGGCGAGGCGGTGAAGTCCGGCGGCCGGGTCATGAAGAACGTCACCGGGCTCGACCTCGTGAAGCTGATGGCCGGCTCCTGGGGCACCCTCGGCTTCCTGACCGAGGTCACCTTCAAGGTGCTGCCGGTGCCGGAGCGCACCGCCACGCTGGTGCTGACCGGCCTCGACGACGCCCGCGCCGCCGAGGCCATGAGCCTCGCCCTCGGCTCGCCGTTCGAGATCACCGGGGCGGCCCACCTGCCGGTCGGGATCGACGGGGAGACGGCGCGCACGCTCCTGCGCATCGAGGGTTTTTCCGCCTCGATCGACTACCGGCTCGGGGAGCTGCGCCGGCTGCTGCGTCGGTACGGCGCGCCCGAGTCCGTCGAGGGCGAGGCCGCCGGCGCCCTCTGGCGGGCGGTGCGGGACGTGGCGCCCTTCGCGGCCGCCGCCAGGGAGGCGGCGGGCGCCCGCCGGGACGACGCGGTCTGGCGCCTGTCGACGGCGCCCGGGCGGGGCCCGGCGGTCGTGGCCGCGATCGCGTCGGCGCGGCCGGCGCGCTGGTTCTACGATTGGGGCGGCGGCCTGATCTGGCTCGCCACCGGTGCCGAGGGCGATGCCGGCGCCGGGGCCGTGCGGGCGGCGCTACGGCCCGCCGGCGGCCACGCCACCCTGGTGCGGGCGCCCGATTCCGTGCGGGCGGCGGTGCCGGTGTTCGAGCCGCTCCCCGAGCCCCTGATGCGGATCACCGCCGGCATCAAGGCCGCGCACGACCCCGCAGGGCTGTTCAACCCGGGCCGAATGTACGCCGGCGTGTGAGGGCGGCGCCGCGCGGGAGGGCACTGCCGCCCGCGAGGGCACTGCCGCCCGCAAGGGCGGCCGGGGGCGCCGGTCACGGCGGATCCGCCAGCACCACCACGACCTCGTTGCGGCGCAGGAACCCGGGCGTCGACGGCGGGTCGTAGCCGAGGAGGGCGGGCGCCCCCGCCGGCCGGCGGCCGGACCGCGCCAGCGCCGCGAGGAGCCGGGCCTCGTGCGCCCGGCGGGCCTCCGGCGTCGGGACCCCGGAGAAGCGCAGCGCCGCCACGGTCTCGGCCGGCAGGTCGACGAGGCGGACCCGGGGGTCGGTCGGGACCGGGGCCCCGGCCGCCACGACCTTGCGGGGCAGGAAGAAGCGCATCCGCAACGCCTCGCCCGCCTCCTCCACGGGCCCGGCCCCGGCGACGCGCTGCCCGGCGCCCTGGGACACCGGCACCGTCATGGCGATCAGGCGGGCGTCGCGGTTCGCCCCGGTGATGTACGCGAAGAGGCGGCGGAAGGCCGCGGAATCGCCCGGCCCCTCCGTGGCGGTCTCGACCGCCGTGCGGGGCGCGTAGGCGCGGATCTCGACGCCCTCGCGGATCTCCCGCACCGCGTAGGCCGGCTGCTCGTAGGTGGCCCGGATGCCGAGGAGGGACAGGCCGGCCTCGGCCAGGGTGACGAGGTAGTAGAGGGCCTTCTCCAACGTGCCGCCTCCGGTGCCGCAGCGGCCGGCGGAAGCCCGATTGGCGCTCCCGCCGCCTTGAAAATGTTCTAGAACGGGCGGGGCGCCGCGCCACCCGNAGCCAGAAGAATCCGCCGAGGAACCGCCGTGCAGACCAGCTTCACCCCCGCGCAGCTCGCAGATCCCGCCATGGCGGCGTCGGAGAAGATCCTGCGGACCTGCGTCCATTGCGGCTTCTGCACCGCCACCTGCCCGACCTACCTGCTGCTCGGCGACGAGCTCGACTCTCCCCGCGGCCGCATCTACCTCATCAAGGACATGCTGGAGGGGGGCAAGCCGGCCAGCCCCGAGGTGGTCAAGCACGTCGACCGCTGCCTCTCCTGCCTGTCCTGCATGACCACCTGCCCGTCGGGCGTGCACTACATGCACCTCGTCGACCACGCCCGTGCCCACATCGAGAAGACCTACGCCCGCCCGGCGGAGGACCGCTGGCTGCGCAGCCTTCTGGCGCAGGTGCTGCCTTATCCGGGCCGCTTCCGCCTCGCCCTGCTCGCGGCGCGGCTCGGGCGGCCGTTCCGGGGCCTGGCCGCCCGCCTTCCCCGCATCGGCAACCGCCTCGCCGCCATGCTCGACCTCGCGCCGGACGGCCTGCCCGGCCGCGACCCGGCCGACCGGCCCGGCGTGTTCGCGCCGTCCGCCGGCCCGCGCCGGGGCCGCGTCGCCCTCCTGCGCGGCTGCGCCCAGAGCGTGCTGCGGCCGGACTTCAACCAGGCGGCGATCCGCCTGCTCAACCGCCACGGCGTCGAGGTGGTGCAGGCCCGGGGCGAGGGCTGCTGCGGCGCGCTCACCCACCACATGGGCCGCGAGGATTCGTCCCACGCCCATGCCCGCCGCACCATCGACGCCTGGATCGCCGAGATCGACCGCGAGGGCCTCGACGCCATCGTGGTCACGGCCTCCGGCTGCGGCACCACGATCAAGGATTACGGCTTCATGTTCCGCGACGACCCGGCCTACGCCGGGAAGGCCGCGCGGGTCTCGGCCCTCGCCCGGGACGTGACCGAGTACGTCACGGCCCTCGGGCTGGGAGCGCCCGTCATCGAGACGGACCTGGTCGTGGCCTACCACTCGGCCTGCTCGATGCAGCACGGGCAGGCCCTGCGCACCGAGCCGAAGGTGCTGCTTTCCCGCGCGGGCTTCACCGTGAAGGACGTGCCCGAGGGCCACATCTGCTGCGGCTCGGCCGGCACCTACAACATCCTCCAGCCCGAGCTGGCCGGGCGGCTGCGGGCCCGCAAGGTCGCCAACATCGAGCGCGTGCGGCCGGACGTGATCGCGACGGGCAACATCGGCTGCGCGACGCAGATCGGGAAGGGCACCCGGATCCCGATCGTGCACACGGTCGAGCTGCTCGACTGGGCCACCGGCGGCCCGCGGCCCGCGGCGCTGGATGGGGTCGCGGACACCCGCCCGGCGCTCGCGGCGGCGCAGTAGGGCGGGGCGGCCGCCGCCGCCCCCCGCGCCGTCGACGACACACCTCAAGGATCCGGGGATGCCTCACGTGCTCTCGTCCCACCGCCGCATGCGGGCCGCCGCCCGATGAGCCTCGCGAGCGTGAAGGCCTTCCTGGCCGAGCATGCGCCGGACCTCGCGATCGTCGAGACCGACGCGAGCTCTGCCACCGTGGCGCTCGCCGCGGCGGCGCACGGCGTCGCGCCGGCGCGCATCGCCAAGACGCTGTCGCTGCGCGTCGCCGATCGCGTGCTCCTCGTGGTGACGCGGGGCGACGCGCGGCTCGACAACCGCAAGGTCAAGGCCGCCTTCGGGGGCAAGGCCAAGATGCTCGGGCCCGACGAGGTCGAGGCGGTGACCGGCCATCCGGTCGGCGGCGTCTGCCCGTTCGGGCTCAGGGCGCCGCTGCCGGTCTACTGCGACGTGTCCCTGCGGGCCTTCGACGAGGTGGTGCCGGCGGCGGGCTCGCCGAACAGCGCGGTGCGGCTCGCGCCCGAGCGCCTCGCCGCGCTGGCCGCCGCCGCGTGGGTCGACGTCTGCGAGCCCGCGGCGGCCGCGACGGAGCCGCCCGAGGCGGCCCGGCGGCCGGACGCGTGAGCGCCGGATCCGGTGTCGTGGGACGGGGTATCGTGGGAGGAACCGAGATGTCGCACGAAGGCGGGATGTCCCTCCGGGGCAAGACGCTGTTCATCACCGGGGCCTCGCGCGGCATCGGCCTCGCCATCGGCCTCAAGGCCGCCCGCGACGGCGCCAACGTCGCCGTCGCGGCCAAGACCACGGCGCCCCATCCCAGGCTCGAGGGCACCATCCACACTGCGGCCGCCGCCATCGAGGCCGCCGGCGGCCAGGCCCTCGCGCTCGCCGTCGACGTGCGGGACGAGGCGCAGGTGGAGGCGGCCCTCACGGCCACGGCCGCGCGCTTCGGCGGCGTCGACATCGTGGTCAACAACGCCAGCGCCATCGCGCTGACGGGCACGACGGCCACGGACATGAAGCGCTTCGACCTGATGCATCAGATCAACGCGCGCGGCACCTACCTCGTCTCGAAGCTCGCGATCCCGCACCTCGAGCGGGCGGCAAACCCCCACATCCTGATGCTGTCGCCGCCCCTCGACATGCAGGAGCGGTGGTTCGCGCCGCACCTCGCCTACTCGATGGCGAAGTTCGGCATGTCGCTGTGCGTGCTCGGCCTCGCGGGCGAGCTGCGGGGGCGCGGCATCGCCGTGAACGCCCTGTGGCCGCGCACCACCATCGCGACGGCGGCGGTGCGCAACCTCCTCGGGGGCGACGCGCTGATGCGCGCGAGCCGCACGCCCGAGATCCTGGCGGACGCCGCCCACCGGATCTTCCTGAAGCCCGCGCGGGACTTCACCGGCCGCTTCCTCATCGACGACACGTTCCTGGCGAAGGAGGGCGTCACGGAGTTTTCAAGCTACCGCGTCACACAGGGCGTGCCGCTGGCGCCGGACTTCTTCGTTCCCGAATCCAGCCCGCCTCCGCCCCACGCCCTCGATTGAGACCACGCCTTGATCTTCGTCCACCAGCCGAACGCCTGCGCCAGCACCGGCCAGCCGCTCCTCGAGCGGCGCCTGCTGGAGCTTCCGGAGCCGATCCCGCCCGACGCCCTCTGGATCGACCTCATCGAGCCGAGCCGGCAGGAGGACCACAAGGTCGAAGCCTTCCTGGGCATCTCGATCCCGACCCGGGAGGAGATGCAGGACATCGAGCCCTCGGAGCTGCTCTACGTCGAGAACGGCGCCCGCTACATGACCGGGCGCCTGCTCTGCCGGGTCGAGACCGACGAGGCGCGCCTGACCGGCGTCACCTTCATCCTGCGCGACAACAAGCTCGCCACGGTGCGCTACGAGGACCCGCAGGCCTTCCGGATGTTCGTCCACCGGGCCGCCCGCCCGGCCGGCGTGATGCTGGTCGGGGAGGCGATCCTGGCCGGGCTGATCGAGACCGTGATCGACCGCGCCGCCGACGTCCTCCAGGCCCAGGGCGAGCGCATCGACGGGATCTCGCGCCGCGTCTTCGCCGAGCACACCGACCCGAGCGCCCGCAACGCCGAATTGCAGGAGACCCTGCGCGGGCTCGGGCGCCACAACGACCTCCTGTCGAAGCAGCGCGAGAGCCTGGTCTCGGTCGAGCGCATCCTGCTGTCGCTCTCGGCGAGCTACCGCGCCACCAAGGCCCCGCGGGAGATCCGCGAGGAGGTACGCTCCACCCTGCGCGACCTCCAGTCGCTCGAGGAGCACGCGACCTTCCTGTCGGCCAAGATCCAGTTCCTGCTCGACGCCACGCTCGGTCTCGTCAACCTGGAGCAGAACAACATCATCAAGCTGTTCTCGGTCATGGCGGTGGTGTTCATGCCGCCGACCCTGATCGCGTCGATCTACGGCATGAACTTCAAGGCGATGCCGGAGCTCGACTGGGGCTTCGGCTACCCGATGGCGGTGGGGATGATGGTGGTGGCGGCGATCCTGCCCTACGCGTTCTTCCGCTGGAAACGCTGGCTCTAGGGACCCGGACGCGCATGTGCGGCCGCTTCTTCGTCGCCTCGCCGCCGGACGTGTTCCGGGAATTCTACGGCTATCCCGAGCAGCCGAACTTCCCGCCCCGGCACAACGTGGCGCCGACCCAGCCGGTGGCCGTGGTGACGGCCGAGCACGGGCGGCGGCGCTTCGCGCTGATGCGCTGGGGCCTGCTGCCGGCCTGGGTGAAGGACCCGGGCGACTTCCCCCTCCTGATCAACGCCCGGATCGAGACCGCGGCCGGGAAGCCGAGCTTCCGCAACGCCCTGCGCTACCGGCGCTGCGTGTTCCTGGCGGACGGCTTCTACGAGTGGCGGCGCGACGGCGGGCGCGGGCAGGCGCCCTTCGCAATCCGCCGCGCCGGGGGCGGGCCGATGGCGCTGGCGGGCCTGTGGGAGACCTGGAGCGGCCGCGACGGCTCCGAGATCGACACCGCCGCCATCGTCACCTGCGGGGCGAACGGCCTCCTCGCGGCGATCCACGAGCGCATGCCGGCGATCCTCGCGCCCGAGGACGTCGGGCGCTGGCTCGACTGGCGCGGGGCCGATGCCGGCGCCGCCGCCGCCCTGTGCCGGCCCTGCCCCGAGGCGTGGCTGACGCTCGCGGCCGTGAGCCCGCGGGTGAACGACGTGCGCAACGACGATCCCGGCCTCGCCGAGCCGGCGGAGCCGGCAGCAGGCCCGCACGCCCCCGCGGCGGCGGACCCGCGGCCCTCCGCGGCGGCGGCCCCGCGGCCCTCCGCGGCGGCGGACCCGCGGCCCTCC
>NZ_QOWC01000247.1 GCF_003574465.1 Methylobacterium crusticola
GGCGCTCGGCATTGCCGGGCTGCTCGCGCTTGAACGCCCACGTGTTGAAGGACTTGAGCACCTGCTCCGCATGGCCGGCCCCCTTCTGACGGGTCGGGGACGTGCGATGCTCTTGCTCCCGGCGAGCGACGCGCGGCTGAGCGAGCCCGCCTTCCCCGATCGTCCTCGTGGAACCAGATCTCGATTCACGGATGCAGGCGAGCGCTGACGTGTCGGACATACGCAACTCTGATGCAGGTTAAGCTTCGATTAACCTATGCGCTTGTGAGAGCACGGCAACCAGATTCACGGCGTCATCGTGTAAACAGATCATTCATGATTAACAGAACAAACTGTCCGGATAAGTTCTCCGGGCACTTGCACGAGGAAGCCCGAGGGGACGCGGCGCGGGCCTTCCTCTGTCGCGCCATATCGTGCGAGCAGCCGCCGCAACGGCAGGATTGCTGCGGGCTCATGGCCGGTCAGGCGACCTCGGCTCCGCGACAGGCCAGTGCCGCGCCCAGCCGCGTCGCCGGGCGGTCTCGCCCGCGGCGCCCGGCCTCGTACAGCGCCCCGTCAGCCGCCGCGAAGCACTGGCTTCAGCCCGTGCCGGCATCGCGCGTCGTGATGCCGGCAGAGCGGCCTTCAGCCGGAGCGGGCCAGGAACAGCCGTCGTGGCGGCGCGGGCCGACGCTGCCGGGAGGTGCTCAGCCTCCGGCCAGGCGACGTTCGATCCAGTCCTGCGCCTCGCCCAGATCACTGAACGTAGGCTGGAGGGGATCATCAACCCGGCCGAACCCCGCCTCCAGGAACCACAGCCCGGCATCCTCACCGTGATCATCCGAGAGGCGCACCAGCACGGCGACCAGGAAGCCGTCGGCGAAGACCAACTGGCTCTCCGTGTCGGCGCTGCCCGTGGCAACCTGCACCGGCTGGAAGTGAAGACTCATGCCGCCTGCTGCTCCAGGTGGAGATACGTCGGATCGAATTCACACAGCCTGGTGAACTCCTCCCAATCATGGATCTGCAAGGTATTGCGCATGAGGGTGATCAGCCCCTTTTCGCGCAAATCCTTCAGCACGCGGTTGACGTGCACGTTCGTCATCCCAAGCGCGTCAGCAATGTCCGACTGCGTGACCGGCAGCTTGTAGATGTGGTCCTCAGCCAGCCCGACAGCCTGGAGTTTCAGGTACATCTCGCAGAACTGGTGGGCGATCGCCTGAGTGGCGCTGCGCCGCCCCATGCCGACCATCCACTCGCGGAAGATGGCCGCGTCCACGAGCGTGTCGCGCCAGAAGGCGGCCGCGATCCGGGGAAAGCGCGCCGTCAGCTCGTGCAGGCCGTGATGCGGGATGAGTGCGACGGTCGCCGGCGTCAGGGTGCTGACGCTGTGATCCATCACGCTCAGGTGCAGGCTCTGCAGGTCGGGGATGTCGCCCGGAATATGGAACGAGAAGATCTGGCGCTTGCCCGTCTTGAGGAGCTTGTAGCGGCAGGCCCAGCCCTCCAGGATCAGGCAGCACTGCGAGGGGCGGTCCTGGTCGCGCACGAGGTCCTGGCCCGCCTTCATGGGCCTGACCGTGACCGACAGGCCCTCGATCGCGCGCCGCTCCTCATCGAACAGCGGGGCGATGCTCTCCAGCTTGCGGATAAGCACGTCGATGGAGTGGTTGGGAGCTGAAACCATGGCTGCCTCACCGTGCATTGCAGGTGGAAGCGCACGGCTCTCCCGGTCATCAGCACCTGTTTCGGGAACGCTGATAATTGCTCAAACTAGGGCCTGTGTTGGCTTCAACAACTAACCCAGATCAATCTTTTCGGACTTTCTTTCTCGGGAACGGCTGCCCGACGCAATGTCGTAAGTCGCCCTATGGAACCGAGTTCGAACTCTCCCGCAAGCTATCGGACGATCGCAAGCACACGACCGTGACGCTCTCAGGTCCGGACTGGTCCAACCACCTCCCGCAGGGCCTCGCGGGCTGGCGGCTCGTCTGCCATGATCGATGCGGCGCAGGCGGGCCTGGAGGCCAGCCGGGCGGTCGGGTGCCGGAGCGGCTGACGACACATTGGCGCTGCCGTCCTGGCGCTGCGGGCCCGGGCAGCCCAGCCCGGTCACTCGGACAGCAGGTGAACCCGCTCGATCTGCATCGAGACCGTGGCCGTCAGGAGCCGCTGACCGGCCCGGTCCCGAACGCCGATCGCGATTTCGCGGACCCTCCCCGTCGGGAAGCGATCCTTACTGAGCTCGGCGGCCGCCAGCACGGCTTCACGCTCGGCAGCGTCGAGGTCGGCGTACTCCGACCCCTCATCATCCGCGATGAATTCCGGCCCCTCGCAAATGTCGAAGTAGAAACGCGGCATCGCTCAAGCCCAAGGATTCAGCAGCTCTAAAATGTACTAGTGAGCCGTCTGATGAACGCGCCATAACACATGTTATGTTGCCTTCGCCTAAATCCACGACGTGCCTCTGGCTGATGCAGAGGGACTAGACCACACTGGCAGGCGGGCCATCCCTCAGCGACGAGACCGGACCTGAGGTCGGCTGCGTGCTCCCGTCCGACGTCCCCTGGCCGGCGCCGAGGCGGCACCGGCGCCCGGTCCGGTCGCCTCGACACCGGCCCGACGAACGCTGGTGTCGCCGGGTGGCAGCCAACACGGGACCCGGTGAGCCGAGCGAGGCGGAAGCCTCCGCCATCATCGGCCGCCGGCTCCCCGGAGAGCGCCCGGCACGGCTCGAGGTCGGTTCGCCTTCGCACATTGCAGCCCTTGAAGCGCACGGGATCTCCCGCCCTCTCCTTGAACCGCCCTCGTCACGCAAGCCTGGCGCCTGGAGCCGGCTTCGAGGTCGCCTTCCCGTACCCCTGGTGGCCTTCGCGGGTGGGGCTTTACGGAGCGGCGTCCCTGGCCTCCCTGATGACGTCTGGCAGCTTGTACGCGCCATCGAGGACCTGTTGCGTCGGTACGTACGCACGAACGATGAGGGCGAACTGCCCCTCGGGCGCGGGCAGCCAGTTGGCGCGCGCCTCGGCATCGGCCGGCTGCGCGCGCGAGAGGGTGAGGGTGAGCGCGCCGTCGGGGGCGAACCTCAGCTCGTTGGCATCGAGATTGACGGTGCCGATGTTGGTGCGGCCGTTCGGCGGGTCCGGCAGCATGAAGTAATCCTTGTCGTACATCGTCAGCGACCAGAACCCGCCGCGCGTGCGATCCATCGGCGGCAGCGCCTCCTTCGGGAAGGTCATCGTGTAGACGTGACGGCCGTCGAGCAGGGAACCCTTGGCGTCGGTTCCCCTGATGAAGTACGTCGCCTCCCGGTAGTCGTTGACGTAGATGTAGATGACGGTGGCTTGGGCGCGGCTGAACCAGTCGGTACCCCAGTGTCCCGCCCCCATCTGGCGCTGCCAGCCGTTGCCGGTATCGACGCCCACCTGGACGTAGGTGCTGCTCGCATGCAGGGCCGCGTCGGCGGCCAGCGCAGCCCGGTCGAGCAGGGCCCTGTAGCCCGGATCGGTCTGGCGCAGGGCGATCAGGGTCCGGGCCTGGTCCGCCATGGCGGCGTCGCTCGGGCCGACGGCCGGGTTCGCGGCCAGCATCTTCGCCAGATCGTCCCAGAAGGTCTTCGGGTTGACCCACTGGGGCCGGCTGGCGTCCGGGTCGGCCGCGATCATCCGCGCCGTCACGCCCGGAGGGTAGACGGCGTTGCGGGCCGCCGCCCGGCAGTCGATCTTGCGCGGACCGGGCTGGTCCTTGCTGAGGGGATACATCCCGATCTGGTCGAGCACGGCGATGGCCCTGGCCTTCGCCTCCGGCGTGCGCGCCGCAAAGCTCCGCGGGAAGACACCGGCGGTGTTCGTCGGCATGCGCAGGACGCCGAGGAAGCCGCTCGGCTTCTCGCCCGTCCAGGTCGGCCCGACCAGCAGGAACTTGCCGCCCGGCGTCGCCGAGGCCGAACCGAGCTGGTGGACGACGTTCGTGAAGATGTCGACGATCTGGATGGTCCAGTAATGACCCTGAGGCACCTCGGCTGGCGTCTGGATGACCGCCGGCTCGACGGCGAGATTGGCGAAGCCGGCCCCGTAGATGGTGTCGTTGTTCGGCGTGACGACCCAGCGCTGCGCCGGCGACATGTAGTCCGCGAGGCATCCCGTCGTGTTCATCGGCGCGCCGGGCAGGAGCCCGAGCATGGTGCCGGGCTTGTCCCGCATGATCTCCCACATGTTGGTGCGGCCGAAGCCATCGACGGCGGGATAGCCCCAGTAGTAGACGACGCGGGCGAGCGCCTCGACGTAGTTCTCGTTGGCGAGCAGGGCGGGGACGCCGGCCGAGCGGGCGAGATCGGCATGGGCCGGCGACAAGGCCCGCGCCGGATAGGGAACTTGCGGTTGGGACCCGGCGGGCGAGGCCATGTCCGGTTGCGCCCTGGCGGCCGTCCCGGTCGCCACCCTCTCCACATCCGGCAGCGTCCACGCCTTGTCGAACAGGGCCTTCGTCGGCGCATAGAGGCGGAACATCAGCTCGAACCGGCGGGACGGATCGGTCGGGATCCAGTTGGCCTCCTTGCCGGCCGGCGCCTGGGGCCCGAGGTAGAGGTCGACGGAGCCGTCGGGGTTCTTCTGGACCTCGGCATTGTTCGATGCGCGGCTCGCGCGACCCATGTTCCTGATGAGCGCATGGGTCTGGCGGTCGTAGGCGGTCACCGACCAGTACTGCTCGACAGGCGCGTTCGGCGGCACGGTCAGGCGGTAGGTATTGCCACCCTCGTAGCTGTTCCCGTCCTTGTCCCGGATGTTGATCAGGTAGAACTGGCCCGCGCCCAGGCGCTTGATGCCGATATAGGCGTAGCTGTAGGCGAGGCCGCGCGCGTCGACCGGATAGCGGTCGGGCTCGGCGAAGTCCGCCTGCGCGGCCCGGATGAGTTCGGGAGGCGCCGGCAAGGTCCAGTGCGTGCCCTCGAAGAATGGTGGCAGGCCCGCAGCGTATCTCGCCTCGAGCCACGCCTGTGCCTCGCGCACGCCGGTCGTGAGCGCCTGCTTCGCCTCGGCGTCGGGGGCGAAGGGCCGGCCCTTCTCGATGCCGATCGCCCGCA
This sequence comes from Methylobacterium crusticola, assembly GCF_003574465.1. Taxonomy (GTDB): domain Bacteria; phylum Pseudomonadota; class Alphaproteobacteria; order Rhizobiales; family Beijerinckiaceae; genus Methylobacterium; species Methylobacterium crusticola. Next base: position 5,063 of record NZ_QOWC01000247.1, read on the forward strand.
GCTGATCGATCATGGCCCGGTCGCGGGCGAGCCACGGCTCGGCCTGCACGATCCGGTCGAGCCCCTCGAAGAAGCGCTCGTCGTACCGGATCGTCGCGTCGAACACGGTGTCCCCGACATCGGTGAACCGGGTCGGGGGCGGATCGGCGGCCTGGGAGAGCGGGTAGATCCGGATCCGCTTGCCGTAGGCCACCGACCTGGCGACGTCGGCATCGGCGTGGCTGGCGAGGTTCGAGCGGAACAGGCCGTAGCTGCCGTGCGTGCCCGGTCGCAGGGCGACATAGCCCGGCGGGACCTGGCCGGAGAAGTCGGGCGGCACCATCAGGAGCTTGACGCCCTTGCCGGCGTCGACCCCGAGGAGGCCCGCATCCTCGAGCGGTTGCTGCCAGATGTTGACGACGTTGGCGTTCAGGGATCCGCCGTCGTCCGCCGGCGGCACCTCGATCACGATGGGACCGACGTCCTTCGTGTTGAGGAACGCCATGAGGTAGAGCGTGTCCGGGTTGGGGGTCAGGGTCTGATTGTGCCAGTCGAGCGGGCGGCCCCAGTAGATCACCTGGTTCACCTTGCCGGCCGTCTTGGTCAGCATCTCCTGAAGCATGAGGTCGTAGTTGACGACCGGCATCCCCCAGACGACCGCCTCGGCCGCGCGGCGCTCGACCACGCGGCGAGCCAGCTCTCGCGGGGATGCGTCCTGCGCGCAGGCCGCGAAGGCGAGACAGGCCGCGGCAAGTGCTGCGAGAACGGTCCTCTTCATGGCAAGCTCCCTGTCGGGCGCTGACGCGCTCAGAACGGGTTGACGTAGTTCAGGATCGCGGTCTGCCGCAGCACGACCTTCCGGATCACGTGCGCAGCCTGGACGTGCTCGGTATAGACGGCGGCCGTGCCCGTGCTCCCGGCGGGCAGGCGCCGGGCCGTGCCCTGGTCGTCGAGCTTGAACCGAACCACGAAGGGCGCGGCCTGGATTTCGGGAGGAGCCACCGCGAGGCCGCCCGGCTGTGCCTGTCCGGTCGCGATGGCCTGCAGCACCGCCTCGACGCGGCCGGCGAAGACGGTGCCCGGGAAGGCTTTGAACGTGACCTCGACCGGCTGCCCGGGCTCGATGTAGCGGGCGTTGATCTGCGGGATCTCCGCGCCCAGGATCGTCTCGGAGGTGTCGATGAAGGCCATCACGGGGGATTGCGCCGTGACACGCGCGCCCTTCCGCAGCGTCACGTTCGTCACGTAGCCGGCGGCCGGGGCCAGCACGGTCGTCTTGGTGAGGCTCCACTTGGCGGCGTCGCGCTGAGCCTTCAGCTGGTCGACCTCGGCCTGGCGCTGCTCGACGTCGAAGGCGCGGCCGGTTCCCCGTCCCTGCAGCTCGGACATCTGGGCAAGGCGCAGTTCCGCGAACGTGAGCTGGGCCTCGATGGCCTCGACCTGAGCCTGGTAGGTGGTCGGGTCGATGCGGAACAGGACCTCGCCTTCCCCGACCGGCGTGTTCGCCAGGACGGGCACCTCCACGACCTCGCCGGCGACGGACGGGATGATCTGGACCGAGTTGCGGATGACCGCCGCCGGGCCGGACGGGGCCCCCCAGCCCATCGGGATGAACAGCCCGACGAGCAGCACGACGAGGACGAGGGCAGGCGAGAGCTTCCAGAACAGGGTGAAGGGGATGAACCGGAGCCAGACGAACAGGACCAGGAGGGCGACGTAGCTGTTGAGCAGGAAGACGATCACCGAGGCGTCTCCCGCTGGGGCGGGGCATCGACGTAGGCCCAGGTCAGGATGAGCGGCCAGAACACGAAGCCGCAGATCAGCGTGGCCCAGCTGCCGACGGCGACCGCCTGGGCCCAGGGGTGGCCGCGCCGGCGCGCGATGCGGCCCGGCATCACCCCGAGCGCCACGAAGGCCGCGACGAGGGTCGCGACCACGACCAGCAGGACGAGCCAAGCGAAGACATCAATGAACGACATCGCTACCGCCTTCCGGGTCGTGTGGAGGCCTGGCCTGCTCCGGGTCCTCTACGGTCTCGCGGCGAGAGACCGCGGTTCGGAGGATGGCGTCGGCGGGACGCCCAGCGGGAACGAGACCTGCAGGAAGCCGATGGTGCCCTGGAAGCGGTTCTCGACCTCGACTTCGCGCAGCACCTTCACGCGGGCGGAGACCGGGATCTCCCCGACCGGGACCGTCAGGCCGATCGTCCCGCCCACCGCCGTGACCCGCCCCTTGAAGGGCCCGAGCCGTGCCCCCGTCCCGCTGTCGCCCGTGATCTGCTGGTAATGGGACGCGATGACGCCGACCGACAATTCCCGGGTCAGGTACTTCGTGGCCGAGACGTCGAGGTGGAACTCGTCCCCGGTCTCGTACCGGGTCGCCGGGTTCCGGCCATTCAGCGTGAGGCCAGCCACGACCGAGAGGTCCATGCCGAGGGTCGGGTCGAGATAGCTCAGGCCGGCCGAGAAGTCGCCGACGTACCGGTTGAGGGCGACGTTCGAGAGCTGCCCGGGCTCGTAGGCACCCGCCGGGATGCTGAGCGCCGAGGCAAGCTTCCAGTGCCAGTTGCCGGCATGCCAGCCGATCGAACTCGACAGGATGGGATCACCGGCGTTGAAGGTCGCGTCGCGCACGCTCGCGCCCACCGGGCGGCCGAGTGCCTGGTTGATGAGTGGCCCGTTGAGGAGCACGCCCGCCTGCACGGCCGGTTCGCCGAAAGGGAGGACGAGGCCGAAGGCCACGTTGCCGCCCAGGATCGGGGTCGGCACGACCCACAACCCGGTCACGAAGTCGGCGACGAGGTTCACCTTGGCGTCGGCGATGACGTTGCCGCCGAGCTGGGTGCTGCGTCCGCCACCGATCCTGGCGTTATAGAAGTAGGTGGTGCTGTCGAAGTAAGTGCCGGGCGGCGGCAGGATGCCTCCATTGGGCACCGGCTGCCCCGGGATCCAGAAGCTGAGGCCACCTTCGGCTGCCTGTGCCGCTGGAAGAGCAGCCGTTATTCCGCCGATAAGTAGACAGCCGACGAGACGGCGAACGCCGGGTCCCATGCCGGTCTCCCCCCTGATCTACTTAAAATGCAGGCCTCACGGTCTTATGCAACCTGTGGACATAAAATCCTCCAGGCACAGATTTGTAAACCCCGCGCTCCGGGTTCGCAGGAGAATATCACGTGAGACACGGGAAACGGTCCGGCACCCAGGACGGAGCGAGCCCGACATCGCCGGCCGGTCACTGCTGGCGACCTCGCCCAGCGGGTCCTCACCGACGCGACGCCGTTGCTGACGCACCTCATCCAGGATGAGCTGGAAGGCCTCGCTGCGCACCCGGTCACCCAGGAAGCCGTCGCCGTCACGCAGAGCGAGATTGTAGCTGCCGATCCGCAGATCCGTGACGACGGCGACGCCATGCTGGCGAGACATCTCGGGCTAGAGCAGCATCCGATCACGCTGCGATCGGCCGCTGCTCCAGGTTTTTGAGTCTGCCGCATGTTCTGCGGCGAACCGGTGTCCACTTCGCCGGACCATGCTCTAGAACTCGCCCAGGATGCTGGCCTTGCGCCACGCCCAGACCTGGCCCGGTGCGACACCCACGGTGGTGGGATCACCCGTACTCGTCGCCCGCGTGCTCATGCTCATCGCCCGCGTGCTCCTGCGCGCGAGCGGTCCGGCCGGACCCGAGGCGGCCTCCGCCGCCGCGGCGTCCCGGTCCGGTATCGCGGCGTGACGGCGTGACGGCGCGGCGGTCGCGCGTCACCTCGATCTCCCGGCCGGCCGTCAAGGCAGCCGCCTCCATGCTCATCCGCGCCCGGGACCACGCCGGCGCGCGCCGGCCGGGCCCGCCGGGTCGCTCGGCGTCACCGGCTCGCGCAGCCATCGCTGCTCCCGCACCCGGGTCCCGGTCGCCGTTCAAGAGCGGGGCGGGCGCGTGGGCGGGTGGCGCAGCACCTCGGCGATCGCCTCGCGGGATTTGCCGCGCACCTCGTAGCCCATGGCCTCGAACTGCTCGATCAACGGCGGGCTCTCCTCGGCCGAGCACGCCGCCCAGAGCGCGAGCTGCGCGTTCATGGTGGCGAGCTGCTGGACGGATCGATCGCTGGTCTGGGAACCAGGTGGGTGATCTGCCATCGCGAGCTCCGTTCCCCATCGGGCCGTGCCGATCTCAAGCCCCGCCGGACGCCGGCTGTGACCGGGCCGGGTGGCGGCGAGACCGCTCTCCTGCCCATACATCGTCTGATCTCGGCGCAGGTCAAGTTATCGAAGCCGGCTAAGCACAATCACGGACAGTCACATTGTCTGACATCACACCCCCGAGGAGTTCCGTCATGAAAATTTCATGAAACTCTCTGGGATTAAACTTTGTTGTGTGCTCGCAGTTCACACAATCCTGGAACACATTTTCATGCGTATCGCTATCATCGCTGCCAGCGGCGTGCTCTCCATGTTTCTGGCGAGCGCGACATCTTATGCTCAGTCGGCCGAGATCCCCGCCGCATCGAACATCGTGTCCTGCCGCCCCTTCAACAACACCGGCGAGGCCACGCGGATCTCGAGCCTGAACGACGTCTGTCCGCAACACGCGTTCTTCCGCGAGGACTGCCAGCGCGACGTGATGACGAATGGCGCGGATCCCAAGTTGTACTCCGCTCATTGTCTGAATGTCGAGGAATTCCGCAACTTCTCCTTCAAGTAAGTCGCGCGATCCGCTTCCTCAGCTTCTCATCGCGGCCATCATCTGGAACTTCGGCACCTGGGCGTTCGGGCTGCCGAACTCCTCCTCGCACGCCTTGATCGGCTCGGTGATCGGGGTGGGCCTCGCCAACCAGATCATGGCTCCCGCCGGCCAGGCGACCCCTGGCGTCGAGGGGAGCCAGGCCGCGGGCGTGTTTCGCGCCCTGCTGCTCTCCCCGGTGCTGGGCTTCGTGCTCTCGGCCGCCCTGCTCCTGCTGATGAAGGTGCTGGTGCGCCGCAAGGACCTCTACGAAGCCCCCCGACGGTCACCACCCGCCGCCGCTCTGGATCCGGGCCCTGCTGATCCTGACCTGCACCGGCGTCTCCTTCGCCCACGGCGGCAACGACGGCCAGAAGGGCATGGGGCTGATCCTGATCGGTGCTGGTCCCACGGCCTACGCCCTCAACCGCACCATGGAGGCCTCGGCCACGCCCGGCTTCGTGCAGACCTCGCAGCAGGCCCCCGGCATCTTCCAGGGGCGTGCGGCCGGGGGAACGACGGCACCCGCTTCATCCCGGACGGGGTCAAGGTGTCGGTCGCGGTGGCGCTCGGGCTGGGGACGATGGTGGGCTGGAAGCGCATCGTGGTCACGGCGGGCGAGAAGATCGGCAAGCAGCACCTCACCTGCGCCCAGGGCGCCTCGGCCGAACTGGTGGCGGCGAGCACGATCGGGCTGGCCGAGGTCTACGGCCTTCCGGTCTCGACCACCCACATCCTGTCGAGCGGGGTGGCCGGCACCATGGCGGCCAACAGCTCGGGGCTGCAGTGGGCAACCGTGCGCAACATGGCGGCGGCCTGGGTGCTGACGCTGCCGGCCGCGATCCTGATCTCGGGCAGCTTGTACTTCCTGTTCCGGCACCTGTTCTGAGGCGCCGCGCGAGGTGCGAGGCCCCTCCCGGGCAGGCTCGTCTCGCCCCCGACCCGCGGCGCGGGCCGATCGCTCGCGGCAGTGATGGCGGAGAGGCCTGAACGGCAAGGCGCGCGGGATCGATCCGATCACGAACTCGCTCGGCGGGTCAGCC